>JAHEZE010000001.1 GCA_023251235.1 Sphingobacteriales bacterium | reverse complement strand
TCATTTGTTTAACGATTCTATATTTCGTATCTTTGTATTTCAAAACTGAGCGACTAACAAAACACTGCAAAGAACGTAACCTAACCAGCCCTATTGAAATTTCCTGGTTTTATTACCTGTCTGCCGATAGGCAGGCTTCCAAAAGAGCTCAGACGATTGTAAACCGACAGACAAAAAAAAGGAGGATTTATGAAGAGCATTACTATGCCCGAAACTGAACAGTTGGATGAAGAAACAAAGCATCAACTAACAGAAGGAGTAAAAGAAACAATGGCTGAAAAAGCCATAGTAACTAACAAAGAAAAAACATTCACAGCATCTCAAATGTGGAACCGTCATAGAAAAATGAGTTCTGCAAGTGACAGAATTAGGAGGTGGAACCGTAATTAATGAAAATGAAAATGCCCTGCCAAAGGCGGGGCATTTTTAAAATATATTGGCTAAAAAATATTTTTTTTAAATAATCTTTAAAGCCTTTACAAAAGAGGTAGTAACAAAAGGTAGAAGAAGTGTGAGCCATTCCCAATGACTGTAAATGGCATAGCCAAGGGCGGCGGCAGATGCAAGGAATATTAACCACCAAATACCTGTAGATTTATTTTGTTGCTCCATGTTTTAAAGATTTGTCGCAAAAATAGGGGAGAGTGAGCAATTTTTGATTTTATTCCGAAGGAACTCCTTAGGAGGAATTAAGATTTGAGATTTTTCTTTCTGAAAATTACGATCAAATAAGTACCTATTGCCGTTAATACTCCAAGTAAAGCAATTACCCATTTACTGTACACAACTGAATGATAAAAGCCAAACTCATCGCCGATAACAGGGTTTTTCAACCATTTCAGCAGGTGATAATTTTCAATAATGTCAAAGGCCCAAGCAATTAATTGAAGAAAAGCCAGTGTAAATAAAGCTCTCATCAACCATTTCTTTTTCACTTTTTGAGTTGCCATCATGCACAGACAAGCGATGCCCGGGTATACACCTGCCATAAAAATAAAGTCAAAGTATAAATGATATCCAAGAGCAGTTTTTACCTTATCATTAATCCCGGAAAATATTGAGATTATTTTCTCTTTGGGATAAAATAATTCCAATCCGAAAATGGAAATTGGTTCATTGTTATAAATAAAATCAGTTTCCATCCATTTCATAGCAAAGGAACTGGCCAGAAATAAACCCAGGCAAAAAAGGAAAAGCCGATTCCAGTTTACAAAAGATGATTGCATGATATTTGTTTTTAAACCCGTTGCTCAAGCACAATATCTGAAAATAGATTATTCAAATTAAGTTTTTCATTATTTTCGTCGAATGTGTTAAAAATACACAGTTTAATTAATTAGCTTTAGGCCGAATGACCCCGCCGGGTTATTTGAGTTTTATTCACCGACCAACTAACTATGCGGATACAATTTTATTTACGTTTCAATACATCATTTGGCCAGAGTTTGTGGATCAGTACTAATGGTGAACTTGGCACAGACCTCATTAAGAATGCTATTCCAATGACTTACATGAATGAGGAATTCTGGTTTGTGAATTTAAAAATTGACAAAGAAAAAGCTGCCGGCTTTCATTATAAGTACATCCTGAAAAATGAAAATGGAGAAATCATTCCTGAGCAGGGTAATGACAGAAATATTGAAATCCTTAAACATGGTGTAAAAGAAATCCTGGTAATTGATATCTGGAATCATGCAGGGGAATATGAAAATGCGTTTTATACAACCCCATTCAATAATGTTTTATTGAAGAACAGGGTATCGAAAGCATCCGGAAAAGAGCTTAAAAAGTACACCCATATTTTTAAAGTTAAGTTTCCTTTACTGAAAAAGGATGAGATAATATGCATGGCAGGTAATGTGGAGGCGATGGGAAAATGGGCAACTGAGAAACCGCTATTACTGAGTAAAGAAAAAAACTGGTGGACCCTCAAGTTAGACCTGTCAAATGAAAATTTCCCGGTTGCCTATAAATATGGTATTTATAATAAACCAGAAAAAAAGTTCATCCGTTTTGAAGATGGGGGTAACAGGATTCTTTACAGCGACGCTGCAAAAAAGAAACTCACTATACTTCATGATGGATTTGTTCATTTTCCAAACAATACCTGGAAGGGCGCCGGAGTAGCCATTCCGGTTTTCAGTCTGCGCAGTAAAAAGAGTTTTGGAATAGGTGAATTCACTGATCTGAAATTATTAGCAGACTGGGCAAAAACAACCGGTCTTAAACTGATACAGATACTTCCGGTAAATGACAGCACGGCCACCCATGGTTGGGCTGATTCCTATCCTTATGCTGCCATTTCAGCATTTGCACTGCACCCGATTTATATCAACCTGGAAAAAGTTGCTGGCAAAAAACATATCTCAAAAATCAGGGCTCTTTCTGATAAACAGAAACAACTTAACTCGCTGGCCGATTCTGACTATGTAGAAGTGATGGAAAATAAACTGGCTGCTCTTAAAGAAATTTATGATGAAACGGAAGATGATTTTTTTGATACAGATGACTATAAAGATTTTTACAATAAAAATAAACACTGGCTTTTATCATATGCTGCATTTTGTTTTTTAAGAGATCAACATGGTAGTTCTGATTACAGCACCTGGGAATCTCATTCTGATTACAATAAAAAACAAATTGAAAAGCTTTCATCAAAAAATTCTGTGGCACACAGGGAAATAGCATTTCATTATTTCATACAGTTTCATCTACATCTGCAATTAAAAGAAGCGGTTGATTATGCTCATAAAAAAGGGGTGATACTGAAAGGGGATTTACCTATTGGTGTTTACCGGTTTGGTTGCGATACCTGGGTAGATCCGGAATTATACAATATGAAATGGCAGGCTGGCGCCCCTCCTGATGATTTTGCTATAAAAGGCCAGAATTGGGGTTTTCCTACTTACAACTGGAAAAAAATGCAGGAGGATCATTTTGATTGGTGGAAAAAGAGATTTGAACAGTTGAGTAATTACTTCGATGCCTTCCGTATTGATCATATATTGGGTTTTTTCCGTATCTGGAGTATTCCGGAACATGCAGTAGAAGGAATCATGGGTCATTTTGTTCCTGCTATTCCGGTTTCTATTCTTGAATTCGGAGAGAGAGGAATCTGGTTTGAAAATCGCCGGTATT
Source organism: Sphingobacteriales bacterium (assembly GCA_023251235.1). Lineage (GTDB taxonomy): Bacteria > Bacteroidota > Bacteroidia > Chitinophagales > Chitinophagaceae > VBAS01. Next base: position 89,211 of record JAHEZE010000001.1, on the reverse strand, counting down.
GCCAACCGTATATAACAGATGATGTGATCGGGGAAATATTCGGCAATCTATCCGGAAAAGTGAAAGAGGAATTTGTCAATACCAATGATTTCGCTTCTTATGATTTAAAACCGGAATTTAGCACACAACGTAATGTTGAAAAATATTTTGAAAGCATTGAAAGCAATGAAGTAAATATTAAATTAAAATCTGGGATTTTTGATCTTATTTCCAATGTAATTCTTTTTGAAGAAGAGGGTACTCAGGGTGAGAAGTTTCATTTCCGGATTTCAATGGAAAAAACACTTTCATTCAGGCATCTCGATCAGGATTATCAGCAGAAACTGAAAATACTTTATATAGATTATTTCTACAGGAGACAGGATGATTTCTGGATGAAAGAAGCCATGCATAAACTTCCTTACCTGAAACGGGCCACCAATATGCTGATCTGTGGTGAAGATCTTGGTATGGTTCCTCATTGCGTACCGGAAGTAATGCAACAATTAGGAATACTCGGACTTGAAATTCAAAGAATGCCTAAAAAACCGGGAACTGATTTTTTTCATCCTAATGATGCGCCTTATTTATCGGTAATAACACCATCTACTCATGACATGAGTACTATTCGGGGCTGGTGGGAGGAAGACAAAATAAAAATTACTTCCTTTTATCATCATGTGATGGGGCAGAAAGGCGATCCTCCTTATTATTGTGAACCTTGGATAAACCGGGCCATCGTTCTTCAGCATCTTCATTCGCCGGCAATGTGGAGTATCTTCCAACTTCAGGATATTCTGGGTATGAGTGTAAAGCTGCGTAAAGAAAATCCCCATGAAGAACGTATTAATGTTCCTGCTGATCCCAACAATCATTGGAAATACAGAATGCATCTATTTCTCGAGGATCTTCTAAGGGAAAAAGAGTTTAATGAAGAGCTTCGGGATTATGTTGAGTTATCTGGCAGATGATATCTCCCAATTAAATGCACAATGCTCAATACTCAACAAACAATGTTCAATGCAAGGGCATCCAATAATTGAAAATTAAACATTGAGTGTTGAATATTGATTATTTTTCTTTATTTGTTTCCTGCAAATTTGTGCTATGAAAATAACTGCACAGTCTTTCAATCTTCCTTTTCGTTTCCCGTTTACTATTTCAAGAGGCACAAAAACGCATCAACCCACTCTGATTGTAGAATTGGAACATTTTGGAATTAAAGGATATGGTGAGGCGCCTGCAATCACCTATTATAATATTACTGTTGAGCAAATGATTGATGAGCTTGAAAAGAAAAAATCGTTCGCGGAAAAATTTGCCTTCACAGATCCGGAGCGATACTGGCATTACCTGCATCATCTGATCCCCAACAATCCTTTTCTTGTTTGTGCACTGGATATTGCTGCCTGGGATCTCTATGGAAAAATGAAAGGCAAAAAATTATTTGAACTATGGAAATTGGATATTTCTAATAATCCTCTTACTGATTACACAATTGGAATTGATACCATCGGAAAAATGATCGGGAAAATAAAAGAGAAACCATGGCCTGTTTATAAAATAAAAGCAGGTACTGAAAATGATATTGAAATGGTGAAGATACTCAGGCAAAATACCAATGCTATTCTCAGGGTTGATGCCAATGCAGGATGGACCCTCAATGAGGCATTGAAAAAAATTCCACAACTGCAAGAACTGGGAATAGAATTGGTAGAACAGCCACTGGCAAAAAATAATTGGGAAGGAATGAAGATACTTTATGAAAAATCTCCATTACCCTTATTTGCAGATGAAAGTTGTGCTTTAGAAAATGATGTTGAAAAATGCAAAGGTTACTTTCATGGCATCAATATTAAACTTACTAAATGCAGCGGCATTACTCCTGCCAGGAACATGATAAAAAAAGCAAAAGAATTGGGATTGAAAGTTATGGTCGGTTGTATGAATGAATCAACAATCGGAACTGCTGCTATTGCTCATTTATTGCCATTATCTGATTTTGCAGATTTGGACGGACCTCTTTTACTTTCAAAAGACATCGCCTCAGGAATAAGTTATAATTATGGGAAAATAAATTATGGTGAAGGCCCTGGCCTGGGTATCAAACTCACAGATTCACAGTTTTCTGAATAATAAATCCTGTTTTTTCTATTCAAATAAATTCGTGCTATTGTAAAAGTCTTGTTTACAATAAACGGCCTTATTTTTGCTTTCAAATCAAAAAGAATAATTGAAACTCATTGCCTCATTACTTTTCTTCTTTTTATCATTTACAACTTTGTTGTCACAAAGACTGCATTTGGGTGTTGCAGGAGGTCTGGCCAATTATAATGGAGACTTACTGGATAAGCTTTATGCTGAAAAGCAAACGAACGGCTTCATTGCCGCCACTGTTCACTATGAACTTTTTGACCAGTTATTGTTACGCGGCGCTTTTACCTATGCAAGGGTAGATGGCAATGATCGCTATAACAATAAAGATTTTCTAAAACAAAGAAATCTGCAATTTGAATCTGTCATTACTGAATTCAGTGTAGTGAGCGAATTCTATTTATTTAACTTAAATGAAAAAAGATATTCTCCATATGCTTTTGCCGGCCTTGCTCTGTTTCATTTTAATCCTTATACCTACGACACAAGCAACAAAAAATATTTTTTAAAGCCTTTAGGCACGGAAGGCCAAGGAATTTATGCAGATAAAAAACAATATTCCCTTTTACAACCAGCTATTCCATTTGGCGGTGGTATAAAATTTTCAATTACTGAAAATCTTCGTGCAGGTATTGAAATTGGTTTTCGTAAACTTTTTACAGATTACCTTGATGATGTCAGTACAACCTATGCGGATTACAATGATCTGCTTGCAGCCAAAGGGCAATTGGCCGTTGATCTTGCCTATCGTGAGGATGAAATTGCCGGCGGCAATCCTGTTTATCCTGTCAAAGACACTCAGAGAGGCAGCTCAAAACAAAAAGATATTTATTATTTCACAGGCATTAATATTACTTACCGCATTGGGAATGGTGGAAGCAGTAGTGGCTCATTTAGATTTTCAGGTAAAAAAAATAAATTCGGTTGTCCGGCTGTTTCTTTTTAAAATGCATTTTTGTTTATTGTCTTTTCCTTATTGCCAATTGTTTATTGTCTTCTTCACTCTACCTTTGAATTTCATTTTCAACAATGGCATATAAAAATCAGCAACACTTTATAGATACACTGGAAAAAGAAGGAGAATTACTTCGGATAAAATCTTATGTTGATCCCAAACTGGAGATTGCGGAAATCACTGACAGGATGAGCAAACAACCGGGTGGTGGCAAAGCTCTTTTATTTGAAAACACTGGCTATGCATTCCCTGTATTGATGAATGCTTATGGCAGCGAAAGAAGAATGTGCATGGCACTGGGCGTAAATCATCTTAATGATGTAGCAAAAGAAATTGAAGGCCTGTTCAGATTATTGTCTGCACCTAAAGAAGGAATACTGGATAAATTAAAATTACTGCCACGGCTGGGCCAGTTTGCTTCCTGGATGCCTGTAGTGAAAATCGGAAGAGGAGAGTGCCAGGAAATTGTGATGAGTGAACCCGACATTACTAAACTTCCGGTTATTACCTGCTGGCCAAAAGATGGAGGGCCTTTTGTGACTTTACCAATCATTCATACAAAAGATCCGAATACAAGAACAAGGAATGTTGGAATGTATCGTATGCAGGTGTTTGGGCCCACACTTACCGGTATGCACTGGCATAAGCATAAAGTTTCTGCCAAACATTTTTCAGAATATAAAAAACTGAACAAACGAATGCCCGTGGCAGTAGCTCTCGGCGGCGATCCTGTTTATGCTTATTCTGCTACTGCACCTTTGCCGGAAAATGTGGATGAATATATGCTGGCTGGTTTTCTTCGTAAGAAAAAAATTGAGTTGGTAAAATGTATAACTCAACCGGAAATTGAAGTGCCGGTGGATGCCGATTTTATTATTGAGGGCTATGTTGATCCCAATGAAGAACTAATCTGGGAAGGACCTTTTGGAGACCATACCGGGTACTATTCATTGCCAGACTGGTATCCTCGTTTTCATATCACGGCCATCACGCATAAAAAAAATCCGGTTTATCCGGCCACTATTGTCGGTATTCCGCCACAAGAAGATGCATGGCTGGGTAAAGCAACAGAAAGAATTTTCCTGGCGCCTATAAAAATGACTTTAGTTCCTGAGATCGTTGATATGGAAATGCCCGTGGAAGGAGTTTTTCATAATCTGGTAATTGCAAAAATTAAAAAAGATTATGCCGGTCAGGGACAAAAGGTAATGAATGCCATGTGGGGTGCAGGGCAAATGATGTTTAATAAAATACTTGTGCTGATAGATGGAGAAATAAAAATCCGGCATTATGAGGGTCTGGCTAAATATGTTTTCAAAAATTTAAATCCAGCCACTGATATTTATTTTTCCCAAGGCCCTATGGATGTGCTGGATCATAGTTGCAGTAAATTGGGGTTTGGAGGAAAGATGTGCATTGACGGAACTTTCAAATTTCCGGAAGAGCAAGATGAAAGCTACGAGCTGCGAGCTGCGAGCTGCGAATTTGAAGAAATTTTTTTAATAGAAAAATTCCCTGAAATAAAAGCTGTGAATACATCTTTATTAAAAAAAGAAATTCCTTGTCTGATAATTTCAGTAGAGAAAAACCGGAAAGGGCATATAAAAGAATTGCATGAACAATTAAGTACTTTAAAGGAGCTGGAAGGAGTAAAGATGATTTTATATGTTGAGCATACAGTAGATGCCAATGATCTGTCCACAGCATTATGGCGATTCTGTAACAACCTCGATCCCAAAAGGGACCATCACCTCTATAGACAACCAACTCACAACTCACAACTCATAACTCATAACTCATATTCTGCCTGCATGGGTTTTGACGGTACAAGGAAAACAAAAGAGTTTGATGATTTTCACCGTAACTGGCCCAATATTATTTTAGCAGATGATGCTACAATAATTGCTGTAGATAAAAAATGGAATGAACTTGGTATAGGAGCCTTCATCCCTTCTCCATCATTAAAGTTCAAAAGCCAGCAATATGGTGAAGAAGCTGTGGTATCATGATAAAAAGTATAAACATTCCCGTATGAAAATTTATCGCTTTGCATTTATATTCTCCCTGCTGGCATTTGCCTGTTCTTCTTCAAAAAAAATTGAGCGGCCCATACCGCAAGGTTTAGAAAAAAGTTTATTATGGCAGATCAGTGGTAATGGTCTTGAAAAACCTTCTTACTTATTCGGTACTATTCATATGCTTTGTGAAGATGATGCTTCATTAAGTGACAGTCTGAAAGCTGCCATTGAACATTCAGAAAGGATTTACCTGGAACTGGACATGGATAATCTTTTTGAAATGCTGGGAGCACTTCGCCATATGAAAATGAGGAACGATACTTCTCTTGCTGATCTCCTGAGCGCCGATGATTACATAAAAGTGAAAACATTTATGGAAAATAAAAACATTATGATGCCTTTTTCAGAATTGGAAACATATAAACCGTTGCTGGCATCATCAATACTACTGGAATCCAGTATGCCCTGTAACAGCCCGGTGGCGATGGAACAATTGATCATGCAGGAAGCTAAGAATAATAAAAAAAGAATTGACGGATTGGAGACCATGGCTTATCAAATGAGCATCTTCGACAGCATCCCCTATAAATTACAGGCAGAACAATTGCTTAAATATATAACCACTGATGGAAGTGCATCGAACGAAGAAAAAGAATTTGAAGAAATGATGCAGGCCTACAAAGAACAAGACCTGGAAAAACTGGCTCAACAGATCAGTAAGAATGAAAATGACATGTCGCCATATGAAGAAATACTTCTCTACAACCGTAACCGCAACTGGGTGCAAAAGCTTAAGACGATCATGCAGGAAAGGCCTGTAACCATTGCAGTAGGAGCGGGGCACCTGCCCGGCGAAAAAGGAGTGATCAACTTACTGCGTAAAGAAGGCTTTACTGTAAAAGCCGTGAAATCAGATTTCACTAATAAAACAAAAAAAATTTAACGAAAGAAGTCAGGTTGTTTCAGTAGAAATAAGTTTTGAAAAATAATAAACCAGACAGTCATTTCCCACCAGGCTATTTCAACAGTTAAACAAATTTAAAATCTTTCTAATGCTGAGAAGAAGAAGTCGCTTTCAATTTTTGCATTATCATCACTGTCGCTTCCATGCACAGCATTTTCAGCAACAGAAGTTGCATATTGTTTCCGGATAGTGCCTTCTTCAGCATTAGCAGGGTTCGTGGCGCCGATCAGTTTACGGAAATCAGTTACTGCATTTTCTTTTTCCAATATTGCGGCAATGATGGGTCCGCTACTCATATATTCTATTAATTCGCCGTAAAAAGGTCTTTCTTTATGTACCTCATAAAATTCACCTGCTTTTTCAGGAGTTAGTTTTGTTTGTTTCAACGCTACTATCCGGAAACCACCTTTGGTTATCATATCCAGAATGCCACCTGAATAACCCTTCTTCATTGCGTCGGGTTTTATCATTGTCAATGTTTGATTGCTCATAAATTATTAATGCTTTGAGGCGCAAAAGTAATTTGAAATAGTGATAATTTGCAAATGTGAAAATAATCACTGTTATAAAATTAATTTAAATCCTTGCTCCCTGATCTGAAGCACTTCACCAGTCTTCATTTGCCATTTTCATGTTTGCGCATTAACACATACCTTCGCAGCCGCTAATGAAACCCGTACAGGAAATATTTCCTTTATTGAATGAACCAAAGAGAGTTGTTATTGTACCGCATCAGAAACCCGATGCCGATGCAATGGGTGCATCACTGGCACTTTTACATTTCCTGAGAACATTAGGACATCAGGTAACCATCATTTCTCCCACAAACTGGGCAGGCTGGGTCAGCTGGATGCCCGGCTGCAGTGAGGTAATTGATTACGATCTTCAAAAAGAAAATGCAGAAAAAATACTGGATAAAGCAGAATGGATTTTTTGCCTTGATTTCAATGCGATTAACAGAACAAAGAATATGACAGCAAAGCTGGAACAACTGTCATGTACAAAAATACTGATTGACCATCACCAGCAGCCGGATGAAAAAGGTTTTGATTATGGCATTAGTGATGTAAAAAAATCAAGTACCTGTGAAATGATATATGACCTGATATATGCTTCAGGACATAGTGATAAATTTTCAAAAGATATTATTGATTGCCTTTATGCAGGTGTGCTTGCTGATACAGGATCCTTTCGTTTTTCATCCGCTTCAGCCAATGTACACCGGTTAGTCGCCGACCTTAAAGATAAGGGCCTTGAACATATGCACGTACACCAGGAGTTATTTGATAATTTCCTGGAAAACAGGATGCGGTTTATTGGCCACGTGTTGCTGAACAGGATGGAAATATTTTACGAGTACAATACAGTTCTTCTGAAAGTGCCAAAGTCTGATCTTTTAAAATACCAGATAAAAACAGGAGATACAGAAGGCCTGGTGAATTATCCGCAGAGTATCCGTGGCATCAAACTGGTTGCGATTGTAATTGACCGTGATGAAGAGAGGAAGTGGAGTTTCCGCAGCAAAGGTGATTTTGATTGCAATACATTTGCCCGCAAATATTTTGAAGGAGGAGGTCATTTTAATGCATCCGGTGGCCGCAGTTCTGATTCACTGGAAAAAACAATAGAGGCTTTTTATTCAGCCATGAAAGAAAACAAATCATTACTTCAATAAAAAAATACAAATGAAAACAAAACTCAGTTTGATGATTGCCGCGGTAACCTTTATAGTAGCAGGTTGCGGTGAGATGTCTTATAAAAAAACAAAAACAGGATTGGTTTATAAGATCTATCCGGGCGGAAGCAGCAAAGACTTTGTCGCTAAAGTTGGGAATGTCGTTAAGTTTAATTTTATAAGAAAACTTAATGACTCTCTTATGTACAGTACCTACGGAAAAATGCCCGGATTTGCCCAGGTTAATAATGATCCAAATGCGGATTACAGCCCCGCTGAAATTTTCTTACTCACAAAAAAAGGAGACAGCGCTATTACTATTGAAATGGTAGATACACTTATAAAAAAAGGATTAGTATCGCAATTACCTCCAAATGCTAAAAAAGGTGATAGAATTAAAACATTCATCAAAATTCTGGAAGTATTTAAAACCGACAGCCTGGCAATGCCTGATTTTAATGCTGAAATGGAAAAAGATAAACCAAGACAGGAAAAAGAAACGAAAGAAATGCAGGCTATAACTGAAAAAAAGCGAACAGAACTGATAAACAAAGAATGGGAAAATATGAAGCAATCAGGGGAAATGGAAAAAGGTATAAAAAGTATGAAGCAATACCTGGCTGCTAAAAAAATAACAGCTCAAAAAACAAACGACGGAACTTTTGTGGTAGTAAAAGAAAAAGGGAGCGGCGAACCGGCAGTTGATGGAAAATATATCACGGTAAAATACACCGGTAAAATTTTAGAAACAGATAGTGTATTTCAGTCCGATTCATATACATTTAAAATGGGAAATTTTGATGTTGTTCGCGGATGGGAAGATGGATTAAAATTATTTAACAAAGGTGGTAAAGGGACTCTGTATATACCCGGTTTTTTAGCCTATGGAAGAAATGCCGGCCCGGGTAATAAAATTTTTGAAGCATTAATCTTTGATGTAGAAATTACGAATATAAGTGATACACAGTACCCGACTGTAAATACGGCTCCGGTTAAGGATACCGTGGCTTCAAAGAAATCAAAATAATTAATTGAATTCTTTAATGCCTCTTTTCTGTAACTACAGAAAAGAGGCATTTATTTTTGCATGGCACAAAAAAGCGAAACAGCCTCCCTGGCTTCTTTTACATCATGCACCCGTAGAATGGAAGCCCCATTCAATAAACCAACTGTATTCAATACAGTTGTTCCGTTCAAAGCATCTTCAGCTGTTATACCAAGTGTTTTATAAATGGTTGACTTTCGGGAAACGCCAAGAAGTATCGGCTTTTCTATTATTTTGAATACAGAAAGATTTTTCAACAATTCAAAATTATGTTCGATCGTTTTACCAAAACCAAAACCGGGATCAATGATTATGTCTGTTATTCCTGAGTTTTTCAATACATTGACTTTTGAGATAAAAAAATCAAGCACTTCGCGGGTCACATTTTCATAAAAAGGATTTTGCTGCATGGTTTTCGGAATTCCCTTCATATGCATCAATACATAAGGCACCCGCAATGCAGAAACGGTTCTGATCATCTCTGTATCCATCGCACCGCCACTAATGTCATTTACTATACAGGCACCGGCAGCAACAGCTTCGGCAACTACTATTGAATTAAAGGTGTCAATTGAAATAAATGACAGGGGATTTTTATTCATGATCGCCTCAATGGCCGGAATAACACGTTTCAGCTCTTCGTCAGTTGAAATAAAATCACTCCCGGGCCGTGTGCTTTGGCCGCCGATGTCGAGAATATCCGCACCTTCTTTCAGCATCTTTTCCGCTTGTTCAAGTATCCGGTCTTTTCCGGTAAACCTGCTTTCCTGATAAAATGAATCTGGTGTGGCATTGATAATTCCCATTACCAATGGTTTTTCCACAACCAGTAATCTTCCCTTGCAATTCAGTGTAAACATTAGCCTTTAGTTTGTTACTTTTGAAGCTAAAGTATAGAAATAAAAGAAATGATAACAACAGACAGGCAATATGACCAGATAATCAGCTTTTGTAAAGAAATTTTTCTCAAAAAAACAAAAGATTATGGCACTGCATGGAGGGTGTTACGTATCATCTCCATTGTCGACCAGATTTTCATAAAAGCACAGCGAATCAGAACCATACAGAAAAAAGGAGAACAGAAAGTGGCGGATGGTATTGCTGCAGAATTTAAAGGCATTGTGAATTATGCAGTGATAGGATTAATGCAACTGGAATTATCGGAAAATGATCCCGAAGAGCTGGAACTTGAAAAAGTCTCTTCCCTCTTTGATGCTTATACTGAAGCAGCAAAAAAATTAATGCAGGATAAAAATCATGATTATGGAGAGGCCTGGCGCAGCATGAGTCAGGAAAGTTTTGTGGACCTGATACTAATGAAACTACAACGCATCCGACAGATTTTAACCAATGAAGGAAAAACTATCATGAGTGAAGGGATAGATGCCAACTATCTTGATATCATAAATTATGCAGTGTTTGCCTTGATATTGATGAGTGAGAATTAATTATCAAATATTAATTATTCATTAATTATAAAATGAAAGTAACTATAAACATAATCCGGATTCTCGTTGGCATATTATTTATTTTCTCAGGGTTAGTAAAAGCAATAGACCCGCTTGGATTGAGTTATAAAATGCAGGAGTTTTTTGAATTGTGGAAAATGACCCAATTCAATGATTATACTCTCTGGCTTTCTATCATAATGATCGCTTTTGAGATTATTGCCGGAGTAGCTTTGCTATTAGGCTGGAGATTGAAACTTTTCAGCTGGCTACTATTATTGCTGATTGTCTTTTTTACTTTTCTTACCGGCTATGCTTATCTCTCCGGCAAATTCAAAAACTGTGGCTGCTTTGGCGATTGTATTCCCATTACATCTTTTACATCATTTATAAAAGATATAATACTGCTTGTGCTCATTCTTATTCTGTTTGCATTCAGAAATAAAATAAAACCTCTGTTTTCTGAAACGCTGAATGTTCTTTTTATGCTGTTAATTGCCGCAGGCAGTTTTTGGCTGCAGTTTTATGTACTAAAACATCTTCCCCTTATTGATTGTCTTCCGTACCGGGTTGGAAAAAATATAACAGAGAATGGGAAAATTCCCTCCGGGGCAGTACCAGATAGTTTTTCGATTCGTTTTATTTATGAAAAAGCAGGCAAAGAATATGAATTCAGTCCCGCTGAGCTTCCTGCCGATCTGAATACATACAGCTACAAAAACAGGATTGATAAATTGGTAAGAAAAGGAAATGCTGAACCACCGATAAAAGGATTCAATCTTTCGGGAGTTACTGATATTGATTCTACTGATTTTGTTCTGATGATGCCCTATTCCATCCTTTTATTTGATAACAAAGTGAATAAGAAAACGGAAGAATGGGAAAAACAATTTCAGGAAATCCGGAAAGAAGCAGACAAAAAAAATATTCCGATTTATATAATTACCACTTCAGTTGAGGAGTATGTACAGAATACAAAAACAGACTTACCTGTTTTCAAATGCGACTTTACAGCTATCAGAACCGCAGCAAGAGCCAATCCAACTCTTTACTTGTTAAAGATGGGAACTATAGAAGGGAAATGGAGTTATGCTGATTTTGATAAAGTAAACAAATCATTAAAATCAGTTCCGGCGCAGCCCTCCATGCAATAATCCCCGCCCCAAACCTATTCAGGATAGTCAAATTGAATTGGTTAATTACAAAATAATCAGACCCGGGAGTCGGAAAATCAAATCTTTGTTTGCCTAAAATTTTACAATTGCTTTACAATTCCTTATTACTTCATTATTTCGAAATACTGAGTTTTGTTATCCCACGGTTCTGACCTGCGGCAACGTTTAAAAAAATAAATTTATTTTCTTCACATTGAATAAAAGTTGGCATAATTCATGTTTTTAATCCGTAACTTGAAAAGAGCAGATATTTATTAAACCTTAAAACCTGTGCGTATGGAAAAGATTACATCAATTCTTTCAAAGAAAGAGCCGCATTTTCATACTGTATCTCCCGGTTCTTCTGTGGATAAAGCCCTTTGCCAGATGTGTTGTGAAAATGTTGACCATCTTATTGTGGTAGATGATGACGAAAGGTATTTGGGCCTTATTACTGAACATGATATTACCAGCAAAGTATTGTTTGCTGAAAAGCAAATGAATAAAATTTTTGTGGAAGATATCATGGATAAAAGGCTTCCGACCGCCAATACAAATGATACAGTAGAAAAATGTATGCAACTAATGAGACAGCATAATATCCGTTACCTGCCAATATTTGAAAATTTTTTATTCAAGGGGATCATATCAAGCGAAGATATCCTGGAAGAGGCTGTAAAAAACAGAATGGAAATTTTTGATGAAAAGTTAAGCCATACAGGTCGTTTCGGAGTACTTACCTGATAATAACGTCTGTGATAATATTTTTGCCAAGAGCTTCGTTCACACGAAGCTTTATTTTTTCTTTCTGGAAAGTCAGCTCTTGTTTCAGCGGGGCAACATGAGTAGTGATGAAAAGGGTTTTATCAATGATCTTTATACTCTCCGTATACTTCGCAATAGTATTCCCCATGATTTGTTCCCAAACTTCTTCAATCTGCAATGCCTGAATTGAACCCTTAATTTGGCTCTGGTTAAGAAACTGTTGAATGGCTTCGCCAATGGAGTATTCGCCCATTGAACAAAGATAGATGATAGTTGGATAGATGATAACTGATAGTTAAACAGATGATAATTACGAATACTAATTAAAAGAACTATCATCTTTCATCTGAAAAATTATCATCTAAAGCCTGATAAGTTCATAAGAAACGGTTAATACGTCCAGGTGTTTTCTGAGCCTTTCCTCATTTGTATCCGTAATAAGAACCTGTCCTTTGTTTTCAATACAAACACGATTTAAGAGGTTAGCAATCCGGTCTTCATCCAGCTTTTCAAATACATCATCCAAAAGAAGGAGGGGGGCAAATCCTTTACTTTCTTTCAGCACATCCATTTCTGCCAGCTTTAGTGCAAAGAGCAAACTTTTCCGCTGACCCTGAGAAGCAATATTTTTAAATGGCTGATTGTCTAAAGTGAAAAATATATCATCACGGTGAATGCCCCCGGTTGTTCTTAGTACAAACAGGTCTTTTTGCCTGTTCAATTGTAAAAGCTCAATTAAAGAACATTGCAGTAATTCGCACTGGTAAGTAAGTGAAATATCTTCATTCTGTTTTGCAATTTCAAAATAGAGCTTTTTTACTCCCGGTAAAAAAGAAACAAGAAGCTGTTTACGCTTTTCGAAAATATACTCACCCGGTTTTATCAATTGCTCATCCAGCACATCCAAAAGCGAAAGATCCCTGATACCTGTTTCAGCAAAATTTTTCAGTAAAGAATTTCTCTGAAGTAGTATCCGGTTATAAGTGATAAGATGCTGAAGATAGTCCGCATCCAGTTGGGAGAGCAGTGCATCCAAAAATCGTCTTCTTTCCTCGCTGCCGTCTGTGATGATCTGAATATCATCGGGTGCAATGATTACGCAGGGATACCTCCCGATATGATCAGAAAATTTTTCATAGACAGCATCATTTACTGAAAACTCTTTTTTTCCTGTCTCACGAAGAATGCAGGCGGCTTTTTCTTTTTTCTTTTCAAGTTGTATTTCCCCTTCAATGCGAAACCCTTGATGGCCCTGCTGAATATTATGTTGATCAATCCTTGTAAAATAGCTTTTGGTAAAACAGAGATAATGGATTGCATCCAGCAAGTTGGTTTTACCCACACCATTATTTCCGCAAATACCAACAATCCGGTCATTAAAAATGAATGACCTGCTATGATAATTCTTGAACTGTGTTAATGATATGGAATGTAGTTTCAGCAAAACAGGTTGCAATATTAATTCTAAGTTTTGATCCAGATCGTTAACGGAACTGAGATCGATGTTTATAATCTCTGTTGATTATTCTTACCGAAAGTAAAGAAAATTGATTCCTTTCATCAGTAGGATGTCAGTATCTGCCAAGTCGTTATAATTAATGGAAGTAAGTAAAAGTTGAGTAGAATTGTTGCAGTAAAAGTGAGTGACACAAGGGACGCCGATCAAGGAACTCAAGCCTGCAAAACCCTAAAAATCAAAACAAAAATTTGCTCTGATTGCCTTATTTTTGCCACCGTTTAATTTATGGCAAACGAAACCCAGATTCTTAACCAGGTGTCAACCAAATTTTCAAAAGAAACGTACCTGTATTGGTATGAGTTGATGCATCTTATCCGACAGTTTGAACTGATGTCGGAAGAGAAGTACAAAATGGAAGGAAAGATCCGTGGCTTTTTTCATTCTTATAATGGGCAGGAGGCTATTGCTGCCGGTTGTATAACGGCTACCCGACCGGAAGATGGTTTTATTACTGCCTATCGTGATCATGCACTGGCGATTGCCAAAGGCGTTTCAGTAAACAGTTGTATGGCTGAATTATACGGCAAAGCAACAGGCTGTTCCAAAGGAAAAGGTGGCAGCATGCACTTCTTTGGCAAAAGTGTGAACTTCTGGGGCGGTCATGGAATAGTTGGAGCACAAATCGGAACTGGAGCCGGGCTGGCATTTGCAGAACAGTATAAAGGAACAGATAATGTGATCCTTTGCTTCTTTGGTGATGGTGCAGCACGACAGGGAATATTGCATGAAACTTTCAACCTGGCGATGTTATGGAAGTTGCCTGTAATTTTTATTTGTGAAAATAATAATTATGCCATGGGTACTTCTGTTGAACGTACCAGTAATGTAATTGACATTTATAAACTGGCAGATGGATATGAAATGCCGGGAGATGCTGTGGATGGTATGTCACCGGAACCTGTACATGAAGCCGTCAGCCGGGCTGTGAAAAGAGCAAGAGAAAAAGGCGGACCCACACTGATTGAAATGAAAACATACCGCTACAAAGGACACTCGATCAGTGATCCTCAGAAATACCGTAGCAAGGAAGAAGTGGATGAGTACAAAAACCAGGATCCAATTCAGAAAGTATTGAAAACAATCTATGCCAATAATTTTGCTTCAGAACAGGATATAACAAACATTAATGAACGGGTGGATTCGATTGTAGCTGAATCAGTGAAGTTTGCTGAAGAAAGTCCGTGGCCCGATGACAGTGAAGTACTCAAAGATGTCTATGCCGATAAGAACTATCCTTTTATTACTGATTAAAAAAAATAAATAGAACATATTTTATGGCTGAAAAGAAACATGTACCCGAGGTTAATGATAACGAAGCAATAATTGCAAAAGCAAAAGATTTCTGGACCCGGTTCCAGAAGCCTATCATGATTACATCGGTTGTTATTATTATCCTGGGCGGAGGATACTACGGATATAATAATTTTATCCAGAAACCTAAAGAAGACAAGGCAATTGATGCCATTTATAAAGCGGAAGAATATTACCGTATGGATAGTCTTCAATTAGCTTTAAGCGGTGATGGGCTGAACATGGGCTTTGTAAAAGTGATAGATAAATATGGCGGAACCGAAATAGGCAACCTGGCCCGTTTTTATGCCGGAGATTGTTATTTAAGAACTGGAGATTTTAATAAAGCGGTAAAATATCTTAGTGATTTCAGTACGTCCGCAAAACAAATACAGGCCCGGGCTTATAAATTATTGGGTGACGCATACGCTGAGTTAGGTAAAAACGATGAAGCAATTTCAAATTATATAAAAGCTGGCAATCACTTTACAGATGATAATACCAATTCGGCAGAATATTTATTCTTTGCCGCTTCTCTTTCTGAAAAAACCGGAAAGACAAAAGAGGCAATTGAAATTTATAAAGAAATTAAAGATAAGTTTCCCGGCACGCAACAAAGCAATGATGCTGACAAATACCTGGCAAAGCTGGGAGTTTATAACTGATAATTCATGGCAGAAATAAGTAACAGTAAATTATTTCATATTGATACAGGCATTCTGAAAAAGGATGCCTGTATTGTTTTGGTAAAAACAGAATGGAATGCTCCTGTTGTTGATGAACTGGAAAAAGGATGCAGGGAAAAATTAGAAGCACATAAGGTAAAAAAGATAATTACTATAACTGTACCGGGAGCATTTGAAATTCCGTTTGCCATAAAAAAATATTGGAAAAGCGCAGGTAAAAAAAACAAGCCAGATGCATTTATCGCTTTGGGTTGTGTAGTTCGTGGTGGTACTCCTCATTTTGATTATGTGTGTAAAGCCGTAACGGATGGAGTGCTGCAATTAAATCTCATTTTGCCTGTTCCAACAATTTTTGCTGTATTGACTGTTGACAATGAAGAGCAGGCTAAAGAAAGAATTGGTGGAAAGCATGGGCATAAAGGGGAAGAAGCAGCGCTAACGGCATTAAAGATGATTAGCCCCAAACCCCTAAAGGGTCTTAAGAAAAAAAAATCCAATAAATGAGGCATTTAATATTTTTATGACTTTACAATACTCCCCTTTAGGGGATGGGGACTTATGAACATCCAATTATTCATACCGTGTTTTGTAGATCAGTTGTATCCTCAAACTGCATTCAACATGATTAAAGTGCTGGAGAAAACCGGTTGCACGGTTACATACAATACTAAACAGACCTGTTGTGGTCAGCCGGCTTTTAATGCCGGCTTCTGGGATGAGGCAAGAACCGTATGCATGAAGTTTGTGAAAGACTTTGAAGGCAGCGATTATGTAGTAGCGCCAAGCGCAAGCTGCGCAGGGTTTGTAAGAAACTATTATTCCAGACTTTTAGACAACTCTTCCGTACACAACGATGTAAAATATCTCAGTAAAAGAATTTTTGAGTTTTCAGAATTCATGGTAAATGTTTTACAAATAGAAAATGTAGGAGCTACCCTGAATGGCAAAGCTACTTACCATGATAGTTGCGCCGGTCTGAGAGAATGCAGGATAAAAGAAGAGCCAAGAAAATTACTTTCGCAGGTAAATGGGCTTGAAATGACAGAGATGAATGATGTGGAATCCTGTTGTGGTTTTGGCGGAACTTTTGCCGTGAAATTCGAGCCTATATCAATTGCCATGGCTGATCAGAAGGTTGAAAATGCTTTAGCAACAGGAGCCGAATATCTTATCTCCACTGATCTTTCCTGCCTGATGCACCTGGATGGGTATATCAAAAACAAAGGGCTTCAGCTTAAAACCATGCATATTGCTGATGTATTGGCAAGTGGTTGGTAAAAACAGCCCCCTAAATCCCCCAAAGGGGATTTGATGAAGTTTACTAAATTTGAATTTTCTTTTATTTTTTATTTTTAAAAGCCCCTTTAGGGGTTTGGAGTATGAACTACTGGCTCGTCAAATCAGAACCCACTACATATTCTTGGGATGATTTTGTAAAAGAAGGAAAAACCTGCTGGAGCGGAATTCGTAATTATGCTGCACGACTGCATTTGCGAAACATGAAAATTGGGGATGAAGTTTTCTTTTATCATAGTAATGAAGGAACAGATATTGTTGGCATAGCCAAAGTGATAAAAGAACATTACCAGGATCCAACCACTGATGATGACCGCTGGTCAGCAGTTGATCTGAAACCATTGAGAAAATTAAGGAACCCAGCTACACTGGATGCAATAAAAAAAGATAAACGACTTGCCAATATGGCCCTGGTAAGAATCGGAAGACTCTCCACACAACCGGTAACTGATGCCGAATGGAAAATAATTTTGCAAATGGCAGGAGAATAATTAAAATATAGAAAAGTCAGTTCTGATTTTTCCAGGATTTCAAACCGGAAATTTATATTTCATCTCAAAATCTTAACCTCATTTCAGTAATATTTATGATATTACAAGATAAATCTTCCTTTTGCCATCATTACCAGTAACAGAACTTAAGCGTACACTTACTCCCTCCATGTTATGGGGACTGGGGGTGGGGTACGTTATTTCCGGAATGTATTTCGGCTGGAACCTTGGCCTGGAGCAGGGAGGTACATTAGGTCTTGCCATTGCCACTGTTTTCATCATCGTCATGTATTTTACTTTTACATTCAGTTATTCAGAACTGGCATGTGCTATCCCCAAAGCAGGCGGAGCATTTGATTATGCTAACCGT
Source organism: Sphingobacteriales bacterium (assembly GCA_023251235.1). GTDB lineage: Bacteria > Bacteroidota > Bacteroidia > Chitinophagales > Chitinophagaceae > VBAS01. The sequence goes on along the minus strand of JAHEZE010000001.1, from coordinate 71,402 downwards.
GCAATGGGAAAAGATATTGGCTTTATTGCCGGCATGGCCCAGAATATTGAATTCATTTTTGCACCTCCCGCTATTGCTTTCGCTATCGGCGCTTATTTCAATTTGTTTTTTCCTCAATTGCCGGTACTGGCTATTGCTATAGTTGTTTACATCGGTTTTACAGCGCTGAATATTTATGGTGTAAAAGCTGCTGCCACTTTTGAATTGGTCATCACAATTCTTGCAGTTGGAGAATTGTTATTGTTTAGCAGCATCACTTTACCCCATTTTGATATTAAAAATTTACAGCACAACGCTTTTCCGCATGGCTGGCAGGGAGTATTTGCTTCCATTCCATTTGCCATCTGGTTTTTTCTTGCTATTGAGGGAGTAGCGAATGTTGCTGAAGAAGCCATTAATCCGCAGCGAACCATTCTGTTCGGGTTTGGTTCTGCAATTATTACATTGGTTGTTTTATGTATACTTACTTTTATAAGCTCCGTTGGTGTAGCAGGCTGGGAAGCGATTGTTTATAAAGTGGATGGTTCAGCATCTGATTCCCCGTTACCCCTGGCATTGGGAAAAATTGTTGGTAATTCAAGTTGGCTTTTTCATTTACTCATTACAATTGGCTTGTTTGGATTGGTCGCTTCTTTTCATGGAATCATTTTAGCAGCAGGAAGGGCCAGTTTTGAATTTGGAAGAGTAAAAATGGCGCCGTCTTTCCTGGGAAAAATTCATCGTCGTTTTCAAACTCCCTCCAATGCACTTTTGGCGAATATGTTTATTGGAATCATTGCGTTGCTTACAGGCAAAACTTCTGAAATAATCACCATCTCCGTTTTTGGAGCACTAACTTTATATATTATTTCTATGATCTCTCTGTTGCAACTTAGAAAAAAAGAACCCGGCCTTCACCGGCCTTTTAAAGTTCCGTTCTATCCTTTTTTCCCGGTTATAGCTTTGAGCATTGCGATCTTTTCATTTGTGGCGATGATGATTTATAATTTAAGATTGGGCTTGATTTATATTTTTCTGGTAGGGTTCTGCTTCGCAGCATTTAAATTATTTAAAACAAAATCACAACTGAATATTCAGTAATTCCCGGGAACTAAATTTTTTGTATGGCCAATAAAGAAATTATTAAGTATGTAAAAGACCATCCATCAGGGAAAGTAAAACTGGCTATTACGGATATTGATGGAGTGCTGAGAGGAAAATATATTTCCGCTGAAAAATTTTTTTCTGTGATAAAAGGGAGATTGGGTTTTTGTGATGTGGTGTTCGGGTGGGATATGAATGATGTTGCTTATAATAATATTAAGTTTACCGGATGGCATACAGGCTACCCTGATGCGCCGGTAAAATTGGATTTGAATACATTCCGGAAAATTCCATGGGAAAATGATTTGCCTTTTTTCCTTGGCGACTTTATAGATGAAAAGAATGAACCTCTTTATGTATGTCCAAGACAACTACTTCGCAAAATAACTGCGCAATGTGAACAGGAGGGCTTCATACCCTATTTCTCCCAGGAATTTGAGTGGTTCAATTTTTCAGAAACTCCGGATAGCCTGCTGCAAAAAGGATTTCGCAATATGACGGCGCTTTCACCGGGTATGTTTGGCTATTCCATTCTGCGCAGCACATTGAAAAATGAATTCATGACAGATTTGTTTGAACTCTTGAAAAAGTTTGATATTCCGGTGGAAGGATTACATACCGAAACCGGGCCGGGTGTTTATGAGGCTGCCATCTTGTATGCAACAATTATGGAAGCCGCTGACAGGGCTGCATTGTTTAAAACTGCGGTTAAAGAAATTGCATATAAACATGGAATTGTTGCAAGCTTCATGGCTAAGTGGAATGAAAATCTTCCCGGTTGCAGCGGCCATATACACCAAAGTTTATGGGATAGTACAGCTAAGCATAATCTTTTTTATGATGGCAAAGATGAAACTAAGATGAGTTTACTGATGAAAAGTTATCTGGCAGGGCAACTCTATTGCCTGCCACATATCCTTCCCATGTTTGCACCAACAATAAACAGTTATAAGCGATTAGTAGAAGGTGCCTGGGCTCCAACCACACTTACATGGGCAATTGACAACAGAACAGTGGCATTGAGAGTAATGAATGGCAGTAAAAAATCAACAAGGATTGAAACAAGAGTGGTGGGCTCTGATGTTAACCCATACCTTGCCATGGCGGCCAGTCTTGCTTCGGGCTTATATGGAATTAAAAACAATTTAAAATTGAAACAACCGGCAACAGTCGGTAATGGTTATAAAGATATAAGTAATGGTGTACTACCTCGCAATCTGGATGAGGCTACACAAAAAATGAAAGAATCATCCATTGCAAAAGAGTTGTTTGGGGAAAAATTTGTCGAGCATTTTACTTTAACCCGTGAATGGGAGTGGAGGCAGTACAGAAAAGAAGTTCCAGATGAGAAATCAAAATCCATTACTGACTGGGAGCTGAAACGTTATTTTGAAATAATCTGAAACAACCTTTGTTATATTATTTTCACAGCAGTAAAAAAAATATTATGACTTTTGACAAAATTTATCAATACAATTTCCCGACTACCATCCGCTTTGGTGCAGGCTCAGTAAAAGAGCTTGGAGATTATCTGAAGAAAAATAATTTAATCCGCCCATTAGTGGTTACAGATAATAATGTTGCCCAACTTGATTTTTTTAAAGAGATCATTAATGATTTAAAAAAGAAAAATATTTCGGTAGAAATTTTTAATGATATACATAAGAATCCGGTGAAATCCGATGTATATAAAGGAACAGATTCGTTTGATAACACACAAAGAGATTCCGTTATTGGCATCGGAGGCGGTGCGGCACTGGACGTAGCAAGAGCAATTGTATTGCGGATAAATCACCGCGAAGATCTTTTTAAATACGATGATCTGATTGGTGGAGATATTTATGTGACTAATGATGTTCCTCATTTTATCACTATTCCTACAACTGCGGGAACAGGCAGCGAGGTGGGAAGAAGCGCCATCATTGCCGATGATGAAACCCATCAGAAGAAAATTCTTTTCTCTCCAAAATTACTGGCGAAGATTGTTTTTGCTGATCCTTTACTGACTATGGAATTGCCCCCTTTTATTACTGCGGCTACGGGCATGGATGCACTTACACACAATATGGAAGCATATCTTGCTAAAATGCCTCACCCATTGTGCGAAGGAATTGCATTGGAAGGAATTTCTCTGATCAGTCAGTCGCTGGAAAAAGCAGTGAATAATCCTGATCTTGAATCAAGAAGCAAAATGTTAATCGCATCATTAATGGGAGCAGTAGCTTTTCAAAAAGGCTTGGGTGTAGTGCATTCATTGGCACATCCTTTATCATCATTACTGGATACACATCATGGATTAGCAAACGCAGTCAATATACCTTATGGTATGGAGTTTAATACAGAAGGGTTTGAACATAAATTCAAACGTATAGCCAGGGCTTTAGAACTGAAAGATGAAACCGGTAAAGCGGTGGTTAATTATTTGTTTGAACTGAATTCAAAGATCAATATCCCGCATCACCTGGGAGATATTGGAGTAAAGAAGGAACATATTGAAACCCTGGCCGATCTTGCTATTGCTGATTTTGCTCATCCTAATAATCCAAAACCGGTAAGCCGGGAAGATTTCAGAAATTTGTACAGTAAAGCAATCTAGTCAATGAAGAAAAAAATTGGCATAAGTTTTTCCAAAACTGCGTTTCAGCATTACTGGAATTGGTTTACTCCACATGACCTGCTGCATGATCTGGAACTGATAGAACTCAATTTTGAAAAAAATAATACAGAAGACATTTACCACTGCGATGGCTTTGTTCTTACAGGCGGGGTGGATGTGCATCCTTCCTTTTACAACGGGAAAACAATTTATAATAACAGTCCAAGTTCGTTTCAGCCGGAACGGGATCGTTTTGAAGAAAAAATATACCAGTATTCACAATTAAACAAATTACCTCTTCTGGGAATATGCCGGGGAATGCAACTGGTAAATGTTTTACAGGGTGGCAAACTTATACAGGACCTGGATAACGGAAATGAAAAGCACAGGAAAGAAGAATCGGATAAAGAACATACAATTGTTATCGAAAACAACACCCTGCTTCATAATATTGCCGGTTCTCTTTTGGGCCATGTAAACAGTGCACATCACCAGGCAATTGATCCCAATGCGATTGGTGATAACCTGATGGTAAATACTTATGATGATGACAACGAAAAAATTATTGAAGGGCTTGAATTCAAAAACAAGAATAATAAAGCATTCATGCTTTGTGTACAATGGCATCCGGAAAGAATGAAAGAAAAAGAGAATAATCCATTTTCGGAAAATCTGAAAAAACAATTTCTTGAAGCGATAAGAGAGACATCCATGAAAAAACTTTTAATTACCAACCCGGCTACTGAAGAAATAATTGCAGCGCTGAATGAAGACACAAAAGAAAGCCTGCAAAAAAAGTTTGAATCATTACAGTCTGCACAGCCGGCCTGGAATAAAATTCCATTGGCAGAAAGAGTACAGGTGATTAAAAAATTTTCTGATCTGTTAGAGAATAACATTGAACGACTTGCTGCTACTTTGACATCTGAAGTGGGCAAGCCTTTACAGCAATCCCGCAACGAAGTGAATGGGGCAAGGGCCCGTGTAAAATGGCTTGCAGAAAATGCAGAAAAATATTTATCTGATGAAACAATGATTGCAGAAAATGGATTGGAAGAAAAAATTTCTTATGAGCCGCTGGGGGTGGTTTGCAATATCTCAGCATGGAATTATCCCTACCTGGTGGGAGTAAATGTTTTTGTTCCTGCATTAATAGCAGGCAATGCAGTGATGTATAAACCTTCTGAATATGCTACACTCACCGGTTTACAAATAGAAAAATTATTAAAGCAGGCTGGAGTGCCCCCAACTATTTTTCATGTGGCACTGGGTGCTAAAGCAGTGGGAGAACTGTTACTGGATTTTCCATTCAATGGATATTTCTTTACGGGTTCTTATAAAACCGGCAAATACATTTATGAAAAAGTATCTTCCAAAATGGTCCCCTGCCAGTGTGAGATGGGTGGTAAAGATCCATTGTATGTGGCAGAGGATGTAAAGGACATTAAAGCAGCGGCAGCAGGTACAGCCGACGGTGCTTTCTATAATAACGGTCAGAGTTGTTGCGCAGTAGAGCGAATTTATGTTCATGAAAAAATTTATGATCAATACCTTGATGAGTTTGAAAAAGAAGTGAAGTCATGGAAAATGGGGTCTCCGATGGAAGAAGGAATGTATATCGGGCCGATAAGCAGGAAGGAACAAATGGATTTTCTAAAAAAGCAGGTTGCAGATGCAGTGCAAAAAGGAGCAATTATATTAACCGGTGGAAAATCTGTTGACCGAAAAGGTTTTTATTTTGAACCAACCGTTCTTATTAATGTCAATCACGACATGGCTGTAATGAAAGAAGAGTCCTTTGGACCAATTATTGGAATAATGAAAGTGAAAAATGATGAGGAGGCCATACAGCTAATGAAAGATTCTGAGTATGGTCTTACTGCTTCGGTATATAGCAGCAAAAAAGAAAGAGCTGAAAATATTTTGCAACAAATCAATACAGGCACCGGTTACTGGAATTGCTGCGACCGGGTAAGTGCAGCATTGCCCTGGAGTGGTAGAAAACATTCCGGCTTTGGCGCTACGCTTTCTCATGCCGGATTGCGGGCATTTACAAAACCGAAGGCATATCATTTGCGGAGTTTGTAATTCGTGTAAAGTAGTTAGTGCCTCTTCTCCAATTTTTTCCGTGTTTGTAATTTAAAAGAAATTAAGAAAGATAAAACCAAAGGCGGTTCAAAGTTGATTCGGTTTATCTTTGAAATATGTCAAAGAAGAAACTCGTCGTTCTCACCGGTGCCGGCATCAGTGCTGAAAGCGGACTGAAAACTTTTCGTGACAGTGATGGACTTTGGGAAGGATTTAATGTAGAAGATGTGGCTACACCCCATGCATGGCGAAAAAACCCGAAACTGGTTCTTGATTTTTATAACTACCGCCGGAAGAATGTTGCCGATGCAAAACCCAATGCAGCTCATTTTGGTTTGGCAGAACTGGAAAAAAAATTTGATGTAACCATTATCACTCAAAATATAGATGATCTGCATGAACGGGCCGGCTCTTCCAACATCATTCACCTGCATGGCGAGATATTCAAAATGCGAAGTGAAAAAAATGTTGGGCTGATTTATGAGATTTTTGGAGATATTAATATTGGCGATAAGGCTGAAGATGGAGCACAACTTCGTCCGCATATTGTCTGGTTTGAAGAACCGGTTCCAAAAATTGAAGAAGCCGTACCTGTAGTTACTGACGCAGATATTTTTGTAGTGGTAGGAACTTCTTTGGTCGTTTATCCCGCTGCTGGCTTAGTTAACTATGCGTCACAGAAAGTCCCAAAATATATTATTGATAAAAGAATTCCTTATACTTCCGCAATAAATAATCTGATAACAATTGAAAAACCCGCAACAGAAGGAGTAAGTGAGTTGAAAGAATTGCTTTTGAATAAATGAAGAATAAAAGGAAAATACTCAAAAAAAATAATCAACACTCAATGTTCAACTTTTCTATCCCGTACTTGAAAATTCATTATTGAATGTTGAGTGTTGAATATTTTATTTTTCTCCGCCATCAGGCCCGTAAAAAATAACCCAGGTAGCAAAATCATCAGAAAAATTTTCAAAGTAGTGCTCCATACCAGCCGGAACAAATAAAATGTCATTTTTCTTACAGGACGTTCTTTCTCCATTCCGGAAAAAAGTCCCATGACCTTTTATGATTATATAAATTTCATCCTGCTTGTGCGGCGTTTGTGTATCAATTTCCTGCGGAGCAAAATATTCAATAGTCATAGTGCCATGCTTCATCACTACAGTAAAAGGGAATTCCTCTTCCTGAAGCAATTTCATTAAAGCCTCGTCTGGTGATGATTTGTATTTCATGATATTTGTTTTATTTCTTCATGAAATTTTATTCCATGTTCTTCCAGTTCTTTAAGCACAGGCACATAAATTTCTTTTTTGGTGGGAATATGCAATCCCTTTAATTGAATTGTTCCGTTCAGAATAAGTTTGGTTGCAATACCCAAAGGCAGCCCAACAGTTTTTGCCATCGCAGTTCGTAAACTGTTTTCGCCTTTCACCACCAAACTGCTTTCAATATTAAATTTGTCTTTGTCAATTTCATATTCAATTTCATGAAGCATTACAATCATGTCTTTGTCTTCAGGTTTCAGACTAAGTTTGGTTTCAATTATATACTGCATAATATCTGCCGAGGAATTAAATGATACCGGTATATCAACAGACTCAAAAACTCCCAGGTAGTTCATTTGATTGGTTAGCTCGCTATGAAATTTTTCATCAACAAATAAGTCCAGGAATTTCTTCCAGTTTATTTCTCCTTTTTCCAATTTGGATAGCTTATAATTGAACCATTCATTTATTTTTTTAATTCCTTTTAATTCTTCAGCATCTTGTGTATCCGTCAATCCAAGTTGAATTATTTTATCCCAGCCCCTGCAAAATGCAGCATAACGAAAGGTGGTTCGTATAAATGTTTCTGTTTTTTCCAGTTCATAGAGTTTCATATAACTCACGGAGTCCCGGTTGGGGTACCAGGCAAGTGGTTTAAGGTTTTCAACATTTAATTCCGGGCAATTTTCAAAAATAATTTTATAGGGAACTTCAACTTTTGTTCCCTTATTATAATAAACTGCACCTGCTTTACCAGCCAGTAAAATGTTTCTTGAATTCCAGCTTATTTTATAGTGCCAGGGGTTATCATCACTTTCCGGCGCCACTAATCCTCCACAATGAGATTTGAATGAAGTTATTTTTCTTCCATCTGCCCTGATTTTATCAATTATCTGCATTGCACTCATGTGGTCAATGCCGGGATCAAGGCCCATTTCACATAGAAAGAGAAGGTTTTTATTTTCGATTTCAGATTTCAGATTCCGGATTTGCTCATCAACATAAGAAGCAGTAAGCATATTTTTATTTAATTCAATACAACTTTTTGCAGCAATAGTATGAAGAGTGGGGGGAAGGAGTGAAATAACAATGTCTGATTTACTGATATACTTATTCCTTTCTTCAGTATTATTGATGTCAAAAGAAACTGCTTTTCCATACGGGGATGATGCAACCTTTAGTTGGGCTAATTTTATATCTGCATCCACTACTGTAACTGTCCAGTTTTCTTTTTTTGCGTTTGATAGCAAGAAATCAATCAACACAGTTGCAGACTTACCAGCACCGAACAAAAGAATCGTTTTCTTAGACAAAATTTCCATTTATTGAAAGTGGGAAAGTTAGTATTTATAGCCCGGAAATCAATGCCGGAATCCCATTAACATGGGTGGAAAAATAAGCTCAAAAAACAATTTTTTTTATCAGGTTTTGAAGGGGCTTTCCGGTACATTTGCAAGCCCAGAAAAAGCATAGAAAAATTAGACAAAATAAGCTATGGACGAGACTTTTCAGCCCAACGAGACACAGGATAATGAACGGATAATTCCGGTAAATATCGAAGAGCAAATGAAGACCGCATATATCGACTATTCCATGTCGGTTATAGTAGGTCGTGCACTGCCTGATGTAAGAGATGGATTAAAGCCTGTTCATCGTCGTATTTTATATGCAATGAATGAACTGGGTCTTCATTACAACAAACCATTCAAAAAATCTGCCCGTATAGTAGGTGAGGTGTTGGGTAAATACCATCCGCATGGTGACACAGCCGTATATGATGCCATGGTTCGCATGGCACAGGATTGGAACATGCGGTATACCATGATTGATAAACAGGGAAATTTTGGTACTCAGGATGGCGATGGTCCTGCAGCCATGCGGTATACAGAAGCCCGACTTCAACGTTTTTCTGAAAGTATGTTGAGTGATCTGGATAAGGATACCGTAAACTTTCAGTTAAACTTTGATGATACAGAAAAAGAGCCTACTGTTCTTCCTGCACGTATTCCACAACTTTTAGTAAATGGTTCCAGTGGTATTGCTGTGGGTATGGCAACTAACATGATGCCGCATAATCTCAGCGAGGTGATTGACGGATGTATTGCTTATATAGATAAGCGGGATATCACTATTGATGAATTGATGCAGTATGTAAAAGCTCCTGATTTTCCTACAAAAGGAATTATTTATGGAATGGAAGGAGTGAAGGCTGCCATGCATTTTGGTCGTGGCCGTGTTGTCTTAAGAGGTAAATTATCTGTTGATGCAAAACCAAGCGGGAGAGAACAGATCATCATCACAGAAGTTCCTTACCAGGTAAACCGGGATGCATTGACAGAAAGAATCGGTGTATTGGTAAATGAAAAAGTTATTGAAGGAATTGCTCATGTCAATAATGAGTCAAATGAAAAAGAAGGTACAAGAATTGTTATCGATCTGAAACGGGATGCTGTTGCAAACGTGGTGATCAACCAAATTTATAAGCATAGTGAACTTCAAACATCATACGGTATCAATAATGTAGCGTTGGTAAAAGGAAGGCCCAAAACGCTTAATCTGAAAGAACTTATTTCAGAGTTTATTGAATTCCGGCATGAAGTGGTTGTACGCCGTGCTCAATTTGAATTAAGAGAAGCGGAAAAAAGAGCTCATCTGCTGGAAGGCTATTTAATTGCATTGGATCATCTGGATGAAGTAATCAGTCTTATCCGCAATTCTGCCACACCAGACAATGCAAAAGACAACCTGATCAATGCCGGATGGGGACTGGATGAAATTCAGGCAAAAGCTATTCTTGAATTAAGATTGCAGCGCCTGACGGGAATGGAGAGAAACAAAATAAAAGAAGAATATGATGAGTTGATGAAACTTATCAGCGAATTAAAAGAGTTGTTGGCAAATGAAGGTTTACGTTACAATCTCATCAAAAAAGAACTGATTGAAATAAAAGAGAAATTTGGTGATGAACGTAAAACCGAAATCACCTACCTGGATGATGAAGTAAGGATTAAAGATCTGATCAAGGAAGAAGATGTGGTAATCACCATTTCTCACCTTGGTTACATAAAAAGGACTTCTGCCACAGAATACCGGTCGCAACGTAGAGGTGGAAGAGGAGTTATGGGCGGAAGAACAAGAGAAGAAGATTGGATAGAACATTTATTTGTTGCTTCGACGCATCACACAATGTTATTCTTTACAGAAAAAGGAAGATGTTACTGGCTGAATGTATATGAGATTCCGGAAGGAGAGAAGACTGGCAAAGGACGAGCCATTCAAAACTTAATCCAGATTCCACCAGATGATAAAATAAGAGCGGTTATTGATGTGAATGATCTGAAAGAAGAAGAGTTTGTACAATCGCACAATATTGTCCTTTGCACCAAAAAAGGAATCATCAAAAAAACAGAATTGCAGGATTTCAGTCGTCCGAGGCAGTCTGGTGTGAATGCCATTAGCATAAATGAAGGTGATGAGTTGCTGGAAGCAAAAATGACCGATGGAAAATGTGAAATCATGATGGCTGTTAAAAGCGGCAGGGCCATTCGTTTTTCAGAAGTAAAAGTAAGAGCCACCGGCCGGGGAGCTATTGGTGTGGCCGGCATAGAAGTAGAAGATAATGATGATGAAGTAGTGGGAATGCTTTGCGTAAATCCGGAAACGGATGTTGCTAAAACAGTAATGGTTGTAAGTGAAAAAGGTTTTGGCAAAAGAACAGCTATTGATGAATACCGGTATACCAATAGGGGAGGAAAAGGAGTTAAAACTATTAACGTAACAGAAAAAACCGGAAAATTGGTAGGCATGCTTGATGTGGCAGAAAAAGAAGACCTGATTATTACCTGCAAAAGCGGGGTGACAATAAGAATGAAAGTTTCAGATATCAGTGAACAGGGCAGGGCTACACAGGGAGTAAAACTTATCCGGTTAGATGAAGGAGATGAAATTGCCGCTATTACTAAAATAGAAGACCAGGCGAATGGAGAAAATGGCGGGAACGGTGTTAACGGGAACATTCATCAGGAAGATGCAACCGCAGAATAATTAATTCCATCTGAAAAAAGGTTTTGATTTTTACTATTCAAATTTTATAAAATGCAAAAGTTTTTTTTAAGCTTTTTGCTGATTGTGGCTGCCAAATGTTCATTTGAACAAAATGTGGATGATGTTAAAGATTTAATTCAGAAAGGACAGTGGGATAAAGCCAAAACAGCGGTGGATGCTTTTCTTACGAAAGAAAAAAATGCAGCAAAGTGGGAAGGATGGTGGTATAAAGGTGTAATCTATAATGAGCTTGCCAAAAATGATCAGCTCAAAAATCTTGTTCCTAATGGCAGGATGGAAGCTTTCAATGCCTTTAAAAAATATTATGAAACAGATACTCAGGCCATCCAGGCTACGCTGGAGCAACATGTAAGGCTTTTCGATATTTATAGCCGTTTTTTTGATTTGGCTGACTCCCAATTTGTGTTGAAGAAATTTGATGATGCATTTACAAATTTTAAAAATTCATATTTAGTTGAAGAATACATTGCAGCAAAAGGGTATGAATACAACAATTTTAAATTCCCGGCATTTGATACAGTTTTAATACAGAATATTGCCCTGTCTGCTTATATGGCAAAAAAAGAAGACAGTGCCGCTGTATATTATAAAAAAATTGCCGACCAAAAAATTGTGGGAAAAGATAATGTGGATGTATACCAGTTTATGGTAGAATATTACAGCAAGAAGAAGGACATGCTGAATTGTGAAAAATATCTTCACCTGGGCCGTGAACTTTTTCCGGATAATGATTTCTGGTATCAGACAGAATTGGCGAATACAAATGAAAAGGACAAAAAAGCACTTTTTGCAAAATATGAGGAGCTGCTGTCAAAATACCCTAACAAATATATTTTGCTATATAACTATGCGGTAGAATTATTCAATTACGCTTATGTGGGGGATAATAAACCGGCTGACTATAAAGAGGTCCAAAATAAAATTGAATGGGCAGCTAAAAAAAGTTTAGAGTTAAATACTTCTTATATAGAACCCAATGTTGTTCTATCCATGCACTTTTATAACAAAGCATATGATCTCCAGGAAGAATTTAGTAAAATAAAGGGATCTACACCCGCAGATCAAAAAAAGAAAAATGATATTAAAGCACAGATAATAACTACTGCTGATGAATTAATTCCATTTGCTCAAACTGCATACAATGCTTATGCTGCCAAAGCCACTTTAAATCCGATGGAAAAAGGTAACTATAAAAAAGTAACGGATTATCTTTCTTATGCGTATGAAATTAAAGGCATGAAGGATAAGGCGGCTGAATACAAGAAAAAGCTTGACAGCATTCAATAAAACTAAAGCCACCCGACAGGGTGGTTTTTAATTGAATTTCTTACTTAACATAACATACATTATAAGAAAATTGTTTACTTTTATTTAGAAAATAGCAGTTTAGTTCTTCTTTGACCTTAAAATTATCGGGGCAATTGAAGCTGGTGGCCCAATTAGCTAAAACCACTTCTTGTTAAGAGAACCCAATTTCTTAACCGCCCCTTTTTTTATTTCCTCACAATCTTATCCCGAATCTCTTTCCACGTAATTACGTATACATTATTTTCTTTTAACAGCGCCGCACATTCAGGGCTTGAAAAGAAATTAAAATCTTCCTGACGCCAGGCAGCTCCCCAGCCCGGATGATCAATGGTTACGGCTCTCATTTCATCATTGTCAAATGCAGTATGTATAATAAGGTATGTAAGCCCGGGTTTCAGATTTTTTATTCCTTTAGCATAAAATGTTTTGAACCCTGTTTTATAATCCGTCTCAGATGCCGAAAGAATATAATCCACAATAACATCTTTTTCTGAAATCATTGTATCCAGTTTGACCTTCAGAGGGATTTCCAACTGGCGCGGAATAAAGACCGGTATATTAAACTCATGCCCCACTTTAATATATGCTTTTAAAAAATCAGTTCTGTAAAGTGCCGTACCCATATGGGCATCGAGGTGTGTTGGTTGAATGCCAAATTGAATAGCACGTTTTACCTGGTTGCGGATTTCTTCTTCTACTTCAGAGACTGACGCCTTCTTAACCACACTGTCTTCAGAAGAATAAAAAAAACCATTTGCGTTTACCAGGCTTGCCACTTTATTATTGGAAGTAACAGGTCCCCATTTATAATATTTCCATTCACTGGTCAATGTGATATGCAATCCCAAATCAGCAGTGGGATGTGATTGTGCATAAGCCGCTATTTCCGGAAACCAGGGGCATGGCACCATGATGCTGGCTGAACTAACGGAACCCTTTTCCATGGCAGTAATCGAAGCGCTGTTCTCAGAATGAGAAACTCCCAGATCATCAGCATGAATGATCACCAGCTTTGCATTTTTAGGATAACCCAATCTTTCCTGAATTGATCTCATCTGGCCCCACACAACAGATGTATAAAAAGAAATAAGAAGAAAAACAATTCCTGTTTTCATATAACACATATTTTTAAGTAGTCTGAAAGTTATGAAATTAAGAGACACCATATTAAAAGAACATTCAAAAGCCAACTGCTCAAAGATTGTAATATGGGTTGGCAATAATCAGAAAAAGTTTGACGAGCTATTCAATATGTTTTTAACAGATGAATACCGGGTGGTGCAACGAGCCGCATGGCCTGTGAGCTACTGTGCTCAATTGCATCCTGAATTAATAACAAAACATTTTGTGAAGCTTATAAAAAATCTTTATAAGCCGGGATTGCATGATGCAGTAAAACGAAATACTGTCCGACTTTTGCAATATGTTACTATTCCTGGAAAATTTCATGGCAAAGTGATGGACATCTGTTTCCGTTTTATCAGCTCCCCTGATGAAGCAGTTGCTGTAAAAGCATTTTCATTGACAGTACTTCAAAAACTGACTATGCAATACCCCGAAATAAAAAATGAGCTCCGATTGGTAATTGAAGAAAGCTGGAATTATGAAACCGCTGCATTTAAAAGCAGGGCAAAGAAAATTTTGAAAGGATTCAAATGATCAGTTCTTCCGTGGTTTATTAAATTCTTTAAATATCAATCGCAAACTTTGATCAGAAGTAATATAATTATACAACCAATTCAAAAATACAAAAAGGCGGTTCTTCACTCCCAGTATCAGCATCAAGTGAAGCGACATCCAGATCAGCCATGCAAGGAATCCGCCAAAATGTAATTTTAGCCTGGGAATATCCACCACAGCAAGATTTCTTCCTACAGTCGCCATCGAGCCTTTGTCGTGATATTCATATTCCTTCAACCCTGCCTCTCCTTTATTAATACGTTGCAGATTTTTAAAAAGAAGCTTCGCCTGTTGAATGGCAACTGTGGCTACCTGCGGATGTCCGTAAGGATATTTTTCTGTTTCCATATAAGCCAGGTCCCCAATTGCATAAATATTCATTGAACCTACTACCCTGCTTATCCTGTCTACTTTAATCCTGTTTCCCTTCGCTATTAAATCTTTATCTACACCATCCGGAACATTTCCTTTAATTCCCGCGGCCCACAGCACGGTGCCCGATGGAATAGTTTTTCCATCCTGCAAATGAACATCTCTGCCATCATAATCTTTAACATGTGTACCTGTTATTACTGTTACACCTAATCTTTCCAGATATTTCCTGGATTGAGCGGAAGATTTTTCACTCATTGTCGCCAATGTCTTTGCCGTTCCTTCGATCAAATAGATATTCATTTTTGAGAAATCCAGTTCGTGGTAATCTTTCGGAAGCACATACTTTTTCATTTCAGCTAATGCGCCGGAAATTTCTACACCGGTGGGGCCACCTCCTACTACAACAATATTCATCAATCGTTGGAGTTCCAACTCATCTTTAATATTCAATGCATCTTCAAAATTCTGTATCAGCCGATGACGAAGTTGTAATGCCTCCACTGTTGACTTCATTGGAAAAGCATGATCTGCTAACTGCTGGTTACCGAAAAAATTTGTATCGGCTCCGGTGGCTAGAACAAGAATATCATAACTTATTTCTCCTGCCTCCGTAAGAATTTTATTTTCTCCGGCGATAACTTTTTGCAGTTCTGTTATCCTTATCCGTACGTTTTTGCTTTTCTGAAAAGCTTTGCGAAAAGGAAAAGAAATATTGCTTGCATCCAGGCCCGCTGTAGCTACCTGGTAAAATAAAGGCTGGAATTGATGATAATTGAATTTATCTATAAGAAGAACGTCAAATCCTTTTTTATTATTCAGTTTGTTGGCCAATTTCAATCCGCCAAACCCTCCGCCAACGATAACTACTTTCATGAAGAATTATTTTCAGTACAAACTTACACAATTTTCAATAAATTTTGAAAATATAAAAATTAATTATTTCTTCCCGATCATTGAAATTCTGTAAATCGTGTTTCTAATATAACATTCTCACTTTTATTGTATGCTTCACTTCTTTTAATAACTGTAAAGCCTGGGAAGAAAGCTGTTGGTCAACATCCAGCACAACGTATCCGATTTCTTCATTAGTCTTCAGGTACTGGCCAAGGATATTGATTTTATTTTTTGAAAGCTGCGTATTAATTTCTGAAAGAACTCCCGGCACATTACTATGTATATGCAAAATGCGGTGACTACCTTCCTGCGGAGGAAGTACCAATCCCGGCACTGTATGCGATCCCAGCGTAATTCCTTTTTCAAGAAAATTAAACAACTTAACACTTACATCTTCGCCGATATTCTGTTGCGCTTCTTCAGTTGATCCACCAATATGCGGTGTGAGAAGTACATTGGGTACATGTTGCAAAACTGAGGTAAAAGTTTCACCACTTTTTTCCGGTTCATCAGGAAAAACATCAATGGCTGCTCCTCCAATGTGTCCTTCCAGTATAGCTGCCTTAAGAGCTTCTGCATCTATCAATCGTCCTCTTGCAAAATTGATAAGGATGCAACCCTTCTTGCAAAGTTTGAGTGTGGTTTTATTAATAAAATTTTTTGTTTGCGGAGTTTCCGGCATATGCATCGTAATTACATCAGAAATGCCCATCAACTCTTTTATTGATTTTTTATTTTCGGCATTCCCCAATGGTAACCTTGTTTGTTCATCATAAAAAACTACTTTCATCCCTAACACCTCGGCCATCACACTTACCTGCATGCCAATATTGCCATAGCCGATAATGCCCATCGTTTTACCTCTTAGTTCATAGCTTCCTTTTGAATCTTTTGCCCATACCCCATTATGAGCCGCTTTATCTTTATCCGGAACACGGCGCAACAACATGATGGCGGCGCCAATCACTAATTCAGCAACTGATCTTGTATTGGAAAAAGGAGCATTAAAAACAACTACACCGTTTTTTGTAGCCGCCTTCAAGTCCACCTGGTTCACACCGGCACAAAAACATCCGATAGCCTGAAGTTTTTTGGCTGCATCCAAAACAACTTTTGTGATGCGGGTTTTGGAACGGATACCGAGAATGTGGACATCCTTTATTTCTTTTATCAAGTCTTCTTCGCTAAGAGATTTGTTGATTTTTTCCACTTTTGTATATCCCTGGCTACGAAAATATTTTACCGCCAATTCGCTGATATTTTCAAGAAAAAGAATTCTGATTTTCTCTTTGGGATAGCTGGTCCGGGTTGTGTTCATGTTTACAAATATAGGTTTGGGGTTCTAACTAATCAGACATTATTAAATTATTTTGTCAATTGACAATTGTGAATGATCAATCAATATGAAACTCTGTATTCACCATTGTCCATTCTTCATTCACAATCAATACAGCATCCTCACCTTAATCGTCTGCTTCACTTCTTTTAGCAGTTGGAAAGCAGTTGATGAAAGCTGCCGGTCCACATCAAGCACCACATAACCGATATCATCATTTGTCTTCAGGTACTGGCTGAGAATATTGATATTTTTTTGCGAAAGTCCTGTATTGATTTCAGAAAGAACTCCCGGCACATTATTGTGTATATGCAAAATGCGGTGGCTGCCTTCCTGCGGCGGCAAAGCCAGGGCCGGTACGGTATGCGAACCGAATGTGATTCCTTTTTCCAAAAAATTAAAAAGTTTTATACTTACATCTTCTCCAATATTTTGTTGTGCTTCTTCGGTAGAGCCACCGATATGGGGTGTAAGAATTACATTAGGTAAATTCTGCAGAGGAGTTTCAAATCTGTCGCCATTTTTTTCCGGCTCCCATGGAAAAACATCAATCGCCGCACCGCCGATCTGGCCATCGAGAATTGATTTACGCAAGGCTTCCAGGTCCACTACTTCTCCCCTGGCATAATTTATCAGGATGGCTCCTTGTTTAAAATACCTCAGGTTATTTTTATTGATAATATTTTTTGTATGGGATGTTTCCGGTATATGCAGCGTCACCACATCAGAACGACTCAGCAATTCTTTTAATGACTTTGCATCTTCAGCATTACCCAAAGGCAATTTCGTTTCAACATCATAAAAAATAACTTTCATTCCCAAAGCTTCAGCCAAAACACTTACCTGGCTGCCGATATTTCCATAGCCAATGATGCCCATCGTTTTTCCCCTCAATTCAAAACTGTTTTTCGCTTCTTTCATCCAAATGCCTCCATGAGCAGCTTTGTTTTTATCAGGAATGCGGCGGATAAGCAAAATAGATAAACAGATCACCAACTCTGCTACAGAACGTGTATTTGAATACGGAGCATTGAAAACAACCACTCCATTTTTTCTTGCAGCTTTCAGATCCACCTGGTTGACTCCAATGCAAAAACAACCAATAGCCTGCAATTTTTTTGCAGCATCCAGAATATTTTTTGTGATCTGTGTTTTTGACCTGATGCCAAGAATATGTACGTCTTTAATTTCCTTTATCAGCTCTTCTTCTGAAAGAGCTTTATTGATCTTATCTACTTTTGTATAACCATGGCTGCGAAAATTTTTTACTGCCCTGTCGCTGATATTTTCCAGAAAGAGAATCCTGATTTTTTCCTTGGGATAGCTGGTGGGGTTAGCGGCTGTCATATAGTGGCAAATATAACTCAGACAGAACGAAGACTAATTAACGTGTGGGGAAAAGTTGAATGTCAATCATAACTTCACACTACTACTTTTGTTTAAATTGTTTTTATTGAGAAAATATCTGTTCGTTATTGCCATACTGACGATTGTTTGCGGCTGTGATATGTTCACGATAAAAAAGAAACCTGCAAATGATTCCCTGGAATATGTTGCTCCTGCCACAATTCCAATCAGCAAAGAAGAACTCAATCACTACCATGAAATATTGCTTGAATATTTCGACTCAATGCTACTGACCGATCATTTTAATGGTGGAATTCTGGTGGCAAAAGCCGGTAATATTCTCTATGAAAATTATAAGGGTAATATTCATCTGGGGAAAACTGAACCAATAACTGATAGTACTTCTTTTCATATTGCCTCAACAAGTAAACCATTTACAAGCGTTGCCGTCCTGCGCCTGGTGCAGGAAAATAAGTTATCGTTGAATGATTCCTTAAATAAATTTTTTCCGGAAATTCCTTACTCAGGAATAACGGTTAAAATGTTATTGAATCACCACAGCGGACTCCCAAACTATATTTATTTTATCCCGGCAAGTGAATGGGATCAGCATAAATATGTAACCAATAAAGATGTATTGAATCTTCTTGATAGTTTAAAACCACCCCCTGTTTTTTCAGCAGGTTCAGGATTTAATTATTGTAATACCAATTTTGTTCTGTTGGCACTCATCATTGAAAAAATTACCGGCATGCCTTACCCGGTTTATATGAAGTCAAAATATTTTGTCCCGCTGCACATGGATCATACTTTTGTTTTTACTGCAGGCGATTCTGCCAGATCCACTCCTTCGTATAACTATAACAGCTCATTATGGCCAAATGATTTTCTTGAAATGACTTATGGTGATAAAAATATTTATACTACACCAAGAGATTTATTGAAATGGGATCAGGCATTATATACCGACCAGATTATTAATAAACGATGGGAGGATTCCGCTTTTACACCCTCCATCTTTCATTCAAAAAATTCATTGCCTGCATTTCATAATTATGGGCTGGGGTTTCATCTTACAATAACCCCAACCGGCAAGAAAGTAATTTTTCACTTTGGAAGATGGCATGGTTTTAATGCGGCTTTTTCCCGGCTCACTGACGAAAAAGTAACTATTATTATTCTTGGAAATAAATTTACCCGCAGCATTTACAACACAGCTTATGCTGCTTATAATCTTTTTGGAAATTATTTTCCCGAATCTGACATAGAAGATGACGAACAAGAAACACTGATAGAACAGAAAAAAAATCCCGCCAGGAACCAGAAATCATATAAAACTTTCTCAAAACAGGGAAAAGTAAAAAAGTAATCTGCCAATCATTTCTTTTATGATAATTGTTTCTCAACTTTAGGGTATCATGAAAATCCTTTCCGCAGAACAAATCAGGCAATGGGATCAATATACGATCGCTAATGAGCCGATCACTTCTATTAACCTGATGGACAGAGCAGCCGGTAAATGTTTTGACTGGCTGGATGCTAACGGATATTTCGTTCATCATTTTTCCATTTTTTGCGGCAAAGGAAATAATGGTGGTGATGGTCTTGCCATTGCCAGAATGCTAGCCGAAAGAAATTGTTCACTCACCGTTTATATTCTTGAATTTGGTCATCCGGGGACAAGCGATTTTCAAACAAATCTCGCAAGAATGCACCAGTATCCATCTATTGATATTCATTATATACAGGATGAAAATAATTTTCATGAGCTTCCAAAAAATGAAATCGTCATTGATGCATTGTTTGGTTCAGGATTAACAAGACCCCTGGAGGGAATTACTGCTAAACTGGTAGAGCATATCAATAATAGCGGCTCTGAGATTATTGCAATTGACATTCCCAGTGGATTGTCGGTTGAACAAAATTCAAAAGGAAACTCTGTTATAAAAGCAATGCATACATTAAGCTTTCAGTGCTGTAAACCGGCTTTTCTTGTCGCAGAAAATTCAGAATATGTTGGAGAAGTTCATGTTCTGGATATTGGTCTTGATCCAATATTTTTACAAACATTAAAAACAAAATATGAATTGATTGATGAAGCTTTTGTTAGAAATATTTATCAGCCACGTAACCGATTTGCACACAAAGGAAATTTTGGACATGCCTTGATGATAGCCGGAAGTTATGGCAAAATGGGGGCAGCAGTTCTTTCTGCTAAAGCCTGTTTGCGAAGTGGCACTGGTTTAGTCAGCTGTCATATTCCGAAATGTGGTTATAATATTTTACAAACATCATTGCCGGAAGCAATGGTGATGACGGATATCCATTCCTCCTTTATTTCAAAAATCGAAAAAGAGATTTCAAAGTTTGATGCCCTTGGCATCGGCCCCGGTATGGGCACAGCATCAGAAACAAGAGTTGCCATAAAGAAATTGTTGTCATCTTATAAAAAACCTGTAGTGATAGATGCAGATGCTTTAAATAATTTGGCCATGGAAAAGAAATTGCCCTCTCTCCCACCGGGTTCTATTCTTACACCACATCCGAAAGAATTTGATAGATTGTTTGGAGAAAGCAGCAATGATTTTAATAGAATAGAAAAAGCTTTAATCAAGGCTAAGTTGCTGAATTGTTTTATTGTTTTAAAAGGGCATCACACTTTTATTGCGACTCCTTCCGGAAAAGGATTTTTTAATAGCACCGGCAATGCAGGCATGGCTACTGCAGGTAGTGGAGATGTTTTAACAGGCATACTTACCGGTTTACTTGCACAAGGATATTCTTCTGAACAGTCTGCTGTTCTCGGTATTTACCTTCATGGATTGGCAGGAGATATTGCTGCTGATAAATTCTCGCAGGAAGCAATGATTGCCGGAGATATTACTGAATGCCTGGGCGAAGCTTTTAAAAGTTTTATTAGTTTGGTCAGGATGAATACCTGAAAAACTTACAAACAACAACGTGATTTTTTATCCTGTTCTTTTCGCCATCGGCTTTAATGAAGTCAAATCTCCAATCTTCACTGGTTTGCCGGTATCAATACTGTTTCTGGCTGCAATACCAATAAGACAGGACATGGCTCCGTCTCTACTGCCCGCAGACTGATGCCAGGGATCATCGCCGGGAGTAAAGACCTGTTTGCGCAAACGGGCATCACCACCACCATGTCCATCTTCGGAATTATCGATGCGGATGATTTCACGTTTGCCAAAATTGGTGGTGATATGAATTTCATCAAAATGATCTTCCTGCCAGGGTTGCCGTTCTTTTATCCATGCTTCCAATCTTCCTTTGCTGCCATTGAATGCTATGCGGTAACCTTCGTATGGTGAATATGCTGTAAGTGAATAACTGACCTGCACTTTGTTTGCATATTTTATCTGCACGGCCATTTTATCAAAGATGTCAATGTCTTCCCGCCACACACAACCATCACGTAGGTATCCATCATATTGCTGGTTATTTACATACAGGTTTACATAGTGTTGATTTTTTGTTATATCAAAATAAAATTTACAATCCTTTTTATAGGGACAGCTTCTGCAATCAGTATGACGAAATGAATTATTTTTTCCATAAAAATCAAGAGCTCCATAACCAAAGACTTCTTCAGGGTCGGAGTCAATCCACCAGTTGAGCAAATCAAAATGATGAGAAGCTTTATGCACCAGTAATGACCCGCTGTTTTTTCTTAAGCGGTGCCAGCGACGGAAATAATCTGCACCATGATACACATCAAGGTACCAATGAAAATCCACAGCCGTAATTTTTCCAATTGCATCATTACGCAGCAGTTCATAAATTTTTTGCCGGTGCGGTGAATAACGGTAATTAAATGTTACAATCAATTTTTTACCTGTCCTTTTTTCTGCATCCAGAATAGCCTGGCATTTTTGTTCATCAATTGTCATGGGCTTTTCAGAAATTATTTCGGCGCCATATTCCATTCCTTTGATGATGAATTCATGATGTGTTCCGTCTACACTCGTAACTATCAGACGTTCTGGTTTCGTTTCTTTCATCATTTTATCAAAGTCGGTATAAACAGGACAGCTTACTCCAAGAATTTTTTTTACTGTCTCCACTCTGCCTGGATTTATATCACAGAGCCCTACAAATTCAACTTGCTCACCAAATTCTTTCAAGACAGGAGTTCCCCACATGCCTGATCCGCGGTCACCTGTACCAACCATGGCAATCCTTTGTTTTCTCGTAAAAGTAATTTTTGATGATAATGAATTTGCCAATATAATTCCTGCCGCTGCAGAGCTGGTATTATAAATAAATTTTCTTCGTTGCATAAAATAATTTGAACTGAAAAGTTAGTGAAAGATTATGTTATTCTTTTTTTACTGAATAGCGACAAGAATAACTAAAATCAGATTGAAACAGTTTCGGGATAAACTCTAAAAGGGTTATTAAATCAGGGCTTTAAAGCCGGTAACCACAATTATTAATTCTTAATTCCTAATTTCAAAATATCCCTTTCTCCCCTATCTTTGCCCGCCTCCGAAGAAGGGCTTCAGACTTTAAATTCGGACTAAGAATCAACGTTATGGAAAAATTGATCTACCTCGTACCTGCGATGGGAGTTATAGGTTTGCTTTACACCCTGGTAAAATTCAATTGGGTAAGTAAACAGGATGCTGGCAACAATAGGATGAAAGAAATCAGCAAGTATATTGCTGATGGCGCTATGGCTTTCTTAAAAGCCGAATGGAAAATTCTTGGATACTTTGTTGTGATAGTGGCGATACTGCTGGCAATAATGGCATCGGCTAATCCGCATAGCCACTGGCTGATTGCCGGAGCTTTTATTGTAGGCGCCGTTTTAAGTGCTACTGCCGGTTTCATAGGCATGAAAGTAGCTACCAAAGCCAATGTACGTACTGCACAGGCTGCACGTACAAGTCTTGGCAAAGCCTTGTCGGTTTCTTTTACAGGTGGCTCTGTTATGGGATTGGGTGTTGGTGGGTTGGCTGTACTTGGACTGAGTGGGGTATTTATTATACTCAAAATGATTTTTGTTCCCGATGGATCATCCGTTAATGGTGCGGAAATGCTGAAAGCTGTGGAGGTGCTTACCGGTTTTTCACTGGGGGCCGAATCAATTGCTCTGTTTGCCCGTGTAGGCGGCGGTATTTATACAAAAGCTGCTGATGTAGGGGCTGACCTTGTAGGTAAAGTAGAAGCCGGAATTCCTGAAGATGATCCACGCAACCCGGCAACTATTGCTGATAATGTAGGAGACAATGTAGGGGATGTAGCGGGAATGGGTGCTGACCTTTTTGGTTCTTATGTTGCCACTGTGCTTGCTACCATTGTGCTGGGTCAACAAACTATTGTTACCGGGGATGATGGAATGGGCGGCTTATCTCCTATTCTTTTGCCGATGCTGATTGCTGGTATTGGTATTTTATTTTCCATTGTAGGCACTTTGTTCGTTCGTGTAAGTGATGCGGCCGGTATCAATACCGATAATGTACAAAGAGCATTGAATATGGGTAACTGGGGTTCGATTATTTTAACTGGTATTGCATCGATTGTTTTAGTATTTGTAGTAATGCCGGTTGTGCCTATATACTTACAAAGAGATTTTATTGCCGGAACTAATACATTAAAAGAAGGTGTTGTTGCCATAACACAATGGGGTGTAATGGGAGCAATATTAGTTGGCCTCACTGTAGGAACTTTAATGAGTCTTATTACAGAGTATTATACTGCAATGGGTAAACGTCCTGTAATGACTATTGTTCGTCAATCAGTAACAGGTCATGCCACCAATGTAATCGGTGGTCTGGCAGTTGGAATGGAATCAACCTTATTACCCATTCTTGTACTGGCTACTGGTATATGGGGTTCTTATAAATGTGCAGGTTTATATGGTGTATCTATTGCTGCTGCCGGAATGATGGCCACTACCGCCATGCAATTGGCAATAGATGCTTTTGGTCCGATAGCTGATAATGCAGGTGGTATTGCTGAAATGTGTGAACTGCCAAAAGAAGTTCGTGAAAAAACTGATGTGCTGGATGCAGTTGGAAACACAACGGCTGCGGCCGGTAAAGGATTTGCTATTGCCTCGGCTGCATTAACAGCTCTTGCTTTGTTTGCAGCTTTTGTTGGAGTAGCCGGAATCAGCGGCATTGATATCTACAAAGCGGATGTGCTGGCATCCTTATTTGTGGGTGGAATGATACCCTACATTTTTTCTTCTCTTGCCATCAAGGCAGTAGGTCAGGCAGCCATGGCGATGGTAGAGGAAGTAAGAAGACAATTCAAAACCATTCCTGGAATTATGGAAGGTACAGGCAAACCTGAATATGAAAAATGTGTTGCTATTTCCACTGACGCATCTATAAAAAAAATGATGTTGCCTGGCGCTATTGCCATCCTCTCTCCAATAATCATTGGATTTATTCTTGGCCCTGAAGCATTGGGCGGTTTTTTAGCAGGAGCAACGGTCAGTGGAGTATTGTTGGGTATGTTTCAGAACAATGCCGGAGGTGCATGGGATAATGCCAAAAAGAGTTTCGAGAAAGGTGTTGAGATCAATGGTGAGATGTTTTATAAGAAATCTGAACCACACAAAGCATCAGTGACCGGTGATACAGTTGGTGACCCTTTTAAGGACACTTCGGGTCCATCAATGAATATTTTGATTAAATTGATGTCAATAGTATCTTTGGTTATCGCTCCGACGCTGGCGCAGATAAAGGCAAATAATACCAGCAAGCCACAGACAGAAAATAGAATTGAAATAAAAAAAAATGAGGTTGCAGTCAATACTAACTTAACTAAAACCGCTGTTTTAAAATAACCTAAGAGTCTAATCAGAACCATTCCTTAAGTCCTGCTGTTTCTACATCGGGACTTATTTTTTACCTCGCTGCCTAAAATTTATTGAAGAAGGGTAACCTTTCCTCCCCTGCTCCGTCTTAATGTTAACCCCTGTTAAAAAAAACTAAATAATCTTAAGCAAAATAGTTCATACGAATTAAGTCGTATATTCGGGGCATAAAAATTTTATCATGGCTAATCTCAAATACATAAAGCCCACAGAAAGTGAACTTGAAATATTACAGGTGCTTTGGTCAAAAGGCCTGGCAACAGTTCGTGAAGTGCATGAAGAGTTATCAAAAACAAAAGAGGCCGGTTATACAACCACTCTTAAGTTAATGCAGATAATGAACGAAAAGGGCCTGGTAAAAAGAGATGACAGCATGCGTACCCATGTGTACCAGTCAGCCGTGAACAAAGAAAAAACACAGAAGCACCTTTTAAACAAAGTGATTGATGCACTGTTTGGCGGTTCTTCTACCCAATTGGTGATTCAGGCATTAGGAGAGCATAAAGCATCTCAGGAAGAATTAGAAAAAATTCAGCAATTACTGAATAGTCTAAAAACCAAATAAAGATGAATGCCATCAGTCAATCAAATTTTTTACAGGCATTAGGATGGGCCGTTATAAATAGTCTCTGGCAAATGGCATTGCTGTGGGTGGTCTGCCAGCTTATTCTAAGTTTTCTTCCAACAAAAAAAGCCGGTAAAAAAGCAGGGCTTGCTACCTGGTTAGTTATTATAGGATTTGGCTGGTTCATTTACACTTTCATTTCTTCCATTCTTTTTAAAAAAGAATTTGGTTCAGTTTATACATTATCAGGTTGGATTGGTGAAACTGCCCGTTTGAATATTATACAAAAAACTCTTTCAGTTGCTTCAGTATTTTATCTCTTGATCCTGGCAATACCTGTATGGAAATTTATCCGCAATTATAAATATGTACGATTAATACGTCAGAAAGGGTTAAATAAAATAAATGTTGACTGGAGAATATTTGTAAAAAATATGGCTGCCGGAATGGGTATATCCCGGCCCGTACAGATCTGGCTTTCTGAATTGATAGATACTCCTGTTACGATCGGCTTTATAAAGCCCATCATCCTTATCCCTTTTGCCGCCATTAATAATCTTTCAACACAACAGGTCGAAGCAATCCTGCTTCATGAATTGAGCCATATCAGGAGGTTTGACTACCTCTTTAATCTTATTATTAATTTTATTAAAACTATTTTATATTTCAATCCTTTTGTCCGCCTTTTTGTAAAAAGAATAGAAAGCGAAAGGGAAAACAGCTGTGATGAAATGGTGGTGCAATTCCAATATCAGCCACATGAATATGCATCGGCGCTGTTACAACTGGAGAAAACAGTTTTTCAACATCATCAAATGATGATAGCTGCATCGGGTAAAGAACATGATTTGCAGCACAGGGTCGAGTCAATTCTTGGAATACGCAAAACAAACCCATATTCTTTCAGGCAGTTGGCTTTTTCACTTGCAACCATGTTTTCTATAATTGTAATCAATATTTTTCTTTCTGTTGGTTCCCAACAACGCACAACTCACATTTTTACTTTCAATAATGAGATCAACCCCTACTATTATTTCAATAGTAAAAACAATCAAAAATCAAATACAAATAATCCGGGATTGTTTGCTGCTACTGATAACAAGAAAAAAAGCAAGGACGGAAATGCTATCTCCACATTAAATAATAAACAGGATTTTCAAAACGAGGTAACAGCTCCTGCTATTTATAATGTTGGATTTACGACTCCTGTTATTCCGGAACTGCCCATAAATGAAGAAGAAAAAGTAAAGCAAACATTAGATGCAACTAAAAAAATTCTGGAAGAAAAAGAATGGAAAGAGCTGGAGAAAAGCTATGCTGAGGTATTCAATTCTGCAGAAAAAACAAATTTGAAAAATGAATACAGGAAAGAACTGAATAATGTAGATTGGAAAAATTTAGAAAATCAATTACGCCTTTCTTATAATAATATTAATTGGGATAAGGTAAATAATCAATTAATCAATTCACTTGCTCAAATTAAAATGGACAGCATCAACCATGTAGTAGACCTGACTCTTGGTAATCTTGGAAAGCTGGAAACCTGGATGAAAGAAAATAAAACAAATTCAATACCCGACACTGATATTACTCTTCAGCAAGTAAAAGACAATGAGCAAAAAATAAAGGCTCAATTGGAAAAGATTAAGAAAACCAGGAACAGGAAAATTGTGAGAATTTAAAGATCACCAGCACCGCGGACATTTCCCACTGTACTTATTTCCCAGTAAGAAGCCGACAAGGAATTCATGCGTTCCCCGGCTTACTGTGTTTAAGTTTGTAGTAGTATAATCATACGCATAGCCAACATTAAATGTATTCCCTACATTCAATCCTAACATAGCTGAAAATCCATTCTGGTGACGATAACTTGCACCTATCCAGAACAGATCACGATATTGCATTTTAATATTTACCTCCGGTTGAAAATCATTGGCAGAAGAACCATGAATATATTTCACCATCAATGAAGGAATTGCATTGATATCTTCAGTAAGTAAAAAACGATAACCCGCAATGAGGAAAACATGCGGAATAAGTTTTCCTTTTATTAAAAACGCAGCATCATCAGCAAAAGAAAGTTTCTGCGGAATAATTTGCTGTGCTGACAACCCTATAAAATAATCACGGGAATATACATAAAGACCGGCCCCCATATCAGGTCTTATTCTGTTTATTTCTCCGCTTATTGCGGCACCGGTGGCAGGATCATAAGGATCTCCATTCCCATCAAAATCCTGTTTTGATTTATCAATTCCTATCCGTGTTATTCCTGCTGAAAATCCTGCCGCGAGATTTGTTGTAGTTGATAACCCAATATGATAAGCGTAAGAAACGGCTGCAGTAAGCCGATTGAAACTTCCTGTACGGTCATTGATCATAGAAAATCCAACGCCATGATGAGGCTTGGCCGCCGTATAATTTTCCCAATAATATTTCCCCCGGGGATTTTGTCCTGGTATTTCATAAGATGTTGCTGAAGTTCTGTAATCCGTTTTCCCAAGTGGTGCATGTATAGTAAGATAAGATGTTCGTGGTGCACCTTTTAAACCCACCCATTGATCCCTTGCGCTTATTTTAAGATCCGTGTAATTCTCAATCCCGGAAATAGCAGGATTAATAATATACTGATTTAATATATACTGGGTATAATGCGGTCTTTGCTGTGAAATAGCAAAGACGCTAATGAAAAATGATAATATTAATGCTACCCGCCTTTTCATTTTATTATCGTATTACATCAACATAACCGGCCTGTTTCTTCCGTCCGTTTTTCGGATCTACAATGTAATAATATGTTCCTACTGGAACAGGTTTACCATTTATTGTTCCATCCCAGGGTTTGGCATATCCCACTGAATAAAAGATTCGCTGGCCATATCGGTTGTATACTTCAATAATACTACCGGGATAGGATTCAAGATACCCAATAACCCAAGTATCATGTACTCCATCACCATTCGGACTGAAGATATTAGGTATCTGGGGTGATTTCAGCACTTTAATAAATATTTTATCAGATGTATTACATCCCTTCATTGATGTTACTGTTAACGTATAAGTAATATCATCTGGCGGAGAAGCAAGTGGATCCGGAATTGTTGCGTCACTTAATCCAATTGACGGAGTCCATAAATAGGTAACGGGAAAATTAGCATTCAGCCCCGGAGTAATCTGCACCACCCCTCCTTCTAATACAAGCTTATCAGGACCCGCATTTGCAACCGGTGTTGGATTAATAGTAATACTTTGTTCTTGATAATTGGTGCACCCATTTGAAGCAGTATAGGTGTATCGCAAAGTATATGTACCAATTTCTGCAATAGTTGGATTAAATAAGCCTGTTGGCGATACTCCTGGTCCGGAATATAAACCGGCACCAGGCAATACATTCGTTATACCAGCTTGTGTAATCTGAAATAAAGGAGTATTTGTACAAACTTCACTCATCGGATTAAATAGTATACTTGGAGTGGCTAAGAGGGTAATGGTTTTATTGGTCTCATTTAAACAATTGATGCCGGAATAAGAAGCCATTCTTATTGTAAGCGTCTGGATGGATGGCGTTCCGAATTCAGCATAAGTATGTGTATAAACTTTGCCCGGTGCAGGATTGTCATCGATAGTCTGCAGGCTGGGGTTATTTGTATAATCCCAATAAATAATTGTTTGAATGATACTACCGAAATCTACTGTAGAAGCATTTGTTATTTTAACATCCCCGTTACTGCAAAGTGCATTAGCATTCTGTATCACAAAATTGGCAGCCGGAACAGAACCATTTACCGTAAACAATTGCGAAACTGTATCTGTACATCCCTGATCGGAAGTAATAATTAAAGTTGCTGTGTAACTACCCGTTGAGGAATACCGGTGCTTTGGGTTTTGAAGATTTGATGAATTGGGATTGGCGCCACTTGCATTGGGATCTCCAAAATTCCAAAGCCATCCTGTTATTGAACCGTTTGAAATCTTACTTGTGTCAGTGAAAGGAGCAAAAGGGTCGGTTAAACAAATTTCTGGTGAAATAAAACCAGCTTCAGGTAATAAATGAATTACAACTGGTTTTGTAACTAATGTACTGGTACATCCTTTATTTGATTCTACCTGCTGGGTTACATTATAAGTTCCGGCAATTGAATAATTATGTATGAAAGAAGCAGGTGAAGTGAGTACGGCATTACTTCCATCGCCGTAGTTCCATGTCCATTTCACCAGGTTTCCGGCATTTGCAAGTGAGGCATCGGTAAAAGTTATATTCCTTGATTCACAGGCGGGTAATGATGTAGTGAAATTTGCGGTTGGTAATGCATTGACCACAATTGTTCTTGTTGCAATTGCAGAAGGACAGCCAATCGCAGATGTAATAGATAATTTAACAGTATATGTACCGGGGACCAAATAATTCTTAGTTGGATTCTGATTAGTTGAAGTAGTTCCATCACCAAAATCCCAAAGCCATTGAGAAACTGAACTGTTGGGTGCAGTACTTTGATCAGTAAAATTTACAACTGAACCAAAACAAACTTCAGCGGGAGAAATGAAAGCAGCCTGTGGTTGCACAAATATGGCATTTAAAACCCTCACTGTATCATCCACACACCCATTGTTTGAAGTGGCTGTTAGCGTAACAGTGAAAGGTCCTGCAGATGAATAAGTGGTAACACCGTTTACAGCTGTTGATGATTGGCTGTTGCCAAAATTCCATGTATAAGTGAGTTGTGGTTGTGTGCCATCACTGATCGTGCTATTATTTGTAAAACTTGCATTACCAGCCGGAAGGCATACATCAGGTAAACTAAAGCTTGCGACAGGAAATACATTTGAAGTAATTTGTTTTGGAAAAACAAGACTTTGACATCCGGTGATTGATTCTACCTTAAGTGTAGCATTAAAAATTCCTGCTGATGTGTATGTATGCATCTGTGAAGAATTGCTTGTAGCAATAATTACAGGCGTTCCATCGCCAAAATCCCAAAACCATTTTACAATTGTGCCACCACCTGTTACAGAAGATAAATCTGTAAATGTAACTGGCTTGCCGGCACAATTTTGTGAGCTGGTTCCAAATTTGGCCACTGGTAATTGTGTAAGATTTACTACTCTCGTTATAGTATCAGAAATGCAACCCACGTCGGTAATCACATTTAATTTAGTGTTGTATGATCCTGGAGCTGCGAATGTGTATAATGGATTTTGAGCAGGAGATGTACCACCATCGCCAAAGTTCCAGCGCCATTGTATAATCTGCCTGCCTCCCGCATTCGTAGCATCAGAAAAATTTACCGGAGTAGTGACACAACCGTTGGTAGTAAAATTAAAATCAGCCAACGGAGGAGTGAACACCTGAAGATCATAGTCAATTTCCTGAATGCCACTGCAACCATCCGATGTAGGATTGTTGGCAATTATCTGTATTGGGTATGTTCCAATTGTATTAATAGCATATAATCCTGGCAAGCTATAACGGAATAATTGTTTCCCATTAAAACTCCATGTAGAATCATATGATGGGACGGGAATGGTAACATCCGATATCCCCAAGGCATTTAGCGCTGCACCAAACACCCATTGTATCTGGGTGGGTTGATAAGGGAAAACCATTTTGAAATAAAAAGGTGTACTCTTACAGGTGGCCGGAAAGTTTACGGTTGCATATTGATTTACTATACTGACAAACTGATAAAGGTCTTTCACATTTGCTCCGGCAGAATACCCGTAGGATTCATAGGTAGCATATCCATAAGCAAGTGCATTAAACCCCGAGTCAGAGGATAGTGTATGATATCCCTGGCTAACATTAGCAAGATATAGATAAGAATAAGCTGGATCAGAAGGATGAACCACCCAGGAACCTGGAGGAGTGAGCCCATCTAATTTAAAAGAACTGGTACCTGTACCACCGTTGGGCATTATAACATGTAAATGATGCTGCGGGTTAGCAGCAACAAGATTTGAACTTACTACAGTAACTTTATTAATATTCTGCTCCACCGGATTTAAAATAATCATATCCGGATCATAAGGTGCAATAATATTATTTCCGGAGCAGCCCTGAGTTGTAAAATACTGTGCAACAGAAATCGGCTCCGTAGCTTCAATCTTATTGGGAATATTATTTAAAAACTGATAATAAATACCATTAATAAAGGATGCTCCCGGAATCAGTGTTCCATTTAAATAAACATTAGTAGTTGCAGATTTACGAATGATCCGGTAGTAATTATTAGTATTGGTATAACTTGGAACAGTAAGATAATTCAACCCCCAGGAGCCGGTAGGGTATAATTGTTGATATAGATTATCCGATGTGCCGGGAATAGCGCAGCCAATTGAGATTTTTCCGCTGCCTGAAAAAACCGCTATTCGCTTACAACTCCCCGTGCCGGTAGAAACTGATTTAATAAGTGATCCTGTTAAATCTACTCCATTACTACCACCGCCAAAAATGTTTGAAATAACACCAAGTACCTGGTATATCTGCCCCTTATTCAGATTAACAGAATGAGTTGTTCCAGCAAGCCATCCGCCTTTTGTATTTGCCGAAGGAGTAATTTCAACTGTAGTATTATCCTCTACTGCTATGATGGTGAAATAGGAATATGCATTGGGTTCATTAGATGCCTGAGTAAAATTTACTGAGTAATATTCTTTTCCAAGAACTTGGGTTGGCAAACATACAGTAGCCCCACTCACTGCGCTACGGGTAATATATGCATAAACTACAGAATTCTTATCTGTAGTCACTCTTATTGTCTTCCCTGTAAATAAACCCTCATCATTAATAAAATAGATAATAGGAATAGTCGCTGTCACCACCTGACCTGCAGCGATAGCCCCTGTCAGAATAGTTGCCCCCCCATAAATTTCAACCTTATAATTGGTGTTTACATCTGAAGTAATATAAAGTGTCATGGTTGGGAACCCGTTTTGGTACATCCCAACATGATTGCTGTATGAAATCCAGAATTCTTTTCCTTTATTCGAAAAATCCTGAGAAAAGAGAATTGAGGGTAAAACAATACATAAAACGCCTATCAGAAGTAGCTTAAAAGTTCTCATTTATCCAAAAGTCCTATGGGTCCAGAATAGGGCTTACAAGATAATAAAAAGTAAATAATCGCAAGAAGTAAAAGCCCCTTAAGGAGCATATTTGCTCACTATATTAAAGAAGATTTATGCTGGTTTGGGTAAAATCAAAATATTCATATAAACTCAAATTCTCTGCCCTGATAGATTTTGAAAATATTACCTTTTTTAGTCCAAATCATCAATCAGCTAAATAGCTATTAATTCAACTGGATTTGATAATCTTTCAATCATTATTCAGAAAGTTTAGAAAAATACTTTCCTAAAAAATACATCTATTTTTTAAAAAAGATAGCCTTATTATCATTAACGAAATCAGGATACTTGATTCTTGAATTATTTAATATTGTTATTTGTTATTTTTTATAAAATAGAAAATTAATTACCGAGCCTTAAGAGCTGGTTTTCAAACAAAAAGAATTTGAATTCATACTCTAATAAATGACTACCAAAAATCATCATTTTATTTATAATCAGGTTACAAAAATTTGATACTTTTATTTCTATTATTTTTCATTATATATTTATTTTCAATATTTTATAAATATTATTATAAGCCCTTATATTTTGCTAATTTTTAAAATAATAAATACTTTGAAATAATCATCATTTTAGTAGCCGAACCCAAAAAAGACAAAAGAATAGTGGCTAATAGACTCGTCACTCCCCAAATCTGAAAGTAAAAAAATGGAGAGGTCAACTCACCAAATAATGTCTTCACTAACTTCAACGAAAAGGTCAGTTGTAATTCAAAAAATCGGTAATTGGGGGAAATAATTATTGAGTTTTTGCAGCTGGTAAAGGGGCGTGAATATTTGGGGCTTTTGTGGGTCCCCCATCTTCAGGTCTTTTACAGGTTTTTGGCAATCTTTTGTAAGAATCCTCATTTGCCGGAACATCATCTGCATCGTAGCCGGCATTGGCTATAGCAGTCTTAATTTCTTCAATATTGATCCGGTCGGTTAAATATTTTACTGTAGTTTCTTTCCTCCGCCAGTTTACCATCACGTACGTCACCCCGTCGTATCGTTTCAAGTAAGATTCTACCCGGTTCTTACAATCCTCACAGCCCACTGTCGGGGTTTTAATTTTTGAAGTCAAAGAAGCCTTCACCTGGGCATTGGCAGCCAGTATCACCCCTGCTATTGCCGTTAGTGTGAGGACCAGTTTCTTCATTTTTTTCTTTATTTGCAATTTACTGAACCCCTTTCCAAGCAGTAGGGTTCTCCCGCCATTTTAACAAAATTTCCTGCTGTTTAGATGTTAATATTCCTTTTTCAGTTGCCAGTTCAATCAGTGTCTGATAATTCGTCAATGGATAAAATAAAACCTTTGCTTTTTCAAATAATTCTGAAGCAAGTGGAAATCCATAAGTAAAAATGGAAACCAACCCTGCAATTTCGAGCCCTGCATCTTTTAAAACATCTAAAACAAGAAAGCTGCTTTTACCAGTTGAAACGAGGTCTTCAATGACAACAACTTTCTGTGCCTTTTTATAATATCCTTCAATTTGATTACCCAGCCCATGTTCCTTTGGTTTAGGACGAACATAGACATATGGAAGTTTTAACTGATCGGCCACCATGGCTCCCCAGGCTATTCCGGCCGTGGCAACGCCGGCAATCAATTCTGCGTCAGGAAATTTTTCAAATACTACATTACATAATTCAGATTTTATGTAATCCCTTGTATAGGGGAATGATAAAATCCTTCGATTGTCACAGTAAATCGGGCTTTCCCATCCGCTGGCCCACGTAAAAGGATTTTCAGGATTTAATTTTACTGCATTAACTTCAAGAAGCTTTTCAGCAACAACTTTAGCATCAGTCATGAAGCGAAAGTAAAGAAAAGCTGCGAAGAGAAAAGCTACAAGCAAGAAGGATAGAGCTACGAGCCGGTTTTCTCTTGATTTTTGGAATCTTTGTTCGCCGCTGAAAGCTAAATGAATATGTACATAAAAATATTTTTTGACAATAAGCCCCTCTTTCTCTGCGATAATATTGATGATTCTATCCAACCTTATGTGCATCTTGATGATGCTGTATTTATAGATGAAATGAACTCTCATGCCACTAAGAGTATGATACATGAAATGCAACAGCCTAAAGTGCATGCCGGTGTATATTTCCACAAAAAACTTGAAGAATTAAAAAAAGAATTTTTCAAAAAATTTACTATTGTAAAAGCTGCCGGAGGTTTTATTTTAAACGAAGATGATCATGTATTATTGATTTTCAGGAGGGGAAAATGGGATCTTCCAAAAGGAAAATTGGATAAAAATGAATCATTAGAAAAATGTGCTGTTAGGGAAATCAAAGAGGAAACCGCCTTAAGAAATATTCAACTCCAGGCCCCTTTAATTACAACATATCATACCTATCATGAAGGGAGCCGGTTTATGTTAAAAGAAACCAGCTGGTTCACTATGAGAGTAACCGGCAAACAAGACCTAATACCTCAAAAAGAAGAAAACATAGAAAAGCTGGAATGGGTGCCTGAATCAGGAGTAAAAAAATACTTTAAAAATTCATTTCCTTCTATTGAAGATGTTATTGAAGCAGGATTCTCTTCTATCTAATTAGTCTTTCTATTTAAAACAGCTACGGTCAGTCTGCTTATACAAACAAGTTTTTCATTTTGATCTGCAATTTTTATATCCCAAACATGTGTTGAAGAACCAATATGTATTGGCAAAACCATTCCGGTTACGTACCCATCCTTTACACTGCGAATATGGTTTGCATTGATCTCAATTCCCACCACATAAAATTTTGAATGATCAACCACTGAAGCCGAAGCTATGCTACCTAGTGTTTCTGCTAAAACACAGGAAGCGCCACCATGCAAATATCCATATGGTTGTCTTGTTCTATAATCAACGGGCATTTTTGCTTTAATAAAATTCTCTCCCACTTCCACCCATTCAATTCCAAGAAATTCACTCATGGTATTCTTAGAAAGTGGTCTTAGCTTTTCAATTGAAAAATCTTTATCGAACCAGATACTCATTTTCAACTTTTTAAATATTTTAGTTTAAGAGGGAATAGAAATAAAAAAATCATCTAATGGTTTTTGCAACCTCTGGCGGTAAGAAATGTGTAGCATCTCCACCGTTACGGATAATATCTCTGACGATTGTAGATGCTACTGAAGTATATTTTGGTTCGCCGGTAAGGAAGATTGTTTCAATTGTCCTATCCAGGGTTCTGTTGGCATCTGCAATGGTTTTCTCATATTCAAAGTCACTTACATAGCGGATGCCCCTGAGAATAAATTTTGCCCCAACTTCTTTACAGAAATTCACAGTCAATCCTTCATAAACGGCGCCTACAACCTTCGGTTCCTTCTTAAAAATTGCTTTTACCCATTCCAGTCTTTTCTCCGGTGAAAACATTGGAGCCTTGGATGTGTTGATCCCGATACCAACAATTATTTTATCAAACAATGGCAGGGCACGGTTGATGATATCAACATGTCCAAGTGTAAGCGGATCGAAAGTACCGGGAAAAAGACAAATACGCTGCATGAGAAAAATTGTTATGAAAGCTAATAATTATTAATCAATAATTTTTAATTATTCACGGGATTTCTTCCTGCAAGTAAATATAGAACCGCCATTCTGATGGCTACGCCATTTTCTACCTGTTGCAGAATAATTGATTGTTTGCTGTCAGCCACATCACTGTCCAGTTCTACTCCCCTGTTTATGGGGCCAGGATGCATAACAATTATTTCTTTATGGAGATCATCCAGTAAACTCCTTTTTACGCCATAAGTAAGATTATATTCCCGTAAAGAAGAGAATAATACCTGGTTCTGTCTTTCTAACTGAATACGCAACACATTAGCTATATCGCACCACTCTAATGTTTCTTTTAGATTATAATTAACCTCAACACCTAAAGCCTGATGAATATATTTGGGTATTAATGTAGGCGGGCCGCATACAGTCACCTTTGCGCCCATTTTATTCAGAAGGTAAATATTGCTCATAGCAACACGACTGTGCAGGATGTCGCCAATGATAGCAACCTTTAATCCTTGTAAGGTTCCAAACTTTTCCAACATGGAAAAAGCATCAAGCAAGCCTTGCGTGGGATGTTCATTCACTCCATCTCCGGCATTAATGATTGCAGCAGGGATATGTTTAGCCAAAAAATGCGGAGCCCCGCTTGCACTATGCCTCATTACGACCATATCTACTTTCATGGAAAGGATATTGTTCACAGTATCCAGCAATGTTTCGCCTTTTGAAACAGATGAACCGGAGGCAGAGAAATTGATTACATCGGCAGAAAGTCTTTTTTCGGCAAGTTCAAAAGAGAACCGCGTTCTGGTACTGCTTTCATAAAAAAGATTCACGATGGTAACATCTCTAAGGGAAGGTACCTTCTTTATTGGTCTTTGTAAAACTTCCTTGAACTGAGTGGCTGTTTCTAAAATAAGGGAAATATCTTCTTTAACGAGGTCTTTAATTCCCAGCAGATGTTTAGCAGAAAGGCTCATTAAAGATCGAAGATAAAGAATTTGGCCCTTAAATTCAGAAAACTTTATTCATAATTTTTGGCGACGGTTAATTCTATTGGTTTGTTTTTTTAAAACATTCATTTCCACTTTTTCCAAAACTCAACCCAACACTCAAACTAGTTTGTAATGTATCCTGTTAAATAGGCTGCTGAATGGGCCTTTATTTAAAGCCCTGATGGTTGAAAATTAGAAATAGACGATGGCCTATTTTAATAATTTTCTGATTAAGAATTCCCCGATTTTTTTCCCGGATTCTGCCCCCTTATCTACGCTTAAACGATAATGAATACCTCCATAAAGCCGACTGATTGAACACTCATCGGATGCCTGCAGGAAAGAATCAAAATGGCGCTGCATACCAATGTATCGCATATCACTTGTATCCTGAAATGCAAAATTGTTGCCATATAAAAAAGTTAGCAGCGTGGCGGCTGATGCTGTAATTGTGCTGTGGCCGCTGGTGTATTCAGGGAATGGTGGTGTTTGCAAAACAGATGTCCAGGCTTTATCAATATTTTCGTTTATAACTGTTATAGGCCGTATGTATTTGTATTTATATTTAACATCCCAACAGGAAATAAATGCATCAAATAATGAAGCTGCTGTTAAAGCATAGGTCTTTGCAACCTTTACTTCGTCAGCATTTGTTTGTTTACAGGCGATAGCAGCTATTCCCATCCAATGACCTCCGGGTGTAATTTTTTTATTGCCAAACATAAGATGCCCTGAATGTTCTATAACAAACGGATTGTCGTCCCAGAATTTTGCAATCTCTCTTTGTTCATCAGTAAGGTTTTTATTGATAAGATATACTTCATTTGCCATTTTATAAAATTCACTGGTAGTGTCCATACTGTATTCAGGTGGATCAGGTGGAGTAAATTGCGAAGCAGAATCGATAACAAGTGGCATCATAGTATTCCAGCACCACTCAACTCCATCAAGATAATCCGGTGGCGTTGGCCTCCATTTTCCGGGTTCATTACTGCCTAAAAATTTTGGCTTTCCTCTTGATTGAAGATAATTATCTTTTATTGCTCTCGCTAAAATTGCATTACCAACAGCTTCTCCGAAATTAATTGATCGGTTGTAAGTTGAATCATCAAGTGATTGTTTGAATCTTTCGAAAAGAGGATTTTCATAATTCTTCAATGTATCTATTGAAAAAGTAACTTTATGAGCCACTGTGAAAAAAGCTTTTGTTGCTGCGAGTGTATAATCGTATTTTTTACTGCTGTCAGGCAAAGGCATTTTCCCAAAGCCTCTCATTTTTTCTGCAAGAGATGCATTCCCCGGTTGTAAGAACCTGATAGCTTCATAGGATGCCAGTGAAGTATAAGCATATATCCTGCTGGCAACCGGTGGGGTAAACACATCATAAATGATTACCTGTGTCAGCTGATCCTGATTTTGATGAAGTACTTCAGTACTGTTTATAATGATATTATTTTTCTGTTTACAGGATGATAATCCAACAAAAAGAAAAATAATAACATTCAGCAGAAATGCAATATTTTTTTTCATACCCAAATTTTTGCACGATAGTAATTAATAATTTTTATAAAACACATGATTTTTATTGAAATACTCTTATATAATCAACAATCATCCGTTGCGGAAATACTGTTGTGTTATCGGGTGAACCAGGCCAGTTTCCGCCTATCGCTATATTAAATATGAAAAAGAAATCTTTATTGAATGGGTAATTTCCTGAAACATCTGCTGAACTGAAACTCAGGTACTGAATATCATCCACAAGGATTTTTATATTATCCAGTGTCCAGATAATACTATAAACATGAAATTGCTGGTCAAAACTACCGGGGCTTAATACATAAGAACTTCCTTTTGAAGCATGAGTCGCAGAATTTGCACCCCAATGCAGAGTACCATAGATCTTATTGGGGTCCTGCCCCAGTAACTCCATTATATCTATTTCTCCGCATGCAGGCCAATTTACTATATCAATATTATTACCCAACATCCACAATGCGGGCCAAATACCTTTGCCCGTGGGAAGTTTGGCCCTTATGTCAACCCGACCAAAAGTGAAAGCCCTTTTGTTCTTAGTAATCATGCGTGCAGATGTATAACTATTTCCTTCCTGCCTTGCTTCGATAATAAGATTGCCTTGTGATACAAATGCATTTTGTATGCGGTTTGTATAATTTTCAAGTTCTCCATTACCCCATCCATTGTTATTTCCTGCTTCAAAAGTCCAGTTGCCCACATTAATTGATGAACCATTAAATTCATCGCTCCATGCCAAATTATAGCCTGCATAATTATCAGGTGTGGAATAACCTGTATTTGATACCGGAAAATAAAGACTGTTTTTATTTTGTATTATTCCCGTGCCTTTATTATTTGTAAGAATGCAATTTTGAGGATTATCCAATTGCACATAAAAAAACTGATCGCTTTTTCGTAAACTGTCACCGGTAACAGTTACTTCTATTGTTGCAAATTGCGAACCAGTAGCAATTGTAAGAGTACCTGATATTGCAATAAAATCAGTTGCAGCAATGGCCGTACCGGCAACTGTTGAATAATGCATAGAAACAGTATTGGGTGCCGGTTTGTCCAAATTCACAGAAAAACGAAAAACGGATGAACTCACAGCCCTGTCCTGGGAAACATCAAGAATGGTTGCAGCTGGTTTAGAAACGGCCGGAGCGGAATCTTTTTTTTTGCATTGAACAAAAACCAAAATAAGAAAACTAAGGATAAGCACTTTTCTGAACATAATTAATTATTGATTTTACTAAACCTGAATTTCAATAAATAAAACTTTTTCGATTAAATTAGTCACAAGATAAAAATTAAAAGATATCATATATATATAAACCTTATGATGACGGCAAAATAAGATAAATTATTTTCCTGAAACATGATTTCTGTTTATTACTTCGCCTGAAAACTCCAATTTTTGAAATGTGTTATTAATTGTATTTGTTTTCACTAATATACTTTTTGTAATTATACCCGGATGCTCTTTTGAATTAAAAGTAGCAGTAATGGCGCCCTGCTCTCCGGGCAGAATGGCATTTTGCGGATAATCTGTAAGAGTGCAACCACAACCTGGACGTGCCTGAAGAATAAACAATGCCGTATTCCCTTTATTTTTAAAATAAAATTTTATTAGCACTGAATCACCTTCATTAATACTTCCAAAGTTTTTAAGTGTATCCAGCCACTGAATTTTTGTATAATTAA
The DNA here is from genome assembly GCA_023251235.1 of Sphingobacteriales bacterium. GTDB lineage: Bacteria > Bacteroidota > Bacteroidia > Chitinophagales > Chitinophagaceae > VBAS01. Next base: position 31,115 of record JAHEZE010000001.1, on the reverse strand, counting down.
CTTTATCCATTTCAGCTAATGCGGCAGGTTTAACCCCAAGTTTATTTTCATAAGTATTAACTTTATTTTTACAGGCTGCCGATAAAATAATACAAACTGATATGATAATTAGCTTATTCATTTTTAAAAAAATTATTTCCTTTAAAAAATAAATTAATCCAGTGTTACGTGTAATTCTAAAAACTTTCTAACGCACCAATAAAACCGTCCCACGTTTATTTATCTTTTTTCCAATCGGTGACTTCATTTCTAAATAATAAACAAATACACCAGAAGGCTGCGGAATGCCTTTATATGTACCATCCCATCCTTTATTACTATCCAAAGCATTAAAAACGATTTGCCCCCAGCGATTATAGATAAGCAGCCTGAGCAGTTTATAATTACCAAATGCCAGTATCTGAAATAAATCGTTTTTTCCATCTCCGTTTGGTGTAAAGGCGTTTGGGATAAAAATATCCTTATATACCTTGACAATAGCATCATCTGTAGCTACTCCGCAGCCAACAGTAGAAGAAACATGCAAAGTATAGCGGGTATCAATAGTTGGAAAAACATTGGGATTGGCTGAACGACTATCATCCATAAATGTTGAGGGAGACCAGAAAAAATTTACAGCCGTTCCTTTTAAAAATCCATTTAACGATGCAGTGTCCCCAAGAATTATTGATTTATCAGGCCCTGCATCGGCATAGGGGTTTTGATAAACATTTATCTGTACATAAGCTGAATCTTTACAGCCAAAGGAGTTTGTAACAACTAATTTATAATTTGTCGTGTCACTTGGCCGGGCAACCGGATTTGCAATTGTAACACTTGATAAACCTGCGGAAGGTGTCCATTGATAACTGACTTGATCAGGCGAAAAAGCTGATAAGTTTTCTGACATGTCCTTGCATATTGGATAACCGGGAAGTATTGAAACCGTAGTTCCGGGATATACTTTTAAATAAAAAGTATCAACTGAAATACAAGCATAATCGAATGTTTCCTTTAGCTTATATAATCCTGTGTCTTTATATTGAATATTTGGAAGAAATGAAGCGGCCAGATTTGAACTAAACCCATTAGGTCCTGTCCATAACACCTGAAATGCTTTTGGATCTGTTTCGGGAAACAAAAAATCTTTAAACAAACAACCCAGCATGTTTTGAGGTGCCTTATGTTCCGCAACAGGATGGACGCTTGTATTAATAACATTAGAAGCTATTCTGCAATTAAGAGAATTAATATTTTCTTTTTCTGCTATACAAACACGATACAAAATTTCACCCGAAGTTCTATGCGGAACATTATAAGTCAATGTTGTTTCACCAGATATATCTTTCCAGGTTTTACCAGTGTCTGCACTGCTTTGCCATTGCAATGCAGGGTCGTTAAGCCCCGGTGAATAAGTCGCATTCATAACAAAAGGGTTAATATAATCTGCACAAACAGCAGCCGGACCGGCCGTTCCATCAATCGTTGCAGATATTGTAGGTCCGCAGGGGCTTAATGTTATATCATCAAGTGCAAAAGCGCTTCCACAACCAAAAGGCGGATTAATAGTAATAGAAACAATTGCATCTGTGATGCCCATGGGTGTTTTTATTGAAAACCCAAAATATTTCCATTCCCTTTCAATGACAATTGGTAAATAACCGGTACTATCCATTGCAAGTGTGATTCCCGATAAAGTCTTTATTTGGTATTTCAGATTTGGCAACTGTGCATTCCCGTTGCAAGCGAATTTCGACATTACACTGGTAACCCACATTCCAAATTGATATACGGTACTGCCGCATAGTCCTTTTACAGTATCCATGTATACAGTACCAGGGGTATTTTCTGCATTAACCAGCATGTAGTTTCCTCTTGAATCACCCGGAGTATGATCACCGATCATTTGCACCCAGGTTCTGTTTCCACAACCAAAAAGAAAATCACTAAGAGTATAATTACCCTTTGATGGACATCCACGCATGAAAGTATATGTGGTTTTATTAGAAGGAAGTCTATTATTTCCGGTACCAAAAGTTTGGTTAAGTACCGGGTCGCCCAAACTACCAGAACAGACCTGAGCCATTAACAGATCAATACGAAACAAAAGAAAAAATATGACAGATATCAACAACTTCATAAAAACCCGGCTGTTTTATTTAAACGAAATACTTTATCAAATTTGTAAAAAGAATAATCAATACAAATTCTTCATTACAGCAATAGTTTTATTCATCAATTATTCCGGCCTGTATTTTTTAAAATGATAAAAGGCGGCCCTTTTTTCCAATCATTTTTTGATTTAATAAAAGAAGGGGCTTTCGAAAAATTGCCCAGGATCAAATCAGTTTTTCCGTCTCCATCAAAGTCGCCGGCATCCATTGTAAGCCATCTGCCTGTTTCAGCAGCAGGTAAACTATAAGGAAGGAAATTGTAATTACCCTTATTCTCCAGGTAAATAAATCCTTCCTCAGGCTGATGTTCGTAATCCGCAAAATATGCTATAGTTGCTATATCAAGGTCGCCATCATGATCAAAGTCTCTTGCAATTGCTTTATAACACCCATTGATCGGAAAGAAATATTTTTTTTCAAAATGGTTTTTGCCATCGTTTAAATAAATATATACTCCGTGAAAGGGTTTTAAAACTGTTGAAAAATCAGCATTGTCGCCACATGTGTATACAATGTCAGGGTAACCATCCTTATTAAAATCAGCTAACTCAAAATATGATGAGCCATTGATGGAGGGAAAACGTAATACTTCCTCCTGGGAAAATTGACCGTGACCCAGATTCGTAAAAAGAAAGACTCCTTCTTCACCCTGTGCAAATAATGCCCAAATATCCAGAAGGCCATCATGATTATAATCCTGAACATATGCTTTAATAGCACCGGGAAATTGTCTTAAAATATGCCGGGCAAATTTTCCATCTCCGGTATTTTCCATCCAAACCAATGCACCTTCCAAATAACCAAATTCGCAGATAATGTAATCTTGTTTATTATCATTGTTCAGATCTGCTGTAATTATTTGAACAGGCCTTTGTAATCTGTTAAATAATGGGTTTGAATCTATTTGCATTTGTCCATTATGTAATTTTTTAAAGTAATTCGCCTCTCCATATTTCCCGTTATCCGGAATCAATATGCCGATATTAGTGGCGAGCCATTCATGATTCTGAATTTCAATATTAACAACAGGTCCATTTGTTTTAATTGAATCTGTAAGAACGATGTTTTTATTAAACCGATATATCATTTGTTTAATCGCATCGCTTGTATTGAGAGGATGCAATGTGTCTGATGCATCTATTTTAACACAACTGGTAGCTGGTTCAGGATAATTAAATTGAGGCGTGAGCGGTATAAACTGAGACAAAGTTTTTTTAATTGGATAAGGGCGGCTTTGCCTGGCTGATATGGAGTCAGGCGATGCGGATGTATAATAATCTATAATATATCCCCATTCTTCATCTGTTAAGACAGGTTTTGAAGGATAAAAATTACTGCTAAGGCCTGGATCATATTTACTGGAAGGGTAATTCTTTTTATTGAAACGAAAAATACCCAATCTCGGGCCCATATTCGGCAGAATACCTTTTTCCCAAGTTTTTGAATCAACCAACAAAGGATCGGGAAGTAAATGACAGGACTGGCAATAATTAGCGGCCAGCACCTTCCCTTTTTCAATATTGGATATTGGCACAGTACGGTGAGAATTATTTCTCCTAATATTATTACATGAACTTAACAAATATGCCAGTAAAAAAATTACAGCCGCAATAAAAGATACAACAACCTTCATTATAAATTTCTCTCGCCCATTTTTTATAAAAAATAAATACTAATGCAAGTTAGAATTCTTTAATATGGTAGAAAATCATTTAAAATTTATCTGTCGCTCATGACCCTCCGTATCTTTTATAGTAACAGACAAAACATCATTGCTAATATTTAAAAACCTCCCCGATTGAGATAAAAAAGAATCCCCATAATATATTTCTTTTTTTTGCCTTGTTCCGTTTTTATAATTAATTATTGCACTAATATCCAATGGTTGCAATTGAACAAATTCTGTATTTCCTTTCATCTCAAATATTCTCAGTTTATCTCTGTTTTGACTTGCAGCAACTAAGCATTGTCCATTACTGCTTCGCAATTTCACTAATGATTTTGCGTTTCCCGGAACGAACCAACCGCTTTGCAAAATTGACAAAGCGGAAAAGTTACCCTTCCCATTGCCTCTCAGCATTAGTCCATTGCAGGCATCATATCTGCCAACAGAAACATCAGTGCCATAATCGTTACCGACCATTAAAACATCCAGTTTTCCATCACCGTCAAAATCTTCTGACAGCATTCCATTCATGCAGGAATATTGAATATTAGCGGGCAACGGTATCAATGTAAACTTCCCGTTCCCATCATTTTGCAAATAACTGTTGCCAAAATAATTTGCCTGTAGTTTCAATATCCCATCCTTCTCTTTAGGGGTAAACATTTCATCAAACGTAGAAGATGCATAAGATTTATAATTCTGAAATTTTGAACGGAAGTAAATCATTTGTTTAATGATGTCATCCCTCATGTGCACCGGAAACTCTCTTTTTACGGTATCTTCCTGAGAAGTGGGAAGATACAAACTTGGTATTGCATCAAAACTTCCGTTATTATCAAAATCTTTAGCATAAATGCTGACCGGATACCGATCGCTTGCCCTGAAAAAAGAATTTAAGCCTAAGTTACCAACGACATAATCTATATCGCCATCATTATCAAAATCGCCGGGTAAAATGCTTGTCCACCAGCCTTTTTTATTTTGAACATTGGAAGATGAAGTAATATTTTTAAAAGAACCATTTACATTCTTTAAAAAAGTGATTGGCATCCATTCCCCGGCTAAAATAAGATCTTGCCAGCCATCGTTATCGAAATCCGTCCATACGGCATCGCATATAAGACCAATATTCTGCAGTGAGGGTGCCACAGAAGAAGTAACATCTGTAAATTTTATCACTCCGTTTTTTGTATCGTTCCGATAAATGTAACTGGAAACGGGCCTGGGATAAAAGGAAGGTTCTACTCTTCCGGCAACAAACAAGTCAAGGTCGCCATCATGATCAAAATCAGTAACCCGGACGCAGGATTTACTTGTAAAATTCTTTGGTAATGCAGTCGTATCTAAACTAAAATTTCCTTTCGCATCGTTAATGAAAAGTTTGTCCATGTATGCAGCGCTATTAGCCGGGCTTTGATAGCCCCCGCTTGCAATATAAATATCGAGATCTCCGTCACTATCTGCATCAAACAGAGAAATACCTTCATCGTCCCAAGTTTTAGTTTGAGGTGTTACCGCCGGCATTAAATCTTTTTGAATAAATGTTCCGTTTTTTTGCTGCATAAGAATGGAAGAACTAAATCCGGCAGATTCACCGACAACGATATCATCCAATCCGTCACCATTTACATCGCCAACGGCCAATGCCGGACCGAATTCGGAAAATTTATGAGGCAATAATTTTTGAATATTAAAATCCACAAAATCTCTTCCCCTGTTTGTATAGTTTATTTTTAGCGAATCAGTTATTTCCCTGAATATGCTATTCGTTGTTTTAATGGGTTTATGCCAATCATGTATTCGATCTGCATTTTTAATGTCAACGGTGATCATCTGATCGGCAGATATATTTTTAATAATTTGTTCGCGGCTGTCCGGCCATATTACAATCAAGGAATCAATCTTTGACGTGGTACCTAATCCAAAATGAGGCCGATTGTCAATGCTTGATAAATACCCGCGGTATGGGGATTGTTCGAATACCTGTTTTTTATCGCCGTAAAAAATTTTGAGCCAGGCGCCAAAGCCGTCCCTGTTTTTTGGATCTCCTTTTAATTTAACAGTAAGATAATGCTGATTTTTTTCTTTGGAATCCATCAGTGTATTCTTATAAACAAATGCTTCATCGTTAATATTATTTATTATTACATCCATGTCGCCGTCATTGTCAAGATCTGCATACGCAGCGCCATTGGAAAATGAGGGTGTTGAAAATCCCCATCGATCAGTAAAATTTTTGAAGGTTAAATCTCCGTTATTATGAAAAGCATAATTATGCAACTTCACCTGGGGGATTTGAGATAAAGTAAAATCCTGTGAAGCAATCGTACTCGATTGTTTGCGGAATGCGATGAAGTCATGATCTGTAACATCTCTTGGAAATCCATTGGAAATAATAATATCACGATATCCGTCATTATCAAAATCTGTTACCAGGGGAGTCCAGCTCCAGTCGGTTTCAGCTATGCCGGAATAGAAACTTATGTCACTAAAAACCGGGTCTCCGATTGAATCATTATTATTTACTCTTTCACCCTGGTTTAGTTGTAAAGTGTTTCTTACATACTGATATTGATATCCGAAATAATCGCTGTTCTGATAAGTCTGGTAGCTATTTGCACTCATCATCATTTTTTTACGGTAGTTATCTTCCGGATTCATATCAAGCTCTACAATATCAGATAACCCGTCATTATTAATATCTATCACATCAGCACCCATTCCATTTGCTGAAGTGTGCTTAAAATAAACAGAAGCTTTATCTGTAAAAGTCCCGTCATGGTTGTTTATATACAGCAAATCATTCGAGTTAAAGTCATTGGCAACAAAAATATCTTTCCAGCCATCATTGTTAAAATCAGCAATATTTACACTATGACCATACCCTTCAATACTCACGCCTGCTTGTTTGGTAACATCAGAAAATACCGGATGGTTTAAATTATTATCCCAATCATTCCTGTACAATCTTCCTGTACTTGGATATGAACCATCTTTAATTTTAGGGCGGAAAGAAGAAGGGTTATTGCCTTTAATAATTTGATTAACGACTAAGTAAACATCAAGATCTCCATCGCCATCATAATCAAAAAATGCAGCCATAGTGGTGTGAGTGGTATCATCCAATCCATATTCGGCGGCCATTTCTTTAAAGTGCGGAATGCCGGTTTTATCAATACCCTGGTTAATATATAAAAGATTTTTTCTTTTATCCGGTTCTTTTAAAATAGTTGCACTCACATATATATCTTCCCAACCATCATTATTAAGGTCAACAACAGAGACGCCCCGGCTCCATCTGCTATTACCGCCTACATTGGCTTTATCTGTTATATCTTCAAATTCGAAATTTCCCTTATTTATATATAGGCCGTTTGATACCTGGTTACCTGTAAAATATAAATCTTCCAACCCATCGTTATTAAAGTCACCCACGCCAACTCCTCCACCATTATAAATGTTGGTGAGATCTATAGGATTGACAGAATCATTTTCTACAATGCTGTTTGCAAAATGAATTCCTGAATGTTTTGAAGAAATTAATTGAAATAAAGGTTTCTTATTGCGGCATGATGCGATACATACTATTATAAGAACAAAGAATAACCCATTTATAGTTTTCATTAAAAATACTTTTGGATAGAAAGAAACAGTATTACAAAAAAGAGGCAGAGTATTGATACTCTACCTCTCAATAAATAATTATTAAGAACTTTATTTAATACTAATAACCGGTGTTTTGGGTTAAACGTTTTTTCCCGTCTGCATTCATGTTATCAATTTCTCCCTGTGGAATAGGGAAATAATTATTCTTAGGAGCCACAAAATTTGCATTTAACTTTAATGGCCTGAATGATTTTTCCCTGGCAATAAATGCGTTAATAACAGGCGCAGCTATATCCCATCTTACCAGATCGAAGAAGCGATTACCTTCCATTGCTAATTCAAGTCTTCTTTCAAACTGGATTGCCTTCACAGCAGTTGCCTTATCAGCGAAGCTGGTATATGGCTCAACTTTATAAGTAGCAGCATTCGCACCTGAGGTATAGCTTGCTGTAGAAGCATCGTAATTGCCGGTTTTCACCCAGGCTGAATTCTTAGCCCTGTTACGAACATCGTTAACATAATTCTTTGCAGCCGTTAAATCATTAGCATCTGCTGCACATTCTGCAGCCCATAATTTTACATCAGCAAAGCGTATAATATTTACATTATTAGCAACTAACTCGGTAGGTCCCCAATAGGCACTGCCCACATCTGTAAATGCATCTTTTTGCGAAGCAGCATACACATTTTTTAACGGGCTTTTATTACCATCATTTGCGGGGTTCCTTATCCAGTCAATTCCGGGATGTATACCCCAATCAAGGTAAGGAATTCCAGGTCTGCCCATCGTCCAGTCAATTCTTGGGTCCAAATTTCCTGCATAGGATGTTCCAGATTCAGCGCTAACATTATTGCCGGTGTACCATGTATCTAACAAAGGAAGGCCATTTGCATCAGTCTTGAAAGCATTGGCAAGATCCTGTGATGGATTATAAAAACCGCAGCATGCACCCGGACCTCCTGTGTAAGGAAAGTTTAGAATATCGCCATAATTACCATTGGGATCACCACCCCAATCTACAGAAGATCCGTCGTGAACAGAAGTTTGTGCTGCAAAAACAGATTCAGAACCGTTCTTTTGTGCCGGATTAAAGTTTGAATAAAAGTTATCGAACAACTTATACTTTATACCACCAGATGTTTTTCCATTGGCAATTATATCCTGAAGTATAGGATAAGCAGTGGAATACTTCTTTTCAAACATATATGCCTTTGCCAGTAATGCTTTTGCTGCCCATGAATTTGCTCTTCCTACCTCACTCCATGTAGCGGGCAAATTGGCAACAGCAAATGTTAAGTCATTTTCAATTTTTGGCCACACATCTGTTAAATTGTCAACATCAATATTCTGAGGATTCACAGTTTCATCAGCATAAATAATATTGTTAAAACATTTCTTTAATTCCATGTGATAGTAAGCCCTTAAAAAACGAGCCTGAGCTTCAATAGCTGTCGCCTTTGGGGCCGAAATACCCGTTGCAATTGCAAGTGTATTTATTACATCGTTACAACGCTGAGCACCGGCATAGCAAAGACTCCATTTCTGAGGTATAGCGCCATTGTTTGCATCTAATGATACCCATTCTTCAAAGGGTGCTGCCACAGCTACGTCAGTAGGATCTGATCCCTTGTAGGCATCATCACTTGCTACGCCGCCATATACCCAGTTAGAAGCGCCTGAGGCAAAACCATCGCCGGATGCACCTTCTCCATCAACAAGGGAATAAGCCCCTATTAATAACCCATTAACACCTTTCTCGGTCGCCAATATTTCAGGGTTTAAGGTTCCTAATGGCGGTTTTTCTAAAAAACTCTTCTTACAAGCTACAAAAAGAACGAGTAGCAAAAGGCTTGCAGGAATTGCCAGTTTATATATTATTTTTTTAAGTTTCATATAGAGAATTTTTAAGAATTTAAAAATTAAGGTTTATACCAAAAAGAATACCTGGCGTATGCGGATAGTTACCATTATCGATACCAAACCCAACGGTATTTCCTATATCACTGCTTTGTAGTTCAGGATCCAGACCCGTGTACTTGGTAATAGTAAACAAATTAGTACCCTGCGCATAAATACGTAACCTATCAATACCAATTTTTGAAAGCAAATTTGTTGGAAAAACATAACCAATTTGCATTTGTTTATTACGCATATAAGATCCCTTGCTGATATAGTAACTGTTGGCCACATTGTCAGTACTAAATCCTCCTGTTGTTCTCAATTTTGGGATAGAAGTATTAGTGTTTGTTGGCGTCCATGCATTAAGTGCAACATCTCTTCTCAAACCACCTTTAAAGAAATCAGGGAAGTCAGTAAAAGTTTTTGTATTATCAAAAACATCATTCCCTTTAGAACCAAAGAAGAAAGTAGAGAAATCAAAGTTTTTATAACTAAATGAAATGTTTAACCCATAAGTAAAACTTGGATTTGGATCGCCAAGATATGTACGGTCATCACCATCTATTTTTTTATCCCCGTTTATATCCGCATATTTGAATAATCCAGGAGCCGCATCATTCTGTGTTGGAGAGCTGGCAACATCTGCTGCACTTTGAAAAAGACCAACAACCTGGTAACCGAAGAAAGCTCCTACAGGATGTCCCTCCTGGTTGCGTGTTGGAGAAAAATTTCTGATTGTGGGTCCATTGAAGAAAGGAACACCGGGTATATGAATGATTTGATTGTGATAAGTAGTCATACTACCCGTTACATCAAATTTCATATCCTTGTTTATAGTACCATGATAGGTAGCGCTAAAATCGATCCCGGTATTTTGCATATCGCCAATATTCACTTTGGGGAGTGTTACATCACCTGTAAATATCCTGTCATATTGTGTTCCGGAAGCATCGAATAATAATCCACTGACTTTCTTTTTGTAAAAATCAAAGGTGAAATCAAATTTATTCTTAAAGAGAGTTGCATCTAACCCTACGTTAGAAATGATATCACCCTCCCATGTTGTTTCAGGGTTTCCGATATTACTTCTTCTGAAACCGGCCGCTGGAGTATTACTGTTACCTGCAATATCATAATAAGAATGGCCTGCGCTTGAGCCATAAAGATTAAAAGGATTAGTACTGTTAACGTTGCTGGCAGAACCCAGTTTACCCCAACTGTATCGTAATTTTAAATCATTGATCCATGACACATTTCTAAGAAAGTCTTCCTGGGATACTCTCCATGCGGCAGAAACAGCAGGGAAATAACCATATCTGACATCTGCGGCAAACACGGATGAACCATCCCTGCGTACACTTGCGTTCAAAAGATATTTTCCGTCATAGTCATATTCCACCCTTGCAAACTGTGACCATAGCGAACTTTGGTAGGCAAAACCAGTATTCGACTGACCGCTGGGAGAACCAGCATCAAGTATCCAGAAATTTGGATTCTCTGAGAAATATTGGCTTCTTCCAGCCTCCATACCTCTTCCATAATATTCAACTGCTTCAGTACCGATAAGGCCTTTTACATTATGCTTACCAAACGTATTGCTATAATTTAAAGTATTGGTAAATGTCCAGCTGGTGTTATAACCTCCACCTTCATGAAAAGAGTTTGAACCTGTATTTCCTTCAGCATTTTCGTAACCAACATAGTTAAAATAATAATAGGAATAATTATCAACTAAACCGCCATAGCTGGAACGAATGGTAAAATGTTTCAGGAAATCAAATTCTGCAAACACATTTCCCTGTATATCCCAATTATGATTTCTATTATCCTTGGAACGGTAAATGTTAGCATAAGGATTTTGTGCATTCCCTAAATCCTGAGATTTAGTACCGGCAAAATTTCCCACTATATCATATACAGGAATAATTGCGTCTTCACGAAAAGCAACGGAAAAAGGACTTCCTTCACCCTGATTTCCATAAATAGGATTACTTTTTTGAAAAACATAAGCGTTTTCCCCAACACGGATTTTATCCTTAATTGTAAACTGTGTATTTGCCCTTACTGAATATCTTTTTTGATATTGGAACCTGGCAATACCTTGCTGATCAAGATAGCCCACAGAAAAGAAGTAAGAACTTTTATCATTACCCGAACTTATTGATAAGTTAACGTTTTTTACCGGGGCATTCCGGGTAATTTCATTATACCAGTTTGTACCAATTTTATTGGCCCTTGTTATTTGGTTACTGTTAATATCATAAGTTAACGGATCGGGACCAGCACCTGAAACTCCATAAGGAGTAATAAAGTCAGGGATAACAGGTGTAGCGCCACTTCCATATTGCTTGCTACTGGGATTTGTAATACCCGAGTTACGCTGTTGTTGCCAAATAGCATTAGCTTCTTCCTGTGTGCTTGCCATGTCGAATCCGGGACCACGGGTTACAGTTCCAGCGTATGCATCAAGACTGATTTTAGCTTTCCCGGATCTTCCTTTTCTTGTAGTAATAATAATAACACCGTTAGAACCTGCCACACCATATATAGCAGCAGATGCATCTTTCAACACTTGCATAGACTCAATATCATTAATATTAATATCATGCAGGTTACCTCTTACACCGTCAACGATAATAAGTGGTGAATTATTACCAAATGCCGTGATACCTCTTATCCGGATATCACTTGCGGCTCCGGGCTGACCAGAACTGAGAATAGTAACACCCGCAGCACGACCTTGTAAAGCTTCCTCACCAGTTCCAACAGGTGTTTGCTTTACATCTTTCATGTTAACTACAGCAACTGAGCCTGTAATTTCTTTCTTTTTCTGAGAAGTGTAACCTGTTACAACCACTTCATTCAAAGTGCTTGTAGCCGTTGCCAGGTTTACTTCAATGTTTGTAACAGCCGAAACATTCACTTCTTTCGTATCGAAACCGATAGAAGAAATGACCAGAATACTTTTTCCGGCAGGCACTGTAATGGTAAATGCTCCATTAGTTCCAGTGGAAGCACCTACTGAAGTGCCTTTAACTAAAATTGAAGCTCCAATTGCAGGAGAGCCATTCTCTTTAACTACTCCGGTTACCTGTTTTTGCGCAGTCGCAGTAAGGCTTACAAACAGGATTAAAATAAAAATCGGGATCGTTCTTGTCGGTTTGACAAGGATTTGTTTTAATTTTCTCATAATGCAAAATGTTTTTAAATATTAGCAGACTTACAGCAAGTTCTGTAAAAAAAGACAAATGTGTAGCTTTTTAAATATATTTTTTTTTAAAACTTCCTAACAAGTGTTAGGTTTAGTATGTTGAAATTGAAAACTTTGCAAGAATTTTCAAGTTAATTTTATCACATTAAATTAACTCATTTACTATTTTCATTTTACTTTTTAAAGAATGAGAAATACTAAAATTTTAAACTCAAACTAAATATTTTCAGATAAGAATTATTTGTAGCTTAATTGGCTGCCAATAGTCTAAAAATAAGTTGAAAAATTTTATCCCCATTAAATTAACTTACTGAAAAAAAATATCAGTAAATGACTACTTCATCATTTGCCCACTCTACTTTCACTTTTTGTGTTACAATGGAGTCAATGGCTTTACCTGTATAGTCTGGCTGTATCGGGAATTGCCGGCTGAAGCGGCGATCAATCAATACACATAGTTCAACTTTTGCCGGGCGGCCAAAACCAAGAAGAGCATCCAGGGCAGACCTTATGGTACGTCCGGTATAAAGAACATCATCAATGAGCACAACGTTTTTTCCTTCTATTGAAAACAGAATATCTGTCTGATTAGCCTTATGAAGTTCTTTACGAACATCATCGCGGTAAAATGTAATATCCAGTTTACCATAAAGTATCTTCCTTCCAGGTAATTCTTTTTTTATTTCTTCTACCAACCGGTCAGAAAGAAAAATCCCCCGGGGCTGAAGACCAATGAAAACAATATTCTCAATATCACTATGATTTTCCAGCACCTGGTGTGCCAGGCGTTTAATAGTTATCGCTAACTGTGATGATGATAGAATTAATTTCAATCTTTCAATTTTTTGCTAAAATAATAAAGGCTCCGGCAAGGAACTGAAATTTATTTATCCTGCATGAAAGGATATTTATAATCTGCAGGCGGATTAAATGTTTCTTTAATTGTTCTTGCACTTAACCACCGGTAAAGATTCAGAATACTTCCCGCTTTATCATTAGTACCACTTGCTCTGGCCCCGCCAAATGGTTGCTGACCCACCACCGCGCCGGTTGGTTTATCATTAATATAAAAATTACCGGCAGCATTCCTGAGTTTGTTTGTAGCCAGTTCAATTGCATTTCTGTCTTTTGAAATCACTGCTCCTGTTAATGCATATGGAGAAGTATTATCCAAAAGTTCCAGAGTTTTTTCAAATTGGCTGGCATTATATATATATACTGTTAACACCGGCCCAAAGATTTCCTCACACATCGTAACATATTTCGGGCTCTTAGCTTCAATGATAGTGGGTTGAATAAAATAACCTTCTCTTTTATCACACTTCCCTCCTACCCAAATTTCTGCTTTCTCGTCTTTTTTTGCATTGTCAATATACTGCTTGATGCTTTCAAAACTTTTTTCGTCAATTACTGCATTAATGAAATTGGTAAAATCTTCAGGGTTGCCCATCTTAAAACTTTTTACGCCGGCAATCAATTTCTTTTTTACCTCATCTGCAATATTGGATGGAATATAAGCTCTTGAAGCAGCAGAACATTTTTGCCCCTGATATTCGAATGCTCCACGAAGTAAGGCAGTAACTACAACATCAGGATCGGCACTCTTATGAGCAATGACAAAATCTTTACCTCCGGTTTCTCCCACTATTCTTGGATAGGATTTATACATCGGCAAATTTTCACCAATGGTTTTCCACATATAATTAAATACTCCTGTGGAACCTGTAAAATGAACACCTGCAAAACCCCGATGACTGAAACAAACCTTGCCTAATGTTGGTCCGTCAACATAAATCAAATTAATAACCCCATCCGGCAAGCCTGCTTCCTTTAATATCCTCATAAACATTTGTGCAGAATAAATTTGCGTATGGGCCGCTTTCCAGACGACCACATTCCCACACATGGCAGCACTGGTTGGAAGGTTTCCTCCGATCGCTGTAAAATTGAAAGGTGTTATGGCTAATACAAATCCTTCCAGCGGACGGTACTCCATTCTGTTGTGCAGGCCCGTGCTGCTGATCGGTTGTTGTTTATATATCTCACTTAAAAAATGAACATTGAACCGCAGAAAATCAATTAACTCACATGCAGCATCAATCTCCGCCTGGAAAGCATTCTTACTTTGACCAAGCATCGTAGTACCATTCATGTACGGACGATATTTCGTAGCCATCAAATCAGCTGCTTTTAAAAAAATGTTCGCCCTGCTTTCCCAATTCATATTGGCCCATGCTTCTTTTGCAGCTAATGCAGCATCAATTGCCTGCTTCACGTGTCTTTCATCACCTTCATAATAATAGCCCAATGTATAAGCAATCTCATGTGGTGGGTGAATTGCAACTTTCTTATTTGTACGTACTTCTTTGCTTCCTATGTACATCGGTACATCAACCTGCTCACTTTTTAATTTAGCAAGCGTTGCTTTTAATGTTTCTCTCTCTTTACTGCCAGGTGCATAAGAAAGCACAGGTTCATTTACCGGCATAGGATAGTTGAAGTAACCAAGACTCATATATCAGAATATTAATGTTAAAATATTTTCACGCTAAGTTCGCAAAGTTTTGTAAACAGGAAAGCAAAGATAGTTTTACTGCTTAGCGATTCTTTGCGGCTTGGCGTGAAATCTAACTTTCTGCCTCCTTTTCACTCATCAAATACGCTTTTATAAATCCATCCAGTTCTCCATCCATCACCGGCTGTACATTACCCACTTCATAATCAGTACGATGGTCTTTAATCATTTTATACGGATGAAAAACATAACTGCGTATCTGGCTTCCCCATTCAATTTTTTTCTTTGAGGAGTTGGTGGCATCTTTTATTGCCTGACGTTTTCTAAGTTCTTCTTCATACAAACGGCTTTTCAGCATTTGCATTGCCAATAGCCTGTTGCCTAATTGACTTCTGTCCTGCTGACAAACTACAACAATACCTGTAGGAATATGTGTCAACTGAACTTTCGTTTCTACTTTGTTTACATTCTGTCCACCGGCGCCACCACTTCTTGATGTATCCATTTTTACATCCGCCTCTTTTATTTCAATATTAATGGTATCGTCCACCAATGGATAAACAAACACAGACGCAAAAGATGTATGACGACGGGCATTACTGTCAAACGGTGAAATACGAACCAAACGATGCACACCACTTTCTGCTTTTAAAAAGCCATAAGCAAATGGTCCGTCAAATTGATAGGTACATGTTTTGATGCCGGCGCCATCACCCCAAACCCAATCAAGTTCGGTTACTTTCCAGCCCTGCTTTTCACCATACATACGATACATGCGGGCAAGCATCTCTGCCCAATCCTGGCTTTCAGTGCCACCAGCTCCACTGTTTATTTGCAATACGGCAGGCAATTCATCTTCTGGTTCGTTAAGAGTAGCTTTAAATTCAGCGTCATCAAGTATTGCCAAAGCCTTATCATAAGCCTGCTTTGTTTCTTCCTCTGTAGCATCACCTGCTTTCCAGAAATCAAACAACACAGCAAAATCTTCAACAGATGATTCTGTTTCCTGGTATAGATTTATCCAGTATTCATTCACCTTAATTTCTTTCATGATGGAAGTTGCACGGGCATTATCATCCCAAAAACCCGGACTTAATGAAAGTTGTTTATCATTTTCGGTTTTAGCACGTCGGTTCTCAACGTCAAAGAAACCTCCTTATCCCGGCACAGCGGGACCGCATATCAGATATTTTTTCTTGTGTCATAGTGCTGCAAATATAGCTGAAAGTTATTATGTAATCAGCTGCCTTGTTGCTGTTGGATAAGTTGTTACCAGTATGGTCAAATGGAATGGCTCTGGCATTCGCTTACTTATTTAAAATCTCAGCCGATACGGTTGAAAGCATGATGAAATCTTTGCCGGATTTCAACAATATATTCTGAATTTTATATAAGACAAAAATTGTTACAATGAAAAAATTACAAATCATTATTGCTTTTTTTTCCGGCGGCTGCATGATGTTCTGCATATTGGCCTTCACCAATAAAAAACAGACAGAGCCATACATTCTGCAACATGAAAAAGATATTGCCATACAACAGCCCGGGCCCCACGATGGCGGCGGTACAACTACGGCTTATCCTTTTTTTGAAAACATAAAGAACTTTAAAATGGCTTTCCGCAAAAGAGTTTTGAGACCAGGTTCCTCTATTGGCTATCATCTGCAGGAAACCGATGAAGTGTATTATATTCTCAATGGCACCGGTGAAATGAAAATGAATGGAGATTCATTTGCTGTAAAAGCAGGAGACGCTGTTTTAACCCGACCCGGAAGCAGCCATGGACTGAAACCAATGGGAAATGAAGATTTAACAGTCATTATTTCTTACCAGTTAAGATAAAATTCAGCCAGTTTTGCTATTGGGCAACAGCGCAGTTATTGGCATTCAACAGTTTTGATAATACTCTGAAGCAGAGTCAAATTAATTAATGAACCCTACCAACTTCACCCCTGATTAAATGATAATCCCTTTGCAATAACTTTAAATTTATATATTTTTAAAAGCTATATTTGAATTTCTGTCTTAGTAACCCGACAGATATTTTCGACTATTAAATCTCCAACTTTTAATTTTAGCTAAATGAAAAAAATATCTATCTCTTTCCTATTAATAATTTCCTTTTGTATTCTTTTAATCCAGCCTGGTTCCCTGTATGCGCAAAAAGATTTTAAACACGACACTGCTTACTACGAAACCTTTCCTGAAAAAATTAATTTTCGACTCTATTTGTCTCAAAAATATGTTCATCTCAATTTTCCTGCTACTGCTTCAGGAAGTGAACTTGAATACAAAGCCAACCCTAAATTGAATCTTGGTGCAGGATTTACTACTAATGGAATATCTGTAAATGTATTCAGTGGCTTAGGTTTTTTAAACACGAAAAAAGAACCAAAGGGAAAAACTAAAGGACTGGATCTGCAGGTACATTTGTTTCCTCAAAAATGGGCTGTTGATCTTTATGTTGAGGCTCCTAAAGGATTTCATCTTGAACCAAAAGGAATTGCCGGTGCGGCAGCAAATAAGTACTATTACAGAGCTGATATAAAATCTAACTTCTTTGGACTTTCAGCTTACCGGGTTCCCAACAAAGAAAAATTTTCTTATAAAGCAGCGCTTTTACAAACTGAGTGGCAAAAAAGATCCGCCGGTACATTCCTTTACGGAGGCGAAATATATTACGGTTCAATAAAAGGTGATAGCGCCTTTATTCCCCATTTGCTTCAAAATTCATTTCCACAAGCCGGTATTAACAAATTTAATTACATAAGCTTTGGTCCGGGAGTTGGGTATGCCTATACACTGGTAATTGCAAAGCATTTATTTATTACCGGATCCGCAGTAGCAAATCTTGATGTAAATATTTCCACGGAGGAAGGGACAAAAAAACAAAATAAAGTTTCAATAAATCCTGCCGAAGTTTTTAAAGCAGCAGCCGGCTATAACAGCAGTACCTGGAATGTAAGTGCCAATTGGGCGGGTAATGGGTTATGGATTCAGGGAGCTTCTTCCTCAAAAGATTATTTTCTTCCCTCTGGCAATATAAGAATAGTAGTAGCAAGAAAATTTAATAAACACAAAAAATAAGATAAAGGTTTTTTCCGCTTTAAATATCTATTGAATCGTATACGACCACTTTGCTCCATAGCATGGAGCACTCTTCCACAAATTTCAAATGAATAGGATCGGTTTGATAACTTTCCTGGTCAGCAGCCTGTTCAAAAATCAGCATCCAGGAAATTGAATAAGATATGTCAATAACCTCACGATTGGTAGCAGCCGGTTTACCAATATGAAATCTTTTAATTGTTTTGACCTTAGAAAGTTTTTCTAATCCTTCCACCAGCTTTGCACAATCTTCGCTGTTGTCAGGGTTTTTCAGCCAGAAATAAACGTGATGTATAAACATTTTTTCAATTTTAAATTAAAATCTCCAGTGAAGGGCCGGTAGATAAAAATAATTACAATTGCCCAACTCTTTTAATATAGTTTCAGAGAAATTTATTAAGATGTTTTTGGTTCAGAATAAAATCATACCTTTTAATTAAATTTATTCGGATTAATCAACCATAACTTTAAAAAATGAATGCATCAAGACGTAGATTTTTAAAAGACTCAGCTCTTACTATTGCGGGTACTTCATTATTACCAAAACTAATGGTGGAAGAAAATAAAAAAAGAGAATTGGTGGGTATCCAGCTTTATTCCGTAAGGGATAACATGAAAACTGATCCTCTTGGAACTTTGAAACAGCTTTCGGAGATGGGTTATCAATATGTAGAGCATGCCAATTATGTGAATCGGAAATTTTATGGATTCTCTCCATCAGAATTCAAAAAGAATCTTGATGGACTGGGTATAAAAATGAAGAGCGGTCACACTGTATTGGGCCCCCAGCACTGGGATGCTGTAAAAAAAGATTTTAATGATGCCTGGAAATATACAGTGGAAGATGCTGCAACGGTGGGGCAACAATATGTTATCAGTCCATCGCTTGAAAACAGGTACAGGACAAATTATGATGAGTTGAAAATGTTTCTGGATGTTTTCAATAAAAGCGGTGAACTATGTAAAAAATGGGGCATGAAATTCGGTTATCATAATCACGACTTTGAATTCAGTCAAAAACTGAATGGTGAAATAATGTATGATATAATTCTGAAAAATACTGACCCCAGCCTGGTTATTCAGCAACTCGATACAGGTAATCTTTATAACGGCGGAGCTAAAACGATGGATATAGTAAATCAATATCCGGGCAGGTTCATGTTAGTACATGTAAAAGATGAAATAAAAGCCTCTAGCGGAGATGAAAAGTATGAGAGCACTATTTTAGGGGCAGGTATTGTGAATTTGAAATCCGTGATTGATTTGATAAGGAAAAAGACAAAGAATGTACATTATATAATTGAACAGGAATCTTACCAGGGAAAGACGCCTCTTGATTGCGCTAAAGAAGATCTTGATATTATGAAGAAGTGGGGATATACATAGACTTTATCTTTATTGCTTAATTCAATTTTGGAATCATCTGCCGTCTGTATAATTTCAAATAATTCTTAACAGGTTTTCACTTTTTATACAATAAATTGTCACTAACTTTTGACGGTGATGAAAAGTATAGCCATAACAATATTTTTTTTTCTGACCGGCTTTGTGACCACAGCACAAAACCTGAATGGATTCTGGAAAGGCACTCTTTCAATGCATGGATGTTTTCCTGAAAATAATATTGAGCTCCGGATTTCCATAAAAGGCCAGAATGTTATCGGTGATTCTTATCATTACCAGGATGTAAACAATTATGTAAAGAAAAAATTCAGGGGTAGTTACAATGTTTCATCAAAAAAACTGAGTTTACAGGAAAGCCTGGTAACTACCTTTCATTTACCGGAACGATGTATTATCTGTGTAAAAGACTTTGAACTGTCTTATAGCAGAAATGGCAATGAAGAAACCCTTAGTGGATACTGGACAGGAAATGTATTGAGCACCACTGTTTCCTGCGAAGGGGGCAAAATTATTTTAACCCGGATAAGGGAATCAGCATTTAAAGAAATACCCGAAATAAAAGTTGACACCGGCACTATCCGTCTTGATTTTTATGATAATGCTGTAATAGACGGAGACTCCATAACAGTGTTAGTAGATAAAAAAGTATTGCTTTCCCATCAACGTCTTTCCGCTAAACCAATTACAGCTTATATAAAAATTGATCTGAATAATACTTTTCATGAATTGGAAATGTTGGCAGAAAACATGGGAACCATTCCTCCTAATACTGCTATCCTTATCATTACAACAGGCAATAAACGATATTTACTATCTATGAGTTCATCAGAGAACAAGAGTGCCATGGTCAGGTTCGTTTACGAAGGCGAACCAGAAAAAGAAGATGAGACAATAGCGGGACTGCAGTGACACAGTTTGAATAAAATCCACTGATCAAAACCGGATTTACTTTATTAACAATGTAAACCAGTTTTTATTCGTGGTTGAGTGGTTGCCTGTTGAGTTTAATGATACCGACCCAGTTAAAAAGAAGCAGAACAGGATAAACCGGATCTATCTCATACCAGCGTCTTCCCATATTTGCCGCTGATGGATATTTATGATGATTGTTATGATACGCTTCACCGAGCATGATGATATCAAAAGGCCATAGGTTCTTAGAAGTATTTTTCATTTTGTATGAAACCGTACCATACTTATGGGCAACCCAGTTTATTACTACAGCATGTACCGGTACATTTAAAGCATGAAAAAATATAAAAAGAAACCACCACGGAGAAGGAGCCATCCAAATGTAAAAACCAATATAAATTAGTACCCACATCAACCTGGACATCCAGGAATGTGCCCATTTATCCAAGGCTGGCCAATCAGGAAGATTTTTTAAAAATCGTTCTTCCGGTTTAAAACCTCCATTGAAAATGGAAGTTGAAAAAGCACGGGTATTCCACATTAATGTAAACACGTTTTTATCAAAAAGAGGTGAATGTGGATCTTTCTCGGTATCTGTGTATGCATGATGCATACGGTGCAGTATAGCAAAAGTTCGGGGGCTTACATAAGCAGACCCCTGTGCTATATAAGCCAGCAGGTAAAAAAAACGTTCCCAGAATTTACTCATACTAAAAACAGCGTGAGAGGCATAGCGATGCTGAAGAAAGGTTAGTGTAAAAAGAGAAAGATACCAATGAACTAAAAAGACAACCAGAATAATTGACATGAACTAATTTAATGTGAAGAACTTATATAACTCTGCAATATAGTCAAATAAGTAGTTTGAACAGAAATAATTCTTAAAATCATACGGTTGGGGAAAAATTAGATAGACTTCCATGTTTTTTAGATTTTGCATTATCCGAAACTTTTTATGAACTTTAGATGCATCTTATTTCAAATATAAAATCTCCGGTTTATGAAATCAAAATACTTTCTATTGACTGCATTGCCTGCATTTCTTTTTTTGTTTATTTCCTGCAATAGTGGTGAAAAGAAATCAACTGCTAAAGAATCTAAATTAAAAGTAGAGACAGTTACATATATGGTTGATAGTCTCATCATGAACAGCTATGTGGTATATGATGAAAATATAGAAGGCAAACGTCCTGCTGTATTGGTGGTACATGAGTGGTGGGGATTGAATGATTATGCAAAACGCCGTGCAAGACAACTGGCAGAAATGGGATATGTGGCTATGGCTGTAGATATGTATGGTAACGGCCGAATGGGTAATGACCCTGGTACAGCAAGCAAACTCGCCATGCCTTTTTATCAAAATCCGCAAATGGCAAAAGCAAATTTTGATGCGGCCTTGAATAAATTAAAAACATTTAACCGGGTTGACCCTGGTAAAATAGCCGGTATCGGATATTGTTTCGGAGGCGGAGTGCTGCTCAATCTTGCCCGTATGGGTGAAGATCTAAATGGAGTTGTAAGTTTTCATGGGAGTCTGGTAGGAACCCCGGCAGATAAAAAT
Organism: Sphingobacteriales bacterium; assembly: GCA_023251235.1. Lineage (GTDB taxonomy): Bacteria > Bacteroidota > Bacteroidia > Chitinophagales > Chitinophagaceae > VBAS01. Next base: position 9,079 of record JAHEZE010000001.1, on the reverse strand, counting down.
TTATTGAAAGCAAAAATATTGGTTTGCCAGGGTGATTCAGATTCATTTGTTCCTCCTGCTGAGGTAGCCATGTTTAAAAAGCAAATGGATTCAATTGGCGCCGATTATATTTTTAAATCTTATCCTGAGGCCACTCATTCTTTTACCAATCCTGATGCCACAGCAATGGGTCAGAAATTCAAACTGCCGATAAAGTATAATGCTGCGGCTGATACTGCATCCTGGAATGATATGAAGGAATTTTTTGCAAGAATTTTCAAATAATTACTGCAAAAAAATAACCCAAGCTTTAGATTGAATCAAAGCCTATTAAACAAAGAAATCAAAGAATCGGATTGTTTAATTTAAACTGGAATTCTCTTACAACCCGAAATAGCTTCTTTTACCGATTTTTTGACATTTGAAAATATGTTAACAATTTATTTGTTGCAACAATATTTGTTTTTACTATATTTGCAGAATGGAAATTGAAAAGGTCATAAAACAGAACACTAAATTCAGAAGCAGCCATGAAAAAGCAGCTGTGAATCTGATTTATACCAGTAGCTGGTTTAAGGACCTTCAAAATGCCCTGTTCAAAGATCACAGCATTTTGCCACAACATTATAATGTACTCAGAATTTTGAGAGGAAAGCATCCTGAACCGGTCTCCCCCGGTACTATTAAAGAAGTAATGCTGGAAAAGAATAATGATGTAACCAGGTTATTGGATAAGTTGGTCACCAAGGGATTAGTGAAACGTCAGTTATGCCCGGTGAACCGTCGTAAAATGGACATCAATGTAACGGATAAAGGTATCAGACTTTTACAGGAACTGGATGAACCCATGAAAAAACATCTTGCGGAAATGAAGAAAAAACTAACAGAAAAAGAAGCTGAACAGCTCAGCCAGTTGTTAGACAAAATGCGAGGGTAATTTTTTTTGATAAAATATTTGTTGTAACAAAATTCGTCTTAACATAAATATTTAACATTTAAACAAACACAATTATGGCAACTACAAAATGGGTCATTGACGCTTCGCACAGCGAAGTTCAATTTAAAGTAAAACACCTGATGGTAACCACTGTTACCGGGAATTTAAAAAGCTTCAGCGGTTCAGTAAAAACAAGTAAAGAAGACTTCAGTGATGCTAAAATCAGTTTTACAGCAGATATGAAGTCGTTAACAACAGGTAGCGAGCAAAGGGATCAGCACCTGGCTGGTGAAGATTTTTTTGAAATCGAAAAATTTCCGGAATTGACTTTTAATTCTATCGGTTTTACAAAAAAAGCTGATGGCAGCTATCAGCTTACAGGTAATCTCTCCATCAGAGGTTTTTCAAAAGAAATTACATTGAATGTGGAGTTTGGGGGCCTTGTAAAAGATCCATGGGGAAATAAAAAAGCAGCTTTTAGCCTGCATGGCAAAATCAGCCGTAAAGATTTTGGCCTGGTGTGGAATGTCGTTACAGAAGGTGGCGGTGTATTGGTAAGTGATGAAGTAAAGTTATTAGCCGAGGTTCAATTAGCAGAAGAAGTTCCTGTGGAAGCTTAATATAAAAAAGTGCGGTAGTTGAAATACTGTCGCACTTTATATACTAGGCTAATTGCTTCCACTTCCACTTTCATTTTCTCTTTTACCTGATATTTTGAAAGAGATAATAAACTTTTCATTAACTTTCTCATTACTTAAAAAACTACTGTAATGAAAAAGTTATTATTCGCACTTATTTTTATTTCTTCTTACTCGTTTTCTCAAAAGACATCAAAGTTCAATGGTCTTGATATGAACCTTGGTAATCTTTACCGGTTAAGTGATGCAAAAACAAGATCCATCAGTCCTGAGAATCTGACCGGCGAACCCGGTAAAGGCGGCATGGCAACACTTGAAAATGGCAGCGCTAAATATAGTGCAAGGGAGTTGGGCCAAAGCTGGAAAGTGAATCCCTTTATTAATATTAAAGCAGGAGAAACTTTTACTCTTGCTGATATAACCGGCCCCGGCGCCATACAACATATCTGGATGACCCCTACCGGCAACTGGAGATTTTCCATACTACGTTTTTATTGGGATGACGAAAAAGAACCTTCGATAGAAGTTCCCGTCGGTGATTTTTTTGGGGCCGGATGGGGCTCGTATGCGCATCTTAATTCGCTGCCGGTAACTATTAATCCAGGCAGTGCATTTAATTGCTATTGGTCAATGCCTTTCAGAAAAAAATGCAGGATCACTATGACAAATATTAATGTTGAAAACATGACGGTATATTATCAGATTGACTATACTCTTACAGAAGTACCCGATGATGCAGCTTATTTTCATGCACAGTTCAGAAAAAAGAATCCAACACAGGGAGGAGTTTATACTCTGGTGGACAGCATTCAGGGAAAAGGACAATATGTAGGCACATATTTAGCATGGGGAGTACAAAATAACGGATGGTGGGGCGAAGGAGAAATTAAATTTTATATGGATGGAGATTCGAAATTCCCAACAGTCAATGGAACAGGAACCGAAGATTATTTCTGTGGCTCTTATGATTTTGATACAAGAAAGAAAAATGCGGCTGGTATAGAAACAACCGATTACACTGAATTCTCCACAGCTTATACAGGACTTCACCAGGTGATCCGGGGTGATGGACATTACGGAGTGATGCAACGATTTGGCTTGTACCGCTGGCATATCATGGATCCCATCCGGTTTGATAAAGATTTAAAAGTAACCATTCAGGATCTTGGGTGGAAAAGTGGTGGTCGCTACCTGGTTCAGCAATCGAATATTAGTTCTGTTGTGTTTTGGTACCAGACAGAACCACACCACTTATTTCCCAAACTGGTTTCCAAAGATGAACTGGAGATATACTGATTTAACTCTGAATCAATTTTGATGAAACAAGAAAATCATTTTATAAAAAAGGAAATTCAAAAAAATATCCTAAAATTTTAAGCACATTCTATTCACAGTTAACAGTCAGGGTAATTTTGAAAGATCAAAAGGAAAATCTATTAAGTAATTTCACAGGGAATAAATTACTACCCATGTACCATATCCTTGTAAATCGCCGTACACTTGTTATGTGTCTTCTATTGATTTGTTTCTCTTTCATACATGCACAAACAAGTTTTAAACTTAAATACAACAATTCCACCGTTTATACCGGTATAGAAGTTGGCTCAAAAGGCGTAAAAATGAGCATGGTGGAAATAGGAAAAAATGCCCAGACAAACGGGGCATTTAATATTCTAAAAGACACATCCATTAATACTGATTTTATTTCTTTTACTCCACCAACATTTTCTGCAACACTGGAAGGGCTTTACAATTTGTATATGACTGCAGAAAAAGTTTACAAAATTCCCAACAAGAAAATTTTTACGATGATCAGCAGCGGAGTTAAAATGCAGGCGGATAAAGAGGAAAAAACAAACTGGATCAACAACCTCATTGATTCCTTTAAAATAAAAATAAATGAACCAGACAGACCGGTAATTGTCATTGATGTACGGCAGGAGGCATTTTTATCACACCTGGGAATTGTGCCGGAAGCAAGAAGGTATAATACATTCTTAATAGATATAGGAAGTGGAAATACCAAAGGTGGATATTTCCCTTATGGTAATACAAAAGAATTTTATCTTTTTCAACTGAATTGGGGAACTAAAAGCACAGCAAATGCAACTGACAAAATGTGTGGTGATGAAAAAAGCCTGCCCAATTTCAGCAAGCAAATGAGCAGAGTACTGGCCGGTGCAGAGAATTCAGAAATCATTTATGCAGTAAATTCCAGCGGTGCATATCCATTAAGTGACTATATAGCATTTAGTGGCGGTATAGCATGGGCAGTGGCCACCCTCTCCCATCCTGAGCTTATTGATAACTCTGTAATACCTGTCACTTTTGATGAAGTAATAAAATTCAGTGAAAAGATTTATTCCAATTATGCCAGCTATTCAGAAACCAACCTGGTAAATATTTCATCGGATGAAAGTGAAAAAGCAGCAATAAGAAAAGCGGTAAAAACAGTTCATGGGGTATTTGATCAAAAATCATTGATGGCCGGTTCGGGGCTTCTATTAAAGATCATGCGGCAATTTGTATCCATCTATGAAACAAAACAGTTTTATCTTGTAAAAAACGGGCAGGTAGGTTGGATATCCGCTTATGTTGACCAGACTATTTCCAAATAAACTATTTCTATTTACCAGATTTTATTAATTAACAATCTAAATTTTTATACAAATGAAAAAAATAGTTGGCTACCTGTTACTAATATCACTAAGCCTTTCAATGGGTTCTTTTTCGTATGGAGCTATTGTATTACCGGTAAAAAATAAAACTGCAGAACCTGACCCTTCAATAATCAATGCCGCTAAAGCTGAATTCAGGAGTTTGTCAAAAAATGAAAGAAAAGAACGTATCCGGAATGTAAAACTGGAAATAAAACATCTGAAACTGGAAAAAAAAGCAGGAAGAACAGCTAAAGTAGATGAAGTAGTTCTTATTATTCTTGCTATTCTTTTACCACCTTTAGCAGTTTATCTTCATCAGGGTGAAGTCAATGGAAAGTTCTGGTTAAGTATATTATTATGGATTCTTGGTCTTCTACCGGGCATTATCTATGCGTTGCTGGTTGTAACTGATAGTATTTAATATTAACAGGGAAAAATAAAAGCCCCAATGATCATTTGGGGCTTTTTGGTGAGTGTGAGATTTGGACCACAATAGAGCTATCCGTAAAGAGGCTTTACATTCTATTGCATTCTACTGTTTTAACATCTTTTCAGATAAACAACAAAAAATGTATACAAATAAAATAATTGTAATTGGCAGCGCTAACACCGACATGGTAGTAAAAACAGACATGCTTCCCCTGCCCGGTGAAACGAAATTAGGGGGTGTTTTTTTTATGAATGCCGGCGGCAAAGGCGCCAACCAGGCTGTAGCAGCTGCAAGGTTAGGAGGTAATGTTACGTTAGTTGCCAAAGTAGGAAATGATATTTTTGGAAAACAAACCATTGATGGCTTGAATAAAGAAAATATCAATACTGATTTTGTTTTTCTAGATGAAAGAAACCCATCCGGCATTGCATTAATTATAGTAAATGAAGAAGGAGAGAATTGTATTGTGGTGGCTCCCGGTGCCAATGCAAATTTGTTGTCCGCTGATATTGAAAAAGTTAAAGATATTGCCAAAGCAGAAATTATCTTAATGCAATTGGAAATTCCAATGGAAACAATTAAAGCCGTCGCTAAAAGAGCGAAAGCAAATGGACAAAAATTAATTCTCAATCCTGCACCGGCACAACTGTTGGATGATGAATTGCTGAATGGTTTATTTTTGATTACACCAAATGAAACGGAAGCAGCATTTCTTACTGGTATAAAAGTAGAGGATGAATCAACTGCTTCACAAGCTGCCAATGTTTTTTTAAGCAAGGGGGTACAAAATATAATTATCACTTTAGGCAAGCAGGGTGCTTATTTTAAAAACAAAAATGAAGTGATAAAAATAAATGCGCCGGAGGTAAAAGCTTTGGATACAACTGCTGCAGGCGATACTTTCAGTGGGGCATTATCAGTTGCTATTACTGAAAAAATGCATTGGGAAAAGGCCATTCAATTTGCGGTGCAGGCTGCAAGCATTTCTGTAACCAGGATGGGGGCCCAGGCATCTGTACCTTACAGAAAAGAATTGAGCTTTTAATTTCATCTTCACCTAAAACCAATTATATGTTTATTGTAGAAAATTACGGCTTAGCCATATTGCTTTGTGTCATCACCATGCTTTGCTGGGGATCGTGGGCCAATACAACAAAGCTTACAACCAAAACCTGGCGGTTCGAACTGTTTTATTGGGATTATGTCTTAGGAATTTTGATAACCACTTTGCTTTTAGCTTTTACGTTAGGAAGCAATGGAATTGAAGGCAGAGCTTTTCTGGATGATATAAAACAGGCAAATACCGGCAATATGGTATCTTCTTTTATTGGCGGTGTAATTTTTAATTTAGCCAATATTCTGCTGGTAGCGGCCATTGGCATTGCCGGTATGTCTGTTGCTTTTCCTGTTGGTATTGGTATCGCCCTGGTATTGGGTGTAATAGTAAATTATATTTCAGTACCCCAGGGAAATGCAATGTTAATATTTGGCGGTGTTGCTTTGATTACATTGGCAATCATTTTAAACGCAAGAGCCTATCAAAAATTAAAATCACAATCAACTCTAAAAGTTTCAGAAAAAGGTTTGATCCTTTCAATAGTAAGCGGTTGTTTAATGGGGTTATTTTATAAATATGTTGCAGGTTCAATGACTACCAATTTCAATATGCCGGAAATTGGAAAGCTTACCCCATACACGGCATTAGTGTTTTTTGCAATCGGGGTTGTAACCAGTAGTTTTTTATTCAATACGATACAAATGAAAAAACCATTTGAAGGCATGCCTGTTTCCTTTGGCGATTATTTTAAAGGAAAAATAAAAGATCATTTGATTGGTATTTTAGGTGGTGCAATATGGAGTGTAGGCATGTCATTAAGCATTATCGCATCCGGTAAAGCAGGCCCGGCAGTTTCATATGGATTAGGCCAGGGAGCAACAGTGGTGGCTGCGCTTTGGGGTATTTATGTTTGGAAAGAATTTGCTAAAGCCCCGGCTGGCACTAAACCCTTGTTGAATATTATGCTGCTACTGTACATCTCAGGTTTAACAATGATTATTCTCTCTAAATAAATTTGCATGATAGTATCTGGTTTTCTCAAAAAAAGAAAATCCTCCATAAAGGAGGACTTTCTTATTCAAAGGGAACTTTTGCTTACCACCATCCGGGTTATAATTCAATTAGTTTTTGATTAGCGCCGTTATTCCAGGTCAGCAGGGCTTTATTATCACAATCACCATTATTAGGAGCTCCATAATCAAGGAACAATATCCTGTCATTAATTTTAATCTTTAACGTTCCATCACTGATCCATGGGCAAGCTACTTTTTTTACAAGCGGTGTTTCTGTATTGATATCAATTGTTGTGCCATTATTAAATACTATTGAAGAGCGGCCCTGAATTTCATACACATCATCACGGCAAATCTTTGTATCCATTCCGGCAACCTGCTTTTTATACTTTATACTTTCATAACTGTATCCTCTTCCATTGCGGAAAGTCACTTTACCACCCACAATCTTAACACTCCAAATTCGAGCGGTAGAATCACTTAGGTTTGTGATTACTTTAGTTCCTTCAAGATGCACATGATTAACATGATAATTATCAAAGATGGTAGTTACTACAGAACCTGGTTTGCGTAAAGGAGCTGTAAGATAAATCATGATAATACCGGAACGAACCTTACCATCACGCCCAACACAACTATCTCCAAAATTTATTGTGATCTTTTTTGGATAGGTACTGTCATTCGGAAGAATTGTAATGGTAGCACAATCGCCGATGGCACCACGCAATTCAGTAAATAATGGGTGAAATTCCCGGCCGTTAATACCAAACTGGCTTGCATTGCCTTCTTCTTCAGCCGCTGTAGAAGCAACATCGTCCGCATCATCAAAGCTGGCTTCTGCTACTGTGCTTTCTTCAGAATAGGCAGTAGTCTGTGCTTCTGTTACAGTGTTTGAATTAGTAGTGCTTAAATCTTTCTGACAGGAGAAAAGTACAATGCAAAACGTAGTGGTTATTGCAAATATACTGATACGGTTAATTGAGAAAAGTTTCACGGTTATAGTTTTAAAAGGGTTAAGGAAAAATAGTAACGTAAACATAGAAGGAACTGAAAGAAAAAAGTTTAATTCAAGGGTAAAAAAACTTTATTTTCCGGTTTCATGAAAGAGATATTTAGCTTTATTTCAGGGTATTTTGGGGAAATAAATAAAAAAGTCCTTGCAACCTGCACGCTGTTTGTAAGTTTACTGATTTATATAAATTTTCATTTTGGAGTTGACAGAATCATCGAAAGGCAGCACTCGGTAAGTGTATCTTTCTTTAACCGTTATTTAATTTTTTTAATTGCCTTCAGTCTTCCTTATATATTTTATCTTCTTTTTTCAGGTAAAAATTATTTTAAAACCAGCCTTGTATTTTTTCTGATCATCATTTAGCCGGCAATTTTTTCATGGAAAATAGCCATGAATACAGAAATTCATCTTTCAGATAATGACTCCTGGAATTATTATTGGAATCAAATCATTTACTGGCCTGCAAGACTGATGACGCTGATCATGATGCTTCTTTTTATGTGGTCAATATTTTATAATAAAGAAACATTTTTTGGTCTTACGATTAAGAATTTTAAATGGAAGCCATATTTAATCATGTTATGTATTATGGTTCCTTTAATAGCTGCCGCTTCCACACAAAATGATTTTCTGAGCATGTATCCAAAAATGAAAAATGTTCAGGGAGTTTTGTCAGAAGTTGATAATAACTGGCTTTATAAATTTCTACATGAGCTTGCCTACGGCACTGATTTTATTTCAGTAGAACTATTTTTCAGAGGATTTCTTATCCTGGCATTTGTAAAAGTTGCAGGTAAGGATGCAATTCTTCCTATGGCTTGTTTTTACTGCACTATTCATTTTGGAAAACCATTGGGTGAATGTATCAGTTCCTATTTTGGGGGAGTACTTCTCGGTATTATAGTATATAATACCCGATCAATTATCGGCGGGCTGATCGTTCATTTAGGTATAGCCTGGCTGATGGAATTGGGTGGACACCTCGGAAACTTATTAAAATAATTATGTCCCGGAATTCCGGGACATAAAAAAACGCTGCAAACCTGTAAGCCGGATTTTGTCGGGAGCTATCATTTATCTGCCCCGATAGTTACCTATCGGGATCAATCTGCCTACCCTGTATCTCGGACGAGCAGCCCTCAAACGATACTATACATGGCATTTCAACTTGTAAGGTTTACCCTTCTATGTAATTACTTACAGAGACCGTAGGCTCTTACCCTACGTTTTCATCTTTTCCCCGACAAGTCGGGGTAGTTATTTTGTGTGGCACTTTCTGTTTCCGATAAATCGGAACCCCCGCTATTCGCGGGGTACAATGCTCTGTGCTGTCCGGACTTTCCTCCCTCCCGC
>JAHEZE010000013.1 GCA_023251235.1 Sphingobacteriales bacterium | reverse complement strand
TTACATACTGCATCGTATCATAAACACCCAAACCACTGTACACACTTCCTCCCGGACTATTAATATACATATTGATGTCCCTTGTTCTATCTGTAGAATCAAGGAAAAGCAATTGGGCCGTAACAATATTTGCCACTTCATCATTAATAGGATAGCCTAAGAAAATGATACGGTCCATCATCAATCGGCTGTATACATCCATGACTGCTACATTCATTGGTCTTTCTTCAATGATGTTAGGAGTTAACCCTGTTACAAGTTGACTGGCATAGCTATTCAGAGTATTGCTGGAAAGTCTTCGATGTTTCACAGCATATTTCTCAAATTCAGATTTAAAACTCATTTCTTTTAGTGTTTGCTTTTCAAGGCGAATGTCCGCCGGTAGTTCAGTTTATCAAATATCCGTCCAAATGCCAAAACCACAAAATAGGTGTCATGAATTATACGAATTAAGACGAATTGACACAAAAAAAAATTCCAGAAAACCCGGAATCTCAAACTTTTAAACCTTTGTACCATTAATGCTGATGGTGCTGATGTTCTTCCTGTAACTTCACAAATTCTTCCATTACAATTTCTTTTTCTGTAGCATTGACTTGAGTTTCTGCCCAGTCAAAAATCTTTTGTGTTTGAATGCGGTTATAAGCATCTTCAATATACTTACGGTCTTTCATCATTTTTTCCACATATTCATTCACCCAGGGTTGATCGTCACCGGTTGCTGCCATACCCATATAACCAAACAATTGCTGCTTGGCAAAATTGCGCAACTCATCCGGTTGTACTTGAATATTATTTTCGATAACGATCCTTTCACTGATCAGTGTCCACTTCAATTGATTCTTGAAAGTTGGGAATTCGCTTTCTATTTCCTCATCAGTTCTTTCCTTTTCTCCCTGGGTCTTCATCCATTTTTTTAAGAAGGCTTCAGGAAATTCAATTGTTGTTTCATCCAGTAATTCATGATAAGCCATATGTTGTAACTGGCTTTTTGCCTGGTTATCCCAATATGCCTGAATCTCTTCTTTGACCTTATTCCTGAAGTCAGCTTCAGTCATTACTTCTTCGTTTGGGTAAAGCTGTTTGTAAAATTCATCTCCCAGTTTTTTTTTCTCTAATAATCCAACTTTTGTAATAACGATTTTAAAGTATTTATCTGCCATTGTTACATCTTCCTTATCCATGCCCAGGTCGCTAATAATCCATTCTCTTTCTTTTTCATCAAAAGCTGTTTTAAGCTGAACAATTTCACTATCATCTTTTTTTCTCCCCATCCATTTGCTGCGGAATTTCTCAGAAAAATATTTTACCAATAATGAATTATCCTTTTTTATTCCCCCTTTCACTTCATTGCCATTATCATCGGTCTCTATAAAGGAAACATTCAAAACATTTTCTTCTGTTGTAACTGATTCAGGTTCGGACATATTGCCATAGCGATTTTGCAGGCGGGTAATTTCGGTTTCAATCATTTTCTCAGTTACTATTACTTTGTGCCTGGTCATCTTGGCTTTTGAAAGATCAGCCAGCTTGAATTCTGGTTTCATGCCTACTTCAAAATGAAAATTATAATCAATCGGGTTATTCATATCCAGTTGGCGAATATCCATTTCCAAAGGAAGGGGCTGAGCAAAAATGTTCAACTTTTCTGTTTCAAGATATTTGATCAATTCACGATCTACTGTACGAAGCACTTCATCAGTAAAAAGAGAAGCGCCATACATTTTTTTAATAAGGCCTGCCGGCACCATGCCTTTTCTGAATCCGGGAATATTTGCTTTTTTGCTGTATTCTTTCAGCGACTTTTCAAATGCAGGCAAGTAATCTGTTTTTTCCAGTTTTAATGTCAGCTTCTCATTCAGTAAACCGATGGTTTCTTTAGTTACAGTAGCCATTGTAAATTTTATGCCCCCATCCCCTGAAGGGGGGTTATGATTTTTTTTGAAAATAAAGAAGAGTTACTTTTTATATAACTCATCTTTTATTCCCCTTTAGGGTTAGGGGTATTAGTCCGGATGGAGGGACTCGAACCCCCATACCTTGCGGCATCAGATCCTAAGTCTGACGTGTCTACCAATTTCACCACATCCGGCAGAATTGTTTAATTGTTTAAAAATTGAACTATGGAGAACAATAAACCATTCAACCATTTAAAACGGGTCGCAAAAGTAAGCCTTTCCACTAATAAAAACGGCTGCTTTTCAGTAAATTCGCTTTCTGGCTTTGAATATGGAGACTTCAGCGCAAATACCAAAATATAATCTAAATGAAGAGCAGGAAAAGAAACTGATCCTGAGGGAATACCGCTGCTTGTTACGATCCTTGAAAACAAAAATAAAACCAGGAGACCGAAAACTGATTCGCCTTGCTTTTGAAATGGCAGTAGATGCACACAAAACAATGCGAAGGAAAAGCGGTGAGCCTTATGTTCTTCATCCCATTGCCGTAGCAAGAATTTGTGTGGAGGAAATCGGCCTTGGAGTCCGTTCAACTATTTGTTCTCTTTTACATGATACCGTAGAAGATACGGACATCAATCTGGAAGATTTGGAAAGAGAATTCGGTAATGAAATAACAAAAATAGTAGATGGGCTTACCAAGATTTCCAATGTCATTGATATAAATGCTTCCAAACAGGCAGAGAATTTTAAAAAAATACTTCTTACTCTTACTGACGATCCCCGGGTGATTTTAATTAAACTGGCAGATCGTTTACATAACATGAGAACTCTTGATCATATGAAGGGGGAAAAGCAGCTCAAGATTTCTTCAGAAACAGTTTATGTTTATGCTCCCCTGGCACACCGGATGGGTTTGTATAACATTAAAACGGAGATGGAAGACCTGGCGATGAAATACCTGGAACCCGAAGCCTATAAAGAAATTGCACAAAAGCTGGCAGAAACAAAAAAAGAGAGAACAAAATTTATTAATGAATTTATTAAACCAATAAATGAAAAACTGGAGAAAGGTAATTTTCAGTTTGAGATCTTTGGCCGGCCAAAGCATATTCATTCTATCTGGAACAAAATGAAAAAAAAGGGGGTTGGTTTTGAAGAAGTATATGATCTTTTTGCCATTCGGGTAATTCTGGATTCCCCACCAGAAAAAGAAAAAGAGGATTGCTGGAAAGTGTACTCATTAATAACAGATGAATATACCCCAGCTCCCGAACGTTTGCGGGATTGGCTCAGCAATCCTAAAAGCAACGGGTATGAAGCTTTACACACGACGGTGATGGGACCACAAGGCAAGTGGGTAGAAGTGCAAATACGTACAAGACGTATGAATGAGATTGCAGAGAAAGGGTTGGCGGCACACTGGAAATATAAAGAGGGCAGCAGTGATGAAAGTCGTTTTGATAAATGGTTTCAGCAAATTCGAGAAGTGATTGGAAACCAGGATACCGACTCAGTAGATTTTTTACAGGATTTCAAGACCAGCTTCCTGACAGAAGAAATTTATGTCTATACACCAAAGGGGGATGTTAAAATGTTACCTGTAGGATCAACAGCTCTTGATTTTGCTTTTAGTATTCACAGTGCAATAGGTGTAAAAACAATTGGGGCAAAAGTGAATCACAAATTGGTCCCATTAAGTCATAAACTACGTAGTGGCGACCAGATAGAAATTATTACCAGCAATAAACAAAAACCATCAGAAGACTGGTTGAGTTTTGTTGTTACATCCAAAGCCAAGGGAAGAATAAGAGATGCGCTAAAAGAAGAAAAAAGAAAAGTTGCTGAAGATGGTAAATACACATTACAGAGAAAAATAGAAGGAATGGGCGCTGCTTTTAATCAGCATAATATTGATGAACTGTGGACATATTATAAACTGAACTCCCAACTTGATCTGTTTTACCAGGTTGCAATAAAGAATATTGATCTTAAAGAATTGAAAGAGTTTCATGTGGTTGGTGACAAAATAGTAGCACCCAAGCCAGTTAAGATACATGAAATAAAAGTGGAGGGCATACCGCATGTATTGAATAAGAAAGATGCAGAACTTGTCATCTTCGGGGAAAGCAGTGATAAAATCGTTTATAATCTGGCAAATTGCTGTAAGCCTATTCCCGGCGATGATGTATTTGGTTTTGTAACTACAGGAAAAGGGTTAACTATTCATAGAACCAATTGTCCAAATGCAGCAAAACTGATGGCTAATTTTGCTCATAGAGTTGTTAAAACCAAATGGGCAAAAAACAAAGAAATATCTTTTCTTACCGGTTTAAAGATTGTTGGATTGGATGATGTTGGTGTTGTGAATAAAATCACTAATTTAATTTCAGGCGAATTAAAAATAAATATTTCAGCCCTTACTATTGAAGCAAAAGAGGGTGTGTTTGAAGGTAACATCAAACTGTATGTTCATGATAAGGAAGAATTGGATGAACTGGTATTAAAGCTGAAAGAATTACGGGGTATTGAGGCTGTTGAAAGATATGATACGGACGCAGTCTGATAAAAAATCCTTTAATTGGTTTACCGGGTTCAAATTAAAAAAGAATCCTCCGGTTGGATTTAAAAACCTTATTATCCCTGTTCCGGGGATTATAAACCAGATAATTTTTTTCACTTTTATCAGTAAAATTCAGCTTCATTTTAAATGTAAACAATTATAGCCGCATTCTAAAAAAAAAGTTACGGAAATGCAGTATCGGATTTTGAACTTTTGTGGAAAACAATTTGAACAGTTTATTTTTTTTCAGGTGTGCTAAGAGGATGAAGCCTTATTTTTGCCCCGCTTAAATTTAATAAAGTTATTATGGTTGATGTAATTCTTGGCTTACAGTGGGGAGATGAGGGCAAAGGAAAAATTGTTGATTTTTTTGCTTCAGGGTATGATGTTATTGCCCGTTTCCAGGGCGGGCCCAATGCGGGGCATACTTTGTATGTGGAAGATAAAAAAGTAGTTCTCCACCAGATTCCTTCCGGAGTATTTCATGAGAATAAAATTAATCTGATCGGTAATGGCGTAGTGCTGGATCCTGTAATTCTCAGAAGAGAATGTGAAACTGTGGCCTCTTTTGGTGTTGATCTCAAAAAAAATCTTTTCATATCAGAAAGAGCTCACCTGATACTTCCCACACACCGGGCTTTAGATAAAGCTTCAGAGCTTTCAAAGGGGCAGGAAAAAATCGGATCAACTTTAAAAGGTATTGGTCCCACCTATATGGATAAAACGGGGAGAAATGGGTTAAGAGTCGGTGATCTGTTAACTGCCGATTTCAAATCATCCTACGATAAATTGTATAAAAAACATTGTCAGTTATTAGATGCCTATTCATTTAATGACGATATTTCAGATTGGGAAAAAGAATTTTTTGATGCCATTGAATTTTTGAAAGAACTTAATATTGTAAACGGAGAATATTTCATCAACAATTGTATTGCAAAAGGTAAAAAAGTATTGGCGGAAGGCGCACAGGGTAGTATGCTGGATATAGACTTTGGTACATTTCCTTTTGTTACTTCATCCAATACAATTTCTGCAGGAGTGTGCAGCGGATTGGGTGTACCACCACAAAAGATCCGTGATGTGCTGGGGGTTACAAAAGCTTATTGCACCCGTGTAGGAAGTGGACCTTTTCCTACTGAATTGGAAAACGAAACTGGAGAGCTTTTAAGAAAAACGGGAAACGAATTCGGAGCTACCACAGGAAGACCCCGTCGTTGCGGATGGATTGATCTGGTTGCATTGAAATTTACCTGTATGATTAACGGGGTAACTAAAATTATCATGACCAAAGCGGATGTTCTGGATGCGTTTGAAGAATTACAGGTGTGTACCACATATAAGATTAATGGAAATGAAACTGATGAAATTCCTTTCCAGATGACAAAAATGAAGATAACCCCTGCATATAAAGCATTCGGGGGTTGGAAAACAATTTCATCAGCAATAAAGTATGAAAAAGATCTGCCTGCAGCGATGCAGCGTTATGTAGACTTTATTAATCAATACTTGGGTGTCAGGGTGAAATATATCTCGAACGGGCCGGGTAGAGATCAGATTATTTCACTTTCCTGACAAATAAGATAAAATAAAAAATTTTTTTAAAAAATTTGGATGTTTAAAAACTTCGCTGAAATTTTACACTGATTAATCCAACTGAAATATGACTTCAAAATCAGATAAAGGGAAAAAATCCACAGCAAAAACTGATAAGCTCTCTGCTGACCCGGCAGAAAAGAAAACTTCATCAAAAACCAAAAAGCAAATGGAAGAGGATGATGAGGAATCAGAAGATGGTGAAGAAATAGAATTAAAACCAACTTCAAAGAAAAGCGGCAAAGCTACTGCTTCAAAAAAAGGCGATGCAGAGGATGATGAGGAAGATGATGGTGTAGATGAAAAAGATGATTGGGAAAAGCCGGAAGAGGAAGAATGGGATCCTGACTTTGAAGAATTTGATATCCCTAAATCAAAAGTTAAAAAAAATAATGGCGGAAAAAAAGCCGGAGATGAGGATGATCTCAAATTAGATGAAGAATTTAAAGAAATGGGTCTTTTTGATGAAACCTATGGCGATGATGAAGAAGAAGATGATTATTAAACCCCCGATCCAAAGAAAGGCGGAGAGTTTTTGAACAATATTTTACATAAGCAATCCTTAACTAACTGCACATTTCCTATCAGTGATTTTAAGCTGGTGAAGAAAAAGGTGTTGAACTGGGCACAACAGTTCGACACTTTTTGTTTTTTAGACAATCACCAGTACCAGATTGAACCGCACTCAATGGAATGCCTGCTTGCAGCCGGAGTGAAAAATAAAATCAACGGTAATGCAGGCAATGGGCTTCGGGAATTACAGCAATTCATTGATAAAAACAGGAACTGCTTATTTGGCCATCTTGGGTATGACCTGAAAAATGAAACAAGGAAAATTGTTTCTGAACGATTTGACCGGCTTCATTTTCCCGATTATTTTTTCTTTGAGCCCGAGATAATCATCCGCATAACAAATGATTCAATCAAAATAGAATCTGAAAAAAATAACAGGAAAATTCTTCAGGATATTCTGACATTGAATTTTACCAGTGAACTGGAAAATAATTCTGATCTGTTACAAATAGAAAACAGAATTTCAAAACAGGAATACCTGGAGATAATTGAAAAGCTGAAATATCATATTCATCGGGGAGACTGTTACGAAATCAATTTTTGCCAGGAATTTTTTGCCGAAGAAGCAATTATTGACCCGTTGGAAGTGTATCAGAAGTTAAGTTCATTATCGCCCAATCCATTTTCTGCTTTTTATAAACTGGAAGATAAATTCCTGATCTGTGCCAGCCCAGAGCGATTTCTTAAAAAAGAAGGCGGAAAAATATTATCTCAACCCATTAAAGGAACTTCCTCAAGATTTTTACAGGATAAAATAAATGATGAAAAAAGCCGTCAGGATCTTTATGCCAGTGAAAAAGACAGATCAGAAAACGTGATGGTGGTAGACCTGGTTCGTAATGATCTTTCCCGCATTTGCAAAGAAGGTACAGTAAAATTGGAGGAATTATACGGCATTTATTCTTTTCCACAAGTACATCAGATGATTTCTACAGTGAGCGGGGAATTAAAAGAGAATGTTTCATTCACTGAAATCATCAGGGCGACTTTCCCCATGGGCTCAATGACCGGAGCTCCTAAAAAAAGAGTGATGGAGTTAATTGATCAGTATGAAGAAACAAAGCGGGGAATATTTTCCGGAGCTTTGGGTTATATTGATCCCGGTGGTGACCTGCCTGCCGGACAGGCAGGTTTTGATTTTAATGTGATAATAAGAAGCATTCTGTATAATGCATCTGATAAATATCTTTCTTTTCTGGTAGGTTCGGGCATTACTTTTTTAAGCGATGCTGAAAAAGAATATGAAGAATGTTTGCTGAAGGCGAAAGCAATATTGTCAGTGCTTAAAAACTGAAATCAAAACTCTTATTCTTATTTAAAAGATTTTTTTGGCTGTACTCCCTGGGGAATGGTAAGAGATTGCCGGAATGAGTCCATCAATAATTGAATACTCTCATTCAAAATTTCATAGCGCTTACTTGAAAACAATTCCATTTTATCAACTGGTAATCTTAACTCATACTTTCCGTTTGCAGTTATCAATTTATCAAAATCAGGGTTATAGCGGTTAAAATCAGTAATACTCTGTATAATGTATTTTGCTATAACAAATGAATAATATTTACCACTAACGGTTTGTGTTTTTGAATTATTGATCTCTTCTGCTGTTAGATTTATTGTTGAAGGATTTACAGCAGAGGCCAGTGCAAAATCTTTTGTTTCTTCTTTTGTAAGCGTCGTAGCCCCGCCTTCTCCTTCCATGATGTAATGCGTTGCAATAAATTTTTTCACATGCTCTCTTGATTCGGCAGGCAGGTAATATTGCAATATCCAGAAATCCCGGCTATTGCTTCGGCGAATAGCTGCATTGACGTTTCCGGGCCCTCCATTATATGCCGCAATAACTAAAAGCCAGTCATTATAAATTGAAAATAGTTCAGTTAAATACCGGGCGGCTGCCTGGGTACTTTTATAATAATCCGTTCTATCATCGGCATAGTCAGAAACCCGTAACCCCAATCTTCGGGCAGTACCCGGCATAAATTGCCAGGGACCCACTGCGCCTGCCCAGGAAGTGGCATATGTTTTTAAATGTGATTCAATAACCGCCAAATATTTTAGCTCTCTTGGCAATCCATGCTGATTCAGTATTGCATCCATTAAATCAAAATAAGGACGACCCCAGTCTTTTAATTGTTCAAGATTTTTTTTATGCTTGTCAATATAATCTTGTACAAAACTGATCGCCCTCGGATTCAACCGGGCTGTATTTACCCCGCTTATATAAGAATTAACGATGAAAAGATCTTTGAATCCAAGCTTGGGGTCATTGCGAACCCAAGCTTTGTCTAACAGGATTGAATCACTAACGGGACCAGAAGAGTAAGAAACTTTTTTAGCATCAGGAGTTGAGTCTTTTTTAACAGTATTCTGTTGAGCCAGGCAAGCTTGCATAATCCAAACAGATATAAAATATAATTTCAATTTTGTCATGAATTTCTTTTACTGATTCCTGTTAAAAATGATTCAGGAAACAGATCCATATTGTTTCAGCAATTGATCAGATACCTTAAGCAAAGATAGCTCCTCAAAATGTTTAGCCATAAGTTGCAAGCCGAAAGACATTCCATTAGAATGCTTAAAAAGAGGGATGGATATACCGGGAATCCCGGTCAGATTTGCAAATACAGTGAAGATATCAGCCAGATACATAGCAATAGGGTCAACCGATTTTTCGCCAATTTTAAACGCTACACCTGGGGATGTCGGCATAATGATAAAATCAAACTCGTTGAAAACCACATTAGTTTTTTCAGAAAGTTTCCTTCTTACTTTTTGGGCTTTTGTAAAATAAGCATCATAATAACCGGCGCTAAGAACAAATGTGCCTAACATAATTCTTCTCTTTACCTCTTTACCAAATCCTTCACTTCGGTTGTGTTTGTAAAACTCTGTTAAATCAGTTATTGGTTTCAAAGAACGATGCCCATACCTTACTCCATCATAGCGGGAAAGATTGGAGGAGGCTTCTGCTGTGGTTAAAATATAATATGCTGGAACGATATAATCAAGGTATTCAAAGCTTAAAGGTGTTACTTCATGCCCATCATTATTTAATTTTTCAATAAATTTCTTAATTGAATTCACTATTTCAATATCTATAGATGGATGTTCAAGCGTTTCTTTAAAATAAGCAAACCGGTATTTACGGTTTTCATTCTTTAAAGCATTTGAATAATCTACTATAGTTTTTTGCGAAACTGTACTGTCATATTCATCGGGCCCGGCAATTACTTCGAGAACCCTGCTGATATCTTCGATATTATTAGCAAAAATGCCTATCTGGTCAAATGAGGAAGCATAGGCAATAAGCCCATGCCTGGAAATGCGACCATAAGTTGGTTTCATTCCGATTATACCGCAAAAATCAGCTGGTTGTCTTACTGAACCTCCGGTATCACTTCCCAATGAAATCATACAAAGACCAGCCTGTATGGCAACGGCCGAACCGCCGGAAGAGCCTCCGGGAACCCTGGTTTCATCAGCTGCATTTAATACTTTTCCGTAAACAGAATTTTCGCTGGTAGAACCCATAGCAAACTCATCGCAATTACTGCTGCCAATAATGATCGCTTCTTCCTGTAAAAGTTTTTCAATTGCAGTAGCTGAATAAAGTGAGATAAAATTTTTTAAAATTCCTGAAGCAGCTGAAACAGGATGATCTTTATAGCAGATAACATCTTTTATTACAATGATCACTCCATGTAATTTCCCAGTTGGTTTTCCTGCTTTTCTTTTTTCATCAAGTAGTGCCGCCTGATAAAGGGCCTCTTCTTTATAAATATGAATAAAAGCATTCAGGTGTTGTAAGGATGAAATCCTTTTCAGGTAGTGTTGAACTGCATCAACACAGGTGATCTCATCATTGTGTAAAGATGAGTGATACTGATGAATAGAGGAGAATTCAAACAAAAGCCAGTGCTTTTATTAAATCAATTAGAGTGAATAAAAATAGTAACCTTAAGAGGATTTACTATCCTTTTCTGAAATTCCTTCTTCGAGCTCTTTTTTTACATTATTCTTGGCATCATTGAATTCACGAATACCTTTACCAAGTCCACGCATGAGTTCGGGTATTTTTTTGCCACCGAACAACAATAAAACAACAAAAGCGATCAAAAGAATTTCTGTCCAGCCGAGATTCATAAAGAATGATTTTAATGAATGTACAAAGTTAGTATAAATTAAAGTCTGATTTTTAAATTAATTGTTAAGCTGCTTCATTCATCAAATAAAAAAAAGCGGCATTTTGAGCCGCTTATAATCAGTTAAAAAATGTTTATTCAACTTCTTCCTGAGACATTCTTTTTTCGCGGATTCTTGCACTCTTGCCGCTGCGCTTACGGAGGTAGAACAGTTTAGCTCTGCGAACACGGCCACTCTTGTTCAGTTCAATAGATTCAATATTGGGTGAAAAAAGCGGGAACAATCTTTCAACGCCAACTCCATCAGAGATCTTACGTACAGTAAAACTTGCCGTAGCTCCATTTCCCTGGCGTTTAATCACATCACCTTTAAAACTCTGGATTCTTTCTTTATTTCCTTCAACAATTTTATAGTTCACGGTGATATTATCACCAGCCTTAAATGTAGGAACTTCCTTCTTGATTGTCAGTTGTTCGTGAACAAATTCTATTGGGTTCATAACCTTCAATTTTAACGGGGTCGCAAAGATAGGGGGAAAGCCGGGAATTTGGAATTGATAATTAGTCTTTTTTAGCGAATCATTTTTTTCTCTTCACATCATTATTCAGCAGTAAAATAGTTCTTTCAAGTTCCTAATACCCAATACTTAAATTCCTTAACGGGCTACATTCACAGCCCTTTTTTCCCTGATAACAGTCACTTTTATCTGTCCTGGGAAAGTCATTTCATTCTGGATTTTTTGTGCTATTTCAAAGGAAAGTTTTTCTGATTCCTGGTCAGTAACATTGTCAGCTTCTACAATTACCCTGAGTTCACGACCGGCCTGTATTGCATAAGCTTTCTCCACACCACTGTAAGCCATTGCCAGGGTTTCAAGATCTTTGATCCTTTGCAAGTATTGCTGCATTATTTCCCTGCGGGCACCGGGTCTTGCGCCACTTATAGCATCGCAAGCCTGTACAATAGGCGAAATGACAAATTGCATTTCCATTTCATCATGATGGGCGCCAATAGCATTTACAATAGCCGGGGTTTCGCCATATTTTTCAGCCAGCTTAGCGCCAAGCAATGCGTGACTCAGTTCAGTTTCTTCATCAGGTACTTTACCGATATCATGTAACAGTCCGGCACGTTTGGCTAATTTGGCATTCAAACCTAATTCGGAAGCCATGATTGCACAAAGGTTGGCTGTCTCACGGCTATGCATCAATAAATTTTGACCATACGAAGAGCGGAACCTCATTCTTCCAACCATCCGTACAAGTTCTTTATGCAAGCCATGAATTCCTAATTCAATAACCGTTCTTTCGCCGATCTCCATCACTTGTTCTTCAATTTGTTTTTTGGTCTTTTCTACCACTTCTTCAATTCTTGCGGGGTGAATGCGTCCATCAGCAACCAGGCGCTGTAAACTTAACCTGGCAATTTCACGACGAAGAGGATCGAAAGATGAGAGGACAATAGCTTCCGGAGTGTCATCCACAATCAGATCAACCCCGGTAGCGGCTTCAATAGCACGGATATTTCTTCCTTCACGGCCAATGATCTGACCTTTTAGTTCATCACTTTCAAGATTAAATACAGTAATGGAATTTTCAATTGCCTGCTCGGCCGCAGTGCGTTGGATAGTTTGAATAATGATCTTTCTGGCTTCTTTATTTGCTTTTTGTTTGGCATCATCAATAATTTCTTGTTGAATTCCCAGTGCCTTGGTTTGGGCTTCTTGTTTCAAACTTTCTATTAATTGAGATTTTGCTTCATTAGCGGTTAATCCGGCAATTTTTTCCAAACGCCGTATATGTTCTTCCTGGTGTTTTTCCAGCTCGGTACGTTTGATATTTACCAATTCGATCTGGCGGTTGAGATGTTCTTTTATTGCCTCATTCTCCTTTATTGTTTTATCCAGGTTATTTTCTTTCTGGTTAATAGTTTGCTCTTTTTGGCGGGTGCGGTTTTCGGAATCATTTATTTTCCTGTTACGCTCCAGCACATCTTTTTCATGATTGGCTTTCATCTGGACAAAGCGTTCCTTTGCTTCCAGTTCTTTTTCTTTCTTTATAGTTTCCCCTCTAAATTCAGCTTCCCTGATAATATTTTGAGAAAGTAATTCGGCTTCGGCAATCTGTTTTTTTGTGTTTTTGGAGAAAATCAGTTTACCCGCTACAATGCCGATGACAAGGGCAGCTCCTCCAATAATGGCAGACAATATATTCGGATCCATGAATTTTTAATTTGAATGATTTCACAATACTTGTTTTAATACTTTATTAAGCCTGTTATTTACTTATATTTCAGCAAAGAACAGGTAAACAGCGAAGATACAAAACCGCTTTTACAGCATGAAATCCAATAATATCATAAAAATGGGGTTTATGTCATGGATAAATTAATGAGGAATGGCTGGACCCTGCCCGGTAAATTGATTAATCTTGCAGTCTATATAAATCTTTAAGATGAAAAAGGTTGCTGCCATTTTGTTGTTTCTTCCCTTTCTGACAACAGCGCAAAAAAAGGAGATGAAATTTAAACTGACCGGTGATGTCAGAAAAGTATCGGGTGGTATTGAATGGATATTTTGCCAATACAAAGCTGATGGTGAATGGAAGACCGACAGCGTAAAAATCAATAACGGGAAATATGTATTTACCGGAGCAATTAAGGAGCCGCAACTCGCCAGGCTTCATGTAAAATACTTAGCCGATGAAAATGGTAAAACAAAAACATTGAATTATAAAAGGGATATGGCATCTGTCTTTCTTGAACCCCGGAAAATAAAAATTACCTCTACAGATTCTTTCAGCAATATAAGAGTGAGAAATTCTGGTGCTCATAAAGAATTTGTGAAGCTCAATGAAATGACAAAACCCTATATGGCAAAACTGGATGATCTATATAAAAAATACAGTGAGTTTTCTAAGAATAAGGATAAGGAGAATATGGATAAGATCGATTCTGAAATTGAAGCTGTTGATGCTGAAATGAAAGATAAAGTGTATGGAACATATGCAAAAAATAATTTCAATTCTCCGGTGGCGCTATATGCTATTGAAGAACTGGCCGGATGGGATATAGTACCTGTCAAAGTAGAACCTTTGTTTAATTTATTGCCTCTGGCGGTTCAAAATTATCCTTCTGCCATCGAATTAAGAGAGAGGATTGATATTGCAAAAAAGACCGGAATCGGGAACATTGCTATGGAGTTTACACAAAATGATACATTAGGAATTCCTGTTACCCTTTCATCTTTTCGCGGTAAATATTTACTGATTGATTTTTGGGCCAGTTGGTGCGGACCCTGCCGGAAGGAAAACCCCAGTGTGGTAAAAGCTTATGATAAGTATAAGGAAAAAGGATTTCATATTCTCAGCATATCACTTGATCGGGCCGGACAAAAGGAAAAATGGCTGAAAGCAATTCACGATGACCAATTATGGTGGACACATGTCAGCGATCTTAAATTCTGGCAAAATGAAGTAGCTGTTTTGTATGGCATACAGGCTATCCCTCAAAATCTTTTGGTAGATCCTACAGGAAGGATAATTGCAAAGAATCTAAGAGGGGAAGAATTGGAGAAAAAACTGGAAGAATTTATTGTGGAAGGGAAAAAAACATTTTAAGATTATGAGTCAGCCACTAATTATTCAGGGCTGCAGGTGCCCATCGAGCATCCTTTCCAGCAGATTCAGTTTATTAGTAATATTTTCTTTTTCTACTTCATTTGTCGAAGTTTCATTTTGTTCAGTAGCATACCAAACCAGCGCCATCGCCACATAGTCCTGCATATCCTTGCCGGCAAACTGAGTTTTAAATTCAATGATTTTATCATTGATCGTTTTTACTGTTTTTCGCACCACTTCTTCATCTTTTGACTGGATTTTGATACGATAACTTCTGTCAGCAATTACAATGGTGGCGGGAATAAGTTGCTCGGGCATAGTTGTAAGTTGTAGTTATGAATGGAGAGTGGGAGAATAAAAAAGCTTTTTTTGTTCTTACTCACTCAATAGAGCTATACAGCGATCAATTTCTTTAATATATGTGTTGATACGTTTTTCAAATTCTTTCTTATCGGGTTCCTCCCAGTTACCAGAAGTGATCTTTAAAACTTCCACCTGTTGTTTCAGGTCATCAATATTTTGCTGGTAAACTAATGTATGTTTTGTGTTTTTTTCCAATTCCTTTTTCAATCGTTGGTTTTCACTTTGCAAGGAAGAATATTGCTTCAGCAACAGTTGAAGTTTATCCTGAATTTTTTTTAATTTTTTTTCGAGTTCGGTCATGGATATATTTCTTATTTTCTTATTTCTGCATTCAGTTCTTTTTCAAGCGACGTCATTATCATATTTATCCATCCATCAATTTCTTTATCTGTTAAAGTTTTCTCTTCATCCAGGAAAGTAAAACTAATAGCCATCGATTTTTTACCTGCTCCCAGCTTTTCACTTTCGAATATATCAAAGAGTTTCACCTCCTGCAATTTGGCAAGCCTTAATTTATACACCGATTTCTCCACTTCTTTATACCCCAGTTGTTTTGGAACCAGTATGGAAATATCTCTTATTACTGCCGGAAACCGGGGGAGTTCATTTATAACAAGATTTTGTAAAGAAGCCATTCTTACAACTTCTTCCCAATTCAATGCAGCAAAGAATACAGGTTGTTTAATTCCAAATTGAGAGAGAACTTTTTTAGTTACTTCCCCTACACCGGCAATAACCTGATTATTTGCTTTTGCAATAACATGATTATCCATTTTTGATATCTGTAGAACTTCAAAAGTATCAGGATTTATTCCCAGGAGGTGTAAAACTGATATCAACGCTCCTTTTATATAGTAGAAATCTGCAGTATTACTTTTTTGTTTCCAGCTATGTTCGTTTACAATACCACTAATTACCAGGCAGAGTTGTTCCTGTTCACGGTATTGTCCCGGGCCGGACGTAAAATAGCTTTTTCCAAATTCAAAAAGTTTCAGATAATTATTCTTATGATTCAGGTTATGCGCTACAGATTCCAGGCTGGTCTCCAATAAAGATGGTCGCAGAATATTCAATTCTGCACTCAGGCTGTTCATCATTTTTACCATGCTTTGTTGTTCTTCATCTGAAAAATATGCGGCATTAGTAATTGAATTAGTCATCATTTCATGGAAACCAAGGCCAACCAGATAATTAGATACTTTTTCTTTCAATGCCTGTTGCAGGTAATTCTCTTCCACAGAAGGCGTAATGGTAATGGCTGTTGGAATTTCGATATTGTCCAGGCCATCAATTCGTAAAATTTCTTCAACAATATCAGCCGGTATAACAATATCCGGTTTGCTTAAAGGCACGGATACCCTGATTTCATCAATATTGTTTTTTGCAATTTCAAAACCCAGGCCGGTTAAAATATCTTTTACTGAATCCGGGTGATAATTTTTTCCACTTAACTTTTTCAGGTAATGATATTTTAGTGTTACCAGGGTTTTTTCTGCAGGTTTAGGATAAATGTCTACAACATCGGACGAAATTTGACCAGCTCCAAGTTCTTTTATCATCAATGCGGCACGTTTCAAAATGTTTACTGTATTTGAAATATCGATATTCTTTTCAAATCTTGTGGCTGCATCTGTCCGCAGATTATGCCGGAAAGAAGTTTTACGTATATCAACCGGGTTGAACCAGGCGCTTTCAAGAAATATATTTTTTGTTTTTTCTGAAACTCCGGAATGAAGGCCGCCAAATACACCGGCAATACATATTCCTCCTTCTGCATCACAGATCATCAGATCTTCTTTACTTAATTTTCTTTCTTTTTCATCCAGGGTGATAAATTTTGTTCCTTCCGGCAGATTCTTCACTACTATTTTACTTCCTCTGATATTATCCGCATCAAATGCGTGCAGCGGTTGTCCGGTCTCATGCTGAATGAAGTTGGTAATGTCTACAATATTATTAATAGGCCTCAGTCCAATTGCTTTTAGTCTTTGTTGCAACCATATGGGTGATTCTTTTACGATTGCTCCCGAAATGCTGATACCGCTGTATCGCTGGCAGGCTTTATTATTTTCAATGGAAACAGCAATTGATAATGAATTGTTATCAGGTTTGAGCCCGTTAATGAAAGGTAGTTTGGGTTTAATTTCTTTTTTGTCATGATGAGTAAGGTAGGCGCAAATATCTCTGGCTACGCCCCAATGACTCATAGCATCCATTCGGTTAGGAGTTATACCTAATTCAAAAATCCAATCATCATAGTGTTGAAAATAATCAGCAACAGCAGTTCCCACTTTGGCATTCTTATCCAACACCATTATACCATCATGTGAAGTTCCAAGACCAATTTCATCTTCGGCGCAGATCATTCCATGACTTTCTACATTTCTGATCTTTGCCACTTTCATCGTTACCGGGTCGTTATTTATTGGAAAAATAGTTGTGCCAACCTTTGCCACTATCACTTTTTGTCCAACGGCCACATTGGGTGCGCCACAAACAATCTGGAGAGGTTCACTTCTTCCTATATTAACTTTTGTTAGAGTTAGTTTATCTGCATTCGGATGTTTTTCTGTGGTAAGAACTTCACCAATTACCAGGTCCTTTAATCCACCCTTCACCTCTTCATATTTTTCAAAGTTTTCAACTTCCAATCCGATTGAAGTAAGAATTCTTGAAAGCCTTTCTGGTTCTACCGGTACAGGCAGATATTCACTCAGCCATTTATAAGAAATTGTCATTAGTTGAATCGTATTAAAAATTGAAAGCCCGCCTGCGCCAGGGTTTCGACGGGCAGGCAAAGATAATTGATTGGGGGCAGAAGAATTTTTATCAGAACGGTGGAAATTTTTAACCGGTTGCTGAGTTTATTTTTTATAACTTACACAGTAGTCTGTAAAATCCAAATGTGGAAAAGCATGTGAAGTTTTAGTTAAGAAAGAAAAATTTTTTTTGTAGCGCATTTGGCTTTTATATTCGCCGTCTGACTGAGGGAGAATGTTCCGATCCAAACCAACTATTCAGTAAATAAGGCTGGACTACTAACCCGTTAGTCATTGGTAAGTAATCAATGGTTTAAATTTTTATCGCCCTACTTTAAGAAATGGAATTAACAAATCTCAATAAGGACCGCAAGCAAAGAAGAAAAACATCCTCCGAACTCAGCACAATGCTTTATGGCAAACTACCACCGCAGGCTAAAGACCTGGAGGAAGCTGTACTGGGGGCCATCATGCTGGAGAAAAATGCATTTGATACCGTAATTGAAATTTTAAAACCCGAATGTTTTTATGTGGATGCACATCAACGCATCTTCCGGGCCATCCAGGGGTTGGCCCAAAAAAATAAACCCATTGATATCCTCACGGTAGCCGAAGAATTAAAAACCCGTGAGGAACTGGATATGGTAGGTGGCCCTTATTATGTAACAAAGCTTACAAATGCCGTTGTATCATCAGCACATATTGAAGCACACTCAAGAATCATTCTTCAAAAATTTATTCAACGGGAACTGATCCGTGTAAGCGGAGAAATCATTGGTGATGCCTACGAAGATTCTACCGATGTTTTCGATTTGCTGGATGATGCAGAAACTAAATTGTTTGAGATCACCAATAATAACCTGAGAAAAAATTTTGATACCATCGATTCTGTATTGGTAAAAACTATTCAGCGTATTGAAGATCTCCGTCATAAAAACGAAGACTTTTCCGGCGTGCCCAGTGGCTATCCTTCTTTAGACAGGGTAACATACGGCTGGCAAAATACAGATCTCATTATCCTTGCCGCCCGGCCATCAGTTGGTAAAACAGCTTTTGCATTGAACCTGGCAAGAAATGCAGCGCTGCATTCATCCAAACCAACACCCGTTGCATTCTTCTCTTTAGAGATGAGTGCAGGCCAGTTGGTGCAGCGTATTCTCGCTGCTGAAAGTGAAATATGGCTGGAGAAAATTGCCCGTGGAAAATTGGAAGAGCATGAGATGAAACAATTATATGCCCGCGGTATTCAACGCCTGGCTCAGGCTCCCATATTTATTGATGATACTCCGGCGCTGAACATTTTTGAATTAAGAGCTAAATGCCGTCGCTTAAAAAACAAACATAATATCGGCACCATTATTATTGACTATTTACAATTAATGAGTGGCACGGGAGAAAACAGAAGTTCCAATAGGGAACAGGAGATCAGTAATATTTCCCGTAACCTGAAGGCATTGGCAAAAGAATTAAATCTTCCCATCATTGCCCTCTCCCAGTTAAGCCGCGAGGTGGAAAAAAGAAAAGAGGGTGCAAAGATTCCTCAACTAAGTGACCTGCGTGAATCCGGCGCTATTGAACAGGATGCAGATATGGTCATGTTCCTTTACCGCCCGGAATACTATGATATTACTGCCAATGAAATGGGAGAAAGTAATAAAGGAGAAACAATCATTAAAATTGCCAAGAATCGTAATGGTACATTAGACACTATTAAACTAAAAGCATTACTGCATATTCAGAAATTTGTGGAAGATGATGGCAGTGGTTTTGGCGGTGTAGGATTACCCGGCAATTGGAAACCTGTACCAGACAGTGAAGGTGGTGATAGTGCAAGGCTTTATATTCAGACTGGTAGTAAGATGAATGACCTGCCGGAAGAGGAGGAAGAGGAAACACCATTCTAGAAGCCCCTCTAAATCTCCCCAAGGGGAGACTTTGTGAACTATAATTTAAAGCTCTCTTGTAGGGAGCTTTTTTTATTTTTTCTTTTAATAACTTTAATTATGTCATTTCCTTTTTTTTATATCGCTGATTACAATTCTTTGCAAAAAGAAATTGTGTTGAATGAAGATACTTCCCGTCATGCAGCACAGGTTTTAAGAATGAAAGAAGGAGAGAAGCTGAACCTGACTGATGGGAAAGGGAAATTACTGACAACTGAAATAACAGATGCTCACAAAAAGCATTGCGAAGTACAGGTAATTGACTCACGACTCACGACTAACAACTCAAGAAAAATCACTATTGCTATCTCATTATTAAAAAACACTGCCCGCTTCGAATGGTTTTTGGAAAAAGCAACAGAGATTGGCGTATCAGAAATCATTCCGCTGATTTGCGAAAGAACAGAGAAACAAAAATTCCGATATGACCGTATGAAACAAATTTGTATTAGTGCAATGCTGCAATCGAAGCAATTCTGGCTTCCTGTTTTGCACGAACCAATGAAATTTGACAATTTAGCAATTCGGCAATTTGACAATTGTCAGAAGTTTATGGCACATTGCGAAGATTCAGAAAATAAAACCAACCTTTCAACCCTTAAACCCTTCAAGGATTCAATGATTCTTATCGGCCCCGAAGGCGATTTTACCAAAGAAGAAATCAAACTTGCCCTAGAAAATAATTTTATTCCTGTGTCCCTTGGTGAAACAAGATTAAGAACGGAAACAGCAGGAGTGGTGGCGGTTACTTTGCTTAACCAATAATTATTTTTTGTCTTTCTCTTTTAATAAAGGTTCATTCATTTCTATAACATGAGCTCTCTTCTTAGCAGCCCGGCTGCGCATTGTTAAATTCAGCATTTCCACACCAAAAGAAAATGCCATACCGAAATAGATATAATTTTTTAAATGCATTTGGTGCGCAGTTTCACTGTCCCAGCCTTCAATGATGAGGCTTAACCCAATCATTACTAAAAAAGAAAGAGCAAGCATTTTAATTGTGGGATGATTATGTATAAAAACGGAGATAGAGGGACTAAATAAAAACATAATAATCATGGCGACAATGACTGCTGCAATCATAATCTCCACATATTTTGCAGTACCACCGGCTGTAATAATGCTATCAAATGAGAATACTGCATCGATCAGCATAATCTGAGGTATTGCTTTACCAAGCGATAATCCTTTTTTCTTTTGCAAAGTTTCAGAAGGATCTTCTCCTTCCAGTTTTTCATGAATTTCTTTTACAGATTTATAAATCAGAAACAAACCTCCCATCAACATAACCAGGCTGGCCAGGTCAAATCCTTTTCCAATCCAGTTTTCGGGAATAATATATTTCCCTTTTTGAGTCAGCAGCCAGCCAAGACCCATCAATAACAGACTTCTTACAATTATACCAGTAATCATCCAGATTCGCCTGGCTTTATTTTCGTCGCTTTCTTTCAGCTGGTTGATGATAATACTGACAAAGATTACGTTGTCAATTCCTAAAACAACTTCAAGGATAACGAGGATAAAAAAACTGATGATACTTTCCGATGTAAATAAATATCCCATTTAAATAATGATTAATTTTTAAATATTCATTTTTGAAAGAGACTTACAAATTTTCTTTACAATCGCAGGTCCTTCATAAATAAAACCGGTCCACACCTGCACCAATGATGCACCTGCATCTAGTTTTTCTTTTGCATCAAATCCCGTAAAAACTCCACCACTTGCAATGATTGGAATTTGCCCTTTGGTTTTATCAGATATATATTTTACTATTTCAGTACTTCTGTGTTTCAATGGCAATCCACTTAATCCTCCGGGGCCGAAGGCCGTGAGTCGTGAGTCGTGAGTAGTGAGACCTGACCGCCCAATAGTTGTATTCGCAGCTACTATTCCATCTAATTTTATTTCCATTGCCAGATCAATCACATCATCAAGTTGTTCACGGGTAAGGTCAGGTGCAATTTTAAGTAAAACAGGTTTTGCATTTGCTTTCCCGTTATTAATCATTTGCAGATGCATCAGAATTTTTCTTAATGATTCTTTTTCCTGCAGTTCACGAAGCCCCGGTGTATTGGGGGAACTGACATTCACTACAAAATAATCAACATAGGGATGAAGTTCTTTAAAACAAAGTTCATAGTCCTTCCATGCTTCTTCGTTGGGAGTGATTTTATTCTTTCCGATATTACCTCCAATGATGAGTCGTGAATGGTGAATGGTTAATGGTGAATCAGAGTTTTCAAATTGACTATTCACAAATGACCATTGACGAAGTCTCTCTGCAATCACTTTCACTCCATCATTATTAAATCCCATCCGGTTGATGAGTGCTTTATCTTTTGGTAAACGAAAAAGTCTTGGTTGATCATTGCCGGGCTGAGGCAGGGGGGTCACCGTTCCAATTTCTACAAAACCAAAACCAAGGCATTCAAGCTCTCTAAGGTACTTTGCATTTTTATCAAAACCGGCGCCTAAGCCAACCGGGTTCTTAAATTGAAGATTGAAAACATGAGTCGAGAGTCGAGAGTCGTGAATTGAAAAATAGTTTTTAATCCAATTTCGAAAAAACCTATTACTGCAAAACAGCTGCAGGCAATTCATTGAAAAATAATGCACCCATTCTGGGGGAAAACAGAAAAGAATACTGCTAACGAATTTGTACATATTGTCTGCGAAGATAAATGAACTTTTAAGTCTGGTTTTGGATCTTACTATAAGACTATTTACTTTTGGTATGAAAAGTTGCATAAACAACCACCAAGTTAACTTTTCAACTAATTAACTAAATATTTTGCAATGCAGGAAGCATATATAGTGGCAGGTTACAGAACAGCAGTAGGAAAAGCCAAACGGGGAGCCTTTCGTTTTTATCGTCCTGATGATTTGGCAATTGATGTAATCAAATCATTACTTGCTTCTGTGCCGCAACTTGAACTAAAGAGGGTAGATGATGTAATTGTTGGAAATGCTGTGCCTGAAGCTGAGCAGGGATTGCAGGTGGGAAGAATTATTGCTGCAAAAGCATTGGGTTTTGATGTACCCGGAATGACTGTTAACCGTTATTGCGCCAGCGGTTTGGAAACAATAGCGATTGCAACAGCTAAAATAAGAATGGGCATGGCCGATTGTATTGTAGCCGGTGGCACTGAAAGTATGAGCCTGGTGCCAACAGCCGGATGGAAAACAGTTCCATCTTATATGATTGCAAAAGAGGATCCCGATTACTATTTAAGTATGGGATTAACGGCGGAGGCAGTAGCAAAAGAATTTAATGTAAGCAGGGAAGCACAGGATGAGTTTTCTTACAATTCTCACCAAAAAGCAATCAACGCAATTAAGAATGGGTTTTTTAAAAGCGGAATTCTGCCAATCAATATAGAGGAAGTTTATCTTGATGAAAAAGGGAAAAAACAAAAAAGGAATTATGTGGTGGATACTGATGAGGGGCCAAGGGCAGATACCTCAGTTGAAGCATTGGCAAAGTTAAAACCTGCATTTGCTGCCGGTGGTTGTGTGACGGCAGGCAATTCTTCACAAACCAGCGATGGAGCAGCATTCGTGATTGTTATGGGTGAAAAGATGGTGAATGAATTGGGTCTTAAACCGATTGGAAGATTAGTGGGCAGTGCGGTGGCTGGTGTGCATCCACGCATCATGGGAATCGGACCAGTAGCGGCTATTCCAAAAGTATTGAAGCAAACAGGCATGAATCTTTCACAAATTGATTTAATAGAATTGAATGAGGCATTTGCTTCACAATCCCTGGCCGTAATTCGTGAAGCAGATCTTGATGCTTCCAAAGTAAATATTAATGGCGGGGCTATTGCACTCGGTCATCCATTGGGATGTACGGGTTGCAAACTCACTATACAAAACCTGAATGATCTGAAACGCCTGAATAAAAAATACGGGATAATAACGGCTTGCGTTGGTGGCGGACAGGGAATCGCTGCTATTATTGAGAACATCTTCTGATTTATGGATCATTAAATTTTTAACTCCGATACCGCTAGATTTTTTTATTTAATTTTTCCCGGACAATTGTGAATAATACGGGTAGATTTCCTATTTACTATTTAGACGAAGCTGTTTATCTTACCTTGATTTCATTAAACCTATTTGTAATTTTAAAGTCAGTACAAGCTACTGTAATTCAAAACCTAAACTATGGACCGAAGAGATTTTGTAACTGCTAAGCGAAAAACTGCAACAATCAAGTCTGCTGAGAAATCAGAAACCGTTCGAACTTATTCAGGCCTTAATACCTATAACGGACCATGGACAACCAATGAAGTGGCTCATCTTCTTAAACGAACAATGTTTGGTTCTACTCCTGATGATATAAGTTATTTCCGTGGAATGAATATGAACCAGGCAGTAGATGAATTGTTGAACGTTCCTGTTTCAGCCCCGGCCCCTCCGGTAAAAAATTACAGTAATGATAATATACCTGCAACAGATCCTGATTATGCAATATCAATTGGACAAACCTGGGTAAACATAAATACTACAGATGCCGATGGGCAAAGAAGAGCATCGTTGAAAGCATGGTGGATGGGATTAATGATCAACCAGGAAAGAAACATCAGGGAAAAAATGACACTTTTCTTTTGCAATCATTTTTCCATAGAAACAAAAGATATGGGCAGAATGATATGGGCCTATAGTTATAATGCCTTATGCCGTCAATATGCACTTGGTAATTTTAAACAGTTCACAAAGGCAATTACGGTTAATACAGCCATGCTTCGTTATCTGAATGGCTATTTAAATATCAGTTCAGCACCGGATGAAAACTATGCAAGAGAGTTACAGGAATTATTTACACTGGGAAAAGGCAACAATCCAAACTATACAGAGGATGATGTAAAAAAAGCGGCCCGTGTGTTAACAGGATGGAAAATTGATGGAAACACCAATACCTCTTTATTTAATGCATCACAACATGATACTGCCAACAAACAGTTTTCTTCTTTTTATAATAGTACAACCATAGTTGGAAGAACCGGCGCCACTGCCGGCGACCTTGAACTGACAGACCTGATAAATATGATATTTGGAAAGAGTACTGAAGTTTCAAGATTTATTGTAAAAAAATTATACCGCTATTTTGTTTATTATAAAATTGATGCTGCCACTGAAGCAAATGTCATTATTCCACTTGCTCAAATGCTGGTAAGTAATAACTGGGAAATAAAACCGGTGCTGGCTGCACTCTTTAAAAGCGAACACTTTTTTGATACCGTTAACCAGGGATGCTTTATTAAAACTCCGGTTGACCTTGTTGTAGGGGCATGCAGAGAGTACGGTGTAGTGTTTCCTGCTGCCAATGATTATACTAATGTATATAATATGTGGTATGTAATTCAAAACTTTGCTTCTTTATTACAACAGGATATTGGCGATCCGCCCAATGTTGCAGGATGGGCCGCTTATTACCAGGAACCGCAGTTTCATGAAATATGGATTAATGCAGATACTTATCCGAGGCGCAACCAGTTTACGGATACTATGATCACCACCGGTTATTCCCGTAGCGGAAAAAATATAATATTTGACCCGGTTGCTTTCACAAAAAAATTATCCAATCCTGCAGATCCCAATATTTTAATTGATGATGCATTGAAGATTTTATACAGGGTCGACCTTTCAGCGACAACAAAAGCAACCTTAAAAAAACAGATACTGCTCAGCAACCAGACACAGGATTTTTACTGGACCAATGCCTGGAATGCCTATATCAGTAATCCTATCAATGCAAATTACCAGGTGGTATTTATCCGCCTCAGGGATTTATATAAATATTTCATGAACCTGGCGGAATATCATTTGTGTTAAACAAAAATTGTGTAAATGAAACGAAGAGACTTTCTTAAATATACTGTTCCTGCTGCTGCAGCATCTACTGTTATCAGCGGCATTCCCATCCGGTCATTGGGAATGGAAACTCCTTTCATACGGGCATTGATGGGCATGTCAACAGATACTGATCATGTGCTGGTTCTTGTGCAAATGAATGGTGGCAATGATGGATTGAATATGGTAATACCCATCGATACTTATTCGTCTTACCAGGCCGCAAGAAGTAATGTAGCCATTCCTCAAAACAAAATCCTTTCCCTTAATGGAACAACAGGATTACATCCTGCCATGACAGGCATACAAAATTTATATTATGATGGAAAAGCGGCCATAGTGCAATCAGTCGGATATCCTCAACCGGATTTTTCTCATTTCAGGGCAACAGATATCTGGATGAGTGCATCTGATTCCAACCAATATGTAAACAGCGGATGGGCGGGTCGTTATCTTGATGTTGAGTATCCGGGGTATCCGAATAATTATCCAAATAACATTATGCCCGATCCATTGGGCATACAAATCGGTTCAGTTACTTCACTTACTTTTCAGGGTCCTGCTGTAAGTACAGGATTAAGTATTTCTGATCCGGTTAATTTTTATAATCTCATCAATGGAATTCAGGATACAGCACCTGCTACACCGGCAGGCTTTGAATTAACCTACATAAGAAACGTAGCAAGACAGACACAGCAATATGCTAATATTATTAAAGCTGCTGCTTTAAAGGTTACCCAGCAGGCAGTCTATCCCACAAATAATTCACTTGCTGATCAATTAAAAATTGTTGCCCGGCTGGTAAAAGGCGGATTGAAAACAAGAGTATATATGGTAAGTATCGGGGGATTTGATACTCACTCTGTACAGGTGAATCAGGCAGATACTACTATTGGTGCACATGCTAATCTTTTGAAACAGGTGTCGGATGCCATCAAAGCTTTTATGGATGATTTGAAATTTCTGGGTGTACAACGCAGAGTATATGGCATGACTTTTTCTGAATTTGGGCGACGGATAAAATCTAATTCAAGTTTGGGCACCGATCATGGCGCAGCAGCGCCGGTAATTCTTTTTGGGGAGTATGTAACAGGTGGAGTGTTGGGAAGTAATCCAACAATTCCCGCTAATGCCAATGTGAATGATAATGTCCCGATGCAATATGATTTCCGGAGTATTTACTCATCCATATTGGAGAAATGGTTCTGTGTTGACAATACCACTTTACAAACCGTAATGCTGAAAAACTTCCAGAGCTTACCGATTGTAAAATCCAATTCATGCAACACCGCTATCCCTGACCTAACAGAAAATCTGCTTATAAAAAACTATCCTAACCCCTTTGTAAGTTCTACACAGATTACTTTTAAAACGGCAGGCGGACATACTTCCATAATGATCATTGATACATTGGGAAGGGTAATTAAAACATTAATTGATCAGGAATATAATGGCGAAGGACAGTACACTGTTACCTTCAATGCTGATCGCCTCGCTACCGGTGTTTATTATGCAAGACTGCAAAACGGAACTATACAGCAGGTAAGGGCAATGCTGAAGGTGAAATAACCTGTTTCATTTTTAATTTAAATATCTCGGGTATATTCCCAGGGTTATAGTTGCATTCCCCGTTGCAATAATTTTTTCAATCCCAATTAACAGAATAATTACACTTGCAACTACGTTTCAAATATATAATTCAATATTTTTACGCTTCAATTGAGTATTTGAAAATTGATAAGCATGTATAAACGATTTTTTTTTAGATATTCTCTATTTACTTTTTTCTTTATTGCCCTGATAACGGTTTGTAATTTTTGTTCAGCTCAGGTTACTGCAGACAGCACTTCCAAAGATTCTGTTTTGGTAAAACAGATTGAGGAGCAAATGAAAGTTAGCTCCGCATCTGTACCTCAACAAACAAGATCCACTCTTTCATTTAACCCGGATATTGGAGTAATTGGTGATTTCAGGGGTTCTTATATCAGCAGGGGAAAAAAGAATCTCGACTTTTTTTTAAACGAAACAGAAGTTTCACTTCAGGCAGCGGTAGATCCGTATATCCGTGCAGACTTCTTTCTTTCTTTTGCCCGCAATCCTGAAACAGGTAATTACGGAGTGGAGGTGGAAGAAGGATATTTAACCACGTTGTCATTACCTGCAAGATTGCAATTAAAAGCCGGAAGGTTCAGAAGTGCAATCGGAAGAATTAATCCTGTGCATCCACATGCCCTTCCTTTTATTGATTTACCCAATGCATATGTAAATTATTTTGGAGAGGAAGGATTGAAAGATGAAGGGATATCATTAAGCTGGTTGTTGCCTACCAATTCATTTTACCAGGAAATTGTTTTCCAGGCCACATCAGGTTTTTCAGAATCTCCTGCCTTTAGCAGAAGTCAGGGCAATCGTTTACTTTATGTAAGCCACCTGAAAAATTTTTTTACGCTGAGTGATAATGCCTCTCTTGAGTTGGGTGTAACGGGTATCTCCGGTCCCAATGATTCTGCCCGGGTTACCAATATGGCTGCTGCAGATTTAACATATAAGTGGAAACCAATTCAGCTGAATACTTATCATTCTCTTACCTGGCAGAGTGAATTTTATTTTAATCATGCAAACCTTATGGACAATTATTCCATCAATAGTTTTGGTATGTATTCTTTTATACAATACCAGTTGGCCAAGCGTTGGTTTTTAACCGGTCGGTATGATTATTCACAAAGACCCTATGATAAAACCGTAAAAGAAAATGCATTTTCTCTCACAGCCGGTTGGTATGCCACTGAGTTTTCAAAACTGGAGTTTGAAACAAAAACCACCGATGATAATATTGATAAAAGGTTTTACCAGGGCTGGTTGCGTTGGATATTTGTAATTGGCGCCCATGGTGCACACCAGTATTAAAAAATTTATGCTTAAAAAATAATTATGACAAAAAAATCAATTTCCTTTTTATTGTTATTGTGCATTTACTCTTTTGTAAATGCCGGTACTATAAAGATTGTTACCACTACCACCGATATGAAAAGCATTGCAGAATTGGTGGGGGGGAACAAAGTATCCGTTTCATCCATTGCTACCGGTTATCAGAATCCGCACTTTGTGGATCCGAAACCCAGTTATATTATCAGTTTAACAAAAGCTGATTTGTTTGTAACAGTAGGTCTCGATCTTGAAACAGGCTGGTCGCCACAATTATTATCAAGTTCCCGGAATACAAAAATTCAAAAAGGTGCACCGGGTTATGTGGATGCATCGGCAGGAGTCAATTTACTACAGGTGCCCAGTGCAGCTAACAGGGCAGAGGGTGATATTCATATTTTTGGAAACCCACATTATTGGTTGGATCCTTTGAATGGAAAAATAATTGCAAGGAATATTGCTAATGGATTAGAAAGAGTGGATCCCGGGAATAAATCTTTTTATGAAACCAATCTGCAAACATTTTTCAGCAGGATAGATATAAAGATGAAAGAATGGCAAACGAAGATGGCCCCATATAAAGGGTCAAAGATCATTGCTTATCATAATGAGTGGGTATACTTTGAAACCCGATTTAGTTTACAGATTGTAGATTTTATGGAACCCAAACCTGGCATTCCACCTACGCCTTCACAATTAGTAAAAGTGATAAAAGAAGTAAAATCAAATAATGTAAAAGTTATAATTTCATCTCCTTATTTTACTACGTCGTCATCTGATGTGGTGGCAAAGCAAACTGGTGTAAAGGAATTGACAATGGCTACTTCCGTTGGTGCTTTTGATTCAATAAAAGATTACTTTAGTCTTTTTGATTATAATATTGATCAATTAACAACCGCTCTTAGGTAAAAGGATTTTATTAAAACAGCGCTTATGTTTGAAATGTTTCAGTTACCGTTCATGGTTCAGGCTTTTATCGCCGCTTGTGTTACCGGAATATTATTGTCTTACATGGGAGTACATGTAGTGGGTCGGGGAATTGTTTTTGTTGATCTGGCATTGGGACAAATATCTTCTCTGGGGGTGGCGTTTGCAGTTTTTATCGGAACCGGCATTACATCTATTCCATTAATTTTTACTTTGGTTGGAGCTTTGCTTATGTCATTCATCAGTATCAGCGATAAGAGATTAAAGCAGGAGGCCATCATTGGAATATTATATGCATTTGCTTCTGCATTGACTGTTTTACTTATTTCCAAGACTCCGCATGGCGATTCAGATATCCAGGAAGTTTTGTTTGGAAATATTTTATCAACCAGCTGGGAGCAGATCAACCTGATTGGAATAGTGTTCGGGGCAATTGCTCTGATGCAACTTGTTTTTTTCAAAAAATTCTTTTCATTGACAAAGTCCTTTGAAAACGGCGAGATTACAAGCATCGGAATTTTCAATATCTGGAACTTCCTTTTTTATATTTCAATTGGTCTCGCAATTGTTTTTGCAGTAAAGATTAATGGAGTAATACCGGTTTTTTCTTTCCTTATTATTCCAGCGGTTTCCGCTATTCTGCTTACAAAGAATAACGCAAAAGTTTTTATCATATCTTTTATCATCAGTATACTGGCCAGCTTTTTTGGACTTAACTTTTCTTTTCATTATGATTTCCCGGCAGGTTCTTCTATTGTTGCTGTTCTTGGAGGGATTTTCATTTTAGCTTCCATTTTTAAACTTATAAGAGGGCTTTTTATCAGTAAGGCAGCAAAGTGATTTTTTTTCTGCAATTTTAAGTATGGAAATTACTTTCAATACTCCGGCATTACTGTTCCCGGCTATCAGTCTTTTATTACTGGCATATACCAACAGATTTTTAGCTTTAGCCAATCTGGTCAGGCGATTACATGATGAATATAATAAGGAACACAAAAGCCCATTATTATTAAGGCAAATCAGGAGTTTGAGACAACGCATCAACTTAGTAAGGTACATGCAGGGGCTGGGAGTGTTCAGCTTTGTATGCTGTGTAGTTACGATGTACAGTATTTACAGTGAATGGACTATGGCAGCTAAATATGTTTTTGCCATCAGCCTTTTAAGTTTACTTGCTTCTTTAATAATTTCCCTGGTAGAAATAACGCAAAGCACAAAAGCAATAGGGCTCGAATTGAGTGATATGGAAGAACTGGAAAAATCAAATTTCTTTTCTGACCTATGGAAAGGAAATGAGGGGAAAAAAGAATAATAAAGTGAATCCCTGAGTTTATAACTGATTACAGATTTTTAATACCGATTCCCAGCTTCCGCCATTAAGTACATTTTCAATCCCCGAAGCTTTTAATATTTGTTTTGCTGTCCCGCTTCTCATACCGGATGCACAACAAACAACAATGGTCTTTTTCATTGCTTTAATTTTTGGAATGTTTGTTTCAATGCGGTCAACCGGAATATTTATGGAACCGGGAACTTTGCCCCTGTCAAATTCATTGGCGGTTCTTACGTCAATAATAACAGCACCATTACGGATAGCTTCCTTGATTTTATTTTTTCCAAATCCTAAAAATGAAAACATTGAAGTAAGTTTATCAGGCAACAGATAATTTCTTTCTTTCACCAATCTGCTGGCGCCACATGGCATAGTATAATCCTTTTTCTTCCAGCAGACTTTCATGACTTCCGGTTTCCACTACATCTCCTTTTTCCAAGACATAAATTCTGTCGGCATGCATAATAGTTGAAAGACGGTGTGCAATAAGAATAGTAATCTGGTTTCCTTGTTGTGAAATTTCACGAATTGTATCTGTAATTTCTTCTTCTGTCAATGAATCAAGCGCTGAAGTAGCTTCATCAAACAAGAGCAACTTTGGCTGGCGAAGTAATGCTCTGGCAATAGACAAACGTTGTTTTTCACCACCCGATAATTTTAACCCTCCTTCGCCTATCATAGTTTCCAATCCTTTTTCAGCCCTTTCTAAAAGATTCTGACAGGCAGCTTTATTCAGTGCATCCATCAGGTCTGCTTCCGTAGCCTTCGGGTTTACAAATAATAAATTTTCTTTGATTGTACCACTGAAAAGATTGGTGTCCTGTGTTACAAATCCTATCTGGTTGCGCAGATCATCAAAACGTATTTCTGTTTCATCCAGGTTATTGTAAAGTATTTTTCCTTCCTGGGGCCGATAGAGGCCCACTAATAATTTCATCAAAGTTGATTTACCGCTGCCACTGGGACCTACGAAGGCAATTGTTTCTCCCACCTTTACATTAAAACTAATATCATTAATTGCTTTTTGCGAAGCGGTCTGATGCTGAAAAGCTACATTTTTAAAAGATAAGTTCTGAATATTGCCAAGTGGTTTTGGATAAACAGGATCAAGCTCCGGTGTTTTCTGCATCAGGTTATGAAAATTATTCAGGGATGCTTCGGCTTCCCGGTAAGACAATAAGATGTTACCAATTTCCTGCAATGGGCCAAAAATAAAAAAGGAAAAAATCTGCATAGTGACTAACTGCCCAGCGTCCATTTCACCTTTAAAAATCAACCACATTAAAATAAAAAGAATTACCTGTCTTAATGTATTTACCATGGTGCCCTGGATAAAACTGATGCTTCGTATCCGTTTAACTTTTGTCAGTTCCAACCCAAGAATTTTATAGGTGTTTTTATTCAGACGTTCTACTTCCTGATGGGTTAGTCCGAGACTTTTTACCAGTTCAATATTTCTCAATGATTCTGTGGTAGAGCCTGCCAATGCTGTGGTTTGTCCAACAATATTCTTTTGAATGATCTTGATTTTTTTACTCAGTTTGTTGGTAATAAATGTGAGTACAAAGATGCCGATAAGATAAGCCACCGGTATTCGCCAGTTGATGAAAAGAGCTGCGTAAATAAAGACAAACAATACTCCAACAATTACACCAAAGAGGATATTGATGAAGTTGATCATAAATTTTTCTACATCACCTCTTACTTTGGTCAATACGGAAAGCGTTTCTCCGCTGCGCTGATCTTCAAACTGCTGGTAAGGTAATTTCATGGCATGCTGCAAACCATCAGTAAAAACTTTGGCTCCGAACTTTTGAATAACCACATTCAAAAAATAGTCCTGGAAATTTTTTGCAATACGGCTGATCATGGCTACAGAAATGGAGCAGGTAAGAATAAACCAGACACCAGGTTTATTCCACGAAAAAGAATTAAAAAATCTGTTCCAGTCAAATTTTTCAGGGGCATTGATTTTTGAATTTGCAAGGTTGATCAGTTTACCTAATAGTATCGGGTCAATCAATGAAAAACCAATATTGATTGCCGCTAAAAAAAGTACCAATGTAACCAGCCACTTATGAGGTTTCAGGTAATGGA
Organism: Sphingobacteriales bacterium; assembly: GCA_023251235.1. Lineage (GTDB taxonomy): Bacteria > Bacteroidota > Bacteroidia > Chitinophagales > Chitinophagaceae > VBAS01. Next base: position 12,098 of record JAHEZE010000013.1, on the reverse strand, counting down.
GAAGTATTTTCATGAAGATGAATAAAATTAATCTACGAATATACGAATCTCTGCCAGTAAGGTGAAGATCAAAATATCATGACATTGATAAATAGATGTCTTTTGTTAATGTCAATCTTAAGAATTTCATCAATATTATTGCTGAAAAGAAAGTAGACTTGAAGGATTGTTGTAAAATAAAAAGAGCCCTCCCGTCTTTTTGGAGAACTCTTTTTATAATATTAAATTTTATCTCATTATAATTAATTTCCTTGTAATTCTTTCTCCTTTTTCTGTTTTGAGAGTCAGTAAATAAATTCCAGTTGAATAACGGCTTCCGTCAATTGTTACATTATAAATATTTCCAGCTTCAGCCTTTCCATTGAATAGAACCATCAACTCTTTTCCTGTAATATCAGAAATTCTAATATCGGTATTTCCGCTTTCCGGAATCCTGAATCTTACTGTTGTGTTGTTTTTAAATGGATTCGGGAAAATATTTAATTCAGGATTCAATGGAATATATATTTCTGTACCTGGTGAATTTGTTGAAGAAAAATTTGATGTAGGAATATTATCACTTGGTCCCGGGCATGTTACTGCAACAGCAAGAGAACGAATCGCACTTGAACCGCAGGCATTATTTGCTTTTACAGTTATGTTCCCTCCTGTGGTTCCGAATCTGACTTTGATAGACTTGCTTCCCTGTCCGTTCCTTATTAATGTTCCTGCCGGAACAGTCCATGTGTATGAAGTAGCAGCAGTAACTGCTGCAATGGAATAATTAACGTTGTTTTGGTTAGCACATACAGATACAGGGCCAGAGATTGATCCCGGAGTGGCAGGTACAGAACAAGTAGAGTTTGTTACTGTAGTTTGCCTGGAAGAAGTATTGCTGCATCCATTAAGATCAGTGTATGAATAAGTGATCGTATAAGGGCCACCTACTCCTGCCACTGACGGAGTAAAAGTATTTCCCGAAATACCGGGACCACTGAAAGTTCCTCCGGCTGGCAAACCTGTTAATGTAGCTGGAGGGTCACTGACAACATAGCTTGCTGCCAATCCGCTAAAGGAAACTATTGGCAAGGCATTTACTGTCATAGTTATTGGATTGGAAGTAGCGTTTGCAGTTGTCACACAGGATGAGTTGGATGTCATAATGCATGATACAACTTGCCCGTTGGTTAATGTAGTAGTTGTGAATGTTGTACTATTTGTACCTACGGTTCCTCCATCAACCTGCCATTGATAAGAAGGCGAAGATCCTCCATTGGTTGGCGTTGCAGTAAACTTTACAGAAGTTCCTGCGCATATAGTTGACGAAGGTGCTGAAATACTAACTGCAGGAGTCGTGTTGGAATTAATTGTCATTGTTATTGCATTAGAAGTTGCCGGACTTCCAACAACATTTGCAAGATTGGATGTCATAACACATGATACAACTTGCCCGTTGGTTAATGTAGTAGTTGTGAATGTTGTACTATTTGAACCTACGGTTCCTCCATCAACCTTCCATTGATATACAGGAGTTGTACCCCCGTTAGTAGGGGTGGCAGTAAATGTTACAGGTGCACCAGCACAGGTAGGATTAGTACCAGATGTAATTGCTATACTAACTGAAGCTGTGGCGGAAATGGAAAATGGAAAAGGATCTGAAGGAATACCATTAGCAACAACAAAAAGTGAATATGGAACATCGGGCAGTCCGGAAGGAATAGTAAGTGTTGCTGCATCAGCAGCACTTCCTCTCATAACACCTGTGCTGTTCCAGTTTGATGTGCGGCAATAATAAACATTTGATCCGTTTACCAGGCGTACAATTGGATAATTACTGTTCATCTGCCAGTCATCTCCATAGGAAGCTCCTTCTGAAATTCCATTAAAAAGAGTTCCGGTAATATTATAAGTATTAGTTCCCGTTTGTGTAACAGAATTTATTGTTGGTTTTCCTGATGCAACCGGAGAGCCACTTGGTGTATAAACATAATACTTGCTTGACCCCTGATACGAATAAAGAATTCTTCCATCAGGTAAATTTAGAAAGCCGGTTACATAAGTTGGGGCATTAATTGTAGTTCCGCCACCAGGAGCAGCAATAGCTGTAAAAGCATTTGCAACGGGATCAAATTCGTAAAATGTAATTGGACTTGGAAAATGATTACCTGATGTTGGAATAGGTGAAGCATTGCAAAGTATTTTTCCATTTACCATCATTGCCATAGGTGCATCTGGTGTTCCTTGTGCATTTGGAAAATCAGGGGCAGCGGTCCACACACCTGGTGCTGTACTACCCGAAGGTGTATAATATGCGTTATGACCGGTAGCGCCAAGAAAGAGTGCCCTTCCATCTGGTAATAATAATGCTCCACCTGTTTCATCTCCAAAAGGATCATACAATGCAACGGGAACATTCGCATCTGCAATCCATGTGTTTGTTGCAGGAATATATCTTTCAGATTTAGTAGCAACCCGATCTACATAAAGAATACTATTGTCAGGTAGTTTTAACCATGCTGATTCATTATGAATTCCAAGAGCGGTTGGTCCCGGTGAATAAGAATTAGTAGCCGGATTATAAATTATTGTACCAGTCAAACTGCCATTTACTAATGCCTGCAATACTCTGCCATCTTCAAGAATTTCTGAGTTGGCATCACTTAACCTTGATCCCGGGGCTCCTGTTAAAGTCCATGTATTTGTTAATGGATTATATACTTCACCAGCAGAACCTCCGGTTCCGTATTCTCCACCTGCTACATAAACTCTTCCATCCTTAAGCACTTGAGAAGAATAATAGAGACGTGTATTTGTCATAGGAGCAATAGAAGACCAGGTTCCGTTAACATAGCTTCCGCTGCTGTTTGGAGTTAAGCGATCATAAATAGTACCATAACTGTCAGTACCTCCTGAAAAAGTTTTTACCAATACAGTACCATCAGAAAGCAGGAGCATACCACCACCACTTCCATGGGGAGCTAAGTTAGCAATGGGTGTCCATGTGCCAACTTGTGAATGCACTATGTTTGTTATGAAACATACAAATAAAAATGTTAGGATTGGCTTCATCTGGTTTCGTTAGTTTTTATAGTGCTGACACAACACTTTTTTATTTGTGTAGTAATTTAAGTTTTTGGTTTTCCCTTTTTTAGGTCGTAAGTATATTGATGGACTTGTATTAATATTTCACTCTTAAGATTTCCCCTTGAATTAAAAAAAGCAACCAGTGGTTAAATGGTTAAAACGATCAGGTTAATCATGTCGGATAAATTAATAGATGAGTTAACTAAGTTGACTAAAAATCCTACTGTCACTTAGTATTGGTCTGAACATTAGATAAGCCGGAATTTCTGGTAACGGCGAATTACTCTTCAATAAAAAAACAATTACAGAATGTCTAAGTTAACTATTTTTTATCTTCCTACAATAGTGACCTATAAAGAAATATCAAACCCAATCCTTTTTTGTACTTCTCAAGTAGAGATTAAATTAACCCAAAGTAATATTGATTTTGCTTAATGAATTAACTATCAATTTGTATTTCTTTCTTACCCCGCCCAGCCTTCCCTGTCAAGGCTCCTGTATTGAATGGCTTCAGCCAGATGTTCGGCTTTTATATTTTCACTGGCAGATAAGTCGGCAATAGTTCGTGCTACTTTTAATATCCTGTCATATGCTCTTGCTGAAAGATTTAATTTTTCCATTGCGGCTTTTAATAAATTCTGGCTGGGTGTATCAATCACACAGATTTCTTTCAGCATCTTACTGCTTATTTGCGCATTGCAATAAATACCGGGATTGTTTTTATATCTTTCAGCTTGCTTTTCTCTTGCAGCTATAACTCTTTCCCGAATAGCAGAAGAATGTTCTGATGATTTTGTTGATGATAATTCACTAAATGCTACCGGGGTTACTTCCACATGCAGGTCAATACGATCTAATAATGGCCCGGAAATTTTATTTAAATATTTCTGTACGGCACCGGGCGGGCAGGTACATTCTTTTTCAGGATGATTAAAAAACCCGCAGGGGCAGGGGTTCATACTTGCAACGAGCATAAATGATGCGGGAAAGTCCAAAGCAATCTTGGCCCTTGAAATTGTTACTTTCCTTTCTTCCATCGGTTGTCGCATTACTTCTAATACTGTTCTTTTAAATTCAGGTAATTCATCAAGAAATAAAACGCCATTATGTGCCAAAGAAATTTCTCCCGGCTGAGGATTCCCACCGCCACCCACTAAAGCAACATCACTGATAGTATGATGAGGGGAACGAAAAGGTCGTTTAGTAACTAACGTTGAATTTTCAGGAAGTTTGCCGGCAACAGAATGAATTTTTGTTGTTTCTAATGCCTCATGCAATGTAAGTGGCGGAAGAATGGTGGGTAATCGTTTTGCCAACATTGTTTTTCCTGCACCGGGTGGCCCAATCAGAATTGCGTTATGACCACCGGCAGCGGCTATTTCCAATGCTCTTTTAATATTCTCCTGACCTTTTACATCAGCAAAATCAATTTCATAATCGCCTTGAGAATTATAAAACTCTTCTCTTGTATTGATAATAACCGGATTTAAACCTGTTTCTTCATTTTCAAAAAAATCAATTACTTCCTGAATATTTTCCACACCATATACATTCAGGTTATTCACCATCCCGGCTTCTTTTGCATTTACTTTAGGAACAAATAAACCTTTAAACCCTTCCTTTCTCGCCTGTATGGCTATGGGTAAAGCCCCTTTGATAGCACGAAGCTCACCGTCAAGACTCAATTCTCCCATGATCACATATTTTTCAAGTGCTTCTTTATTTTGTAATTGTTCAGTTGCAGCAAGAATGCCGATTGCTATCGGAAGATCGAAAGGGGTTCCACTTTTTTTAATATCCGCAGGAGCCATATTTACTACCACTCTTGTCCTCGGCATCTGAAACCCTTTTGCCTTGATAGTACTCTCCACTCTTTGTAAACTTTCTTTCACTGCATTATCCGGAAGGCCAACAATCACTATACCGATACCTGTACTCATCCAGTTCACTTCAATCGTAATAGTAATTGCTTCCACTCCATATACAGCGCTGCCAAATGTTTTTACAAGCATGAAATGAAGGTAGAGAAAAATATGAGGCAATAGGTATACCACTTAGTGGTAGTCCCAGCGTACAAAAAATGGGATAATGCAGTTTAGTAATTGTAAATATGGATTCAAAAAAGAAACATTTTCTTTATGATGACAGATCAGGAACCTACGGTTTTGCAGGATTCAGATAAATGAAATTCAGTTTATTTGTTTCAAGGCGCCTTTATACAAAAGGGAAGTTTCAGGATCGATTATAATTCCTGTTGGTTTTTCTTTCAGGGAAATGGATATGAGTTTATTTTTCTGATTAATAAAGATTCTTTCTTTCAGAATTTTACCGGAAATGAAGTTTATTTGAATATCAAGCGGAAACCGGAATAGTTCTTTTTGTATTTGTATGATGGTGAAATTCAGGGCTTGCTTTTTTTCATCATAACTCCACTTAATATCCAGATCAGGAATCCCGGGATGATAAAGCCATTGCTGAAAAAAATCTTTCAGGTCTTTTCCCGATACTGCTTCAAAAATTTTTTGCAGATCTTCCGTTCCGGCAATACCATTAAAATAAGTTGCATAATATTTCCTGATAGAGTTCCAGAACAAAGAATCGCCCAACTCCCGTCGCAGCATATGAAGCACCCAGCCTCCTTTCTGATAAGAATTTGGATTCAGCAGCTTCATAAAATCTTTTTGTGCCGTATCTACTACAGGAGTATTGCTTTTTTTTGAATAGGCTATAACTTGCTCTCTGTTTTTTTTCAGCATGTAGTTGGCTGTATCCTTTCCATATTTATTCTCAAAATATAGAATGGCGAAATAGGTGGCAAATCCTTCACTCAGCCAGAGATGCCCATAACTTTTTTCAGTGGCCATATTGCCAAACCATTGGTGAGCTATTTCATGGGCCAGCAATCCTTCACTTCTCCTGGTTCCGCTAACAGAATTTTCTGAATAGAATATGGTATTGGCATTTTCCAAGCCGCCGAATTTTGTTTTCGATTGTACGTTCGCCAATTTTTTATAACCATATGGTCCGATATTATTAATGTAAAATGGCAATATTTCTAACGCCTGGGAATAATCATAAAAACCAATGTCTTTATCCTCAGGGTAAACCCAACTGTAAACGGGAATCTTTTCATTCACATATCCGGCAAGACTCACTGCAAAATCTGCCACACCTATCACCATTACTTTAGTGGATATAGGAACATCTTCTTTCCAGTGAGTAAGTTTATCGCCATTTAGATATGATGATTCTTCTACCTGAATTCCATTGGCAACAACCTGATAATGTTTCGGTGCAGTAATAATAAATTCAACCGAAGCTTTATCTGCCTGGTCATCATGACAAGGCAACCAGTTGTGTCCGTTGTTTGGCCAATTATCTCCAAAAAAACCGCGGTGGCCATATTTAGTTTTCGAAATGATAAGGCCGCCTGCAGGAATGCCCTTGTATTGAATAACAAAGGTTGCAGTATCATCCGCTTTCATTTCTTGTGAAAGAAAAATCCTGATCTTCTCATCTTTAGCCATTGTGTTATTAATGTCAGGGCCAAGAATTTTTCCTACTGTCATTCCTTTTCCTTTTTCTTTTTGTAAACCGAGATCAAAAGCTAATTTGTTTGCAGACTTTAAAAATTTTACTTTAATTTCTGCCACTCCATAAATGGTATCGTTCACATCATTCAGGCTGATATTAAATTTATAATGGAGTACATCAATATTATTTTCCTGTGAAAAAACAAAATAGCTCAGGAAAATAAATACGAATAGCAAAGTCAGTCTCATTAAATTTATTTTTTGTTAAAAAGAGTTGTATTGGGATGAAAAGTATGCCATGAATGCCAGAATTCCTGTGATGCCTGCACGGGTTTCAGTTTAGCTCCTTTCAGCTGACCTTCAATACAGGCTCCGTCATAATTCCAAAACGATTGTGTATTTGTATCTCTTAATCCACTGTTTTCAATTATAAAATTGAGTGTAAAATTATTTACCTGCCGGTTCCATACATGAAAAGAGGCGCTGTCCGGTTCAAGTGCAATAACTAATGACAAACCCGGCAACGAATCATGAATGATTTTTTTATTAATTAGTTCATTCCAGTCGTAAGCTTTTGATATACCATTATTCTCAATTCCAACTATCCACGATTTAAATTGCCATGAGACACTATCTCTTTTTTCCAATGAACTTTTAATAATTCCTTTATCAAATCCTTCCAGATCTTTGTATTGTTTTTTAAATAATGAATCGGGTTGCAGAATCAGTGAATTAGGGTTTGCCCGCAACCATGAAGCCAGTGTCATTTGTTGGGATGGAATTTCTTTTAGTTTCTGACCTTTTAATGGACCGGTAATTGCTTCCCCGCTTACCTGGCGCCACCAGCTTTTAGTGGTTGCATCTTCAAACATCGCATTAAAATGATCCATACCTACCAGACGGAAATTTTCTTTTTTGCCATTAATTGCGGGACTGAACACCCGACCGGTTCTGCAAACCGTGCAATAAGTAATCATTACCGGTTCTCCACCCACGGTATCCTGCACCTGGTGATGATAGCCGATGATCTCTAGTGGGTAGGCTCTTGCTTCATTATTAATGACAACTCCAATTATTAATTTTTCTGCAGGTACTTTATTGTTGTTAATACCAAGCATGTTTTTATTTTTCGGCTGATAAAACATTTTATCCGCCAGAAATTTAAAATTGACCATGTAAAAAACAAAAGCATACAGCGCCATTAAAAAAATAAAAACTGCTTTTTTCCATTTTCTCCATTTGGAAAAGGCACTAAAGAGTGAGAGTACAATCAGTAACAAAGCAGCGATGCGGATATAAAATATATTTTTGTGAAGAAACCAGGCGATGTTGATAGTATCAGCTTTCTGACTACCGGGGAAAGGCATGATGAAATATACCCGGAGTATTTCAGCAGTAAATAGAACAAGCATTCCCAAAATCAAAAGCCATTTTTTCATAAAGCAAATTGAAGGAGTGAATTTACAGTTTCTCCAGCATGTCCACTACTTTCTCCCTTTTCAATATAAGATATCCCAGTCGGTCGTTGCTGATTCCTTCTTTCAACTGGTAACTGAAATCCAGCTGATCATCTTTTACACTGGTTTCAAAATACCGGAAACTGATATTAGGATATTGTTTTAATTCTTCACCAATCTCGTACAGGTGTGTGGAAAGTATAAAAAGCGAATTCTTTAATTTAATAAGACCTTCAATTACCGTCAATGAACATTTCATTGCATCTTTCACATTGGTGCCTTTGAATAATTCATCAATAAGTACCAGCCATTTTTTACCATCAGCAATTCTCTGTACTGTATTTTTTACCCGCTGCACTTCATTATAAAAATAGCTTTCCCCTTTTGCTATATTATCTACGACATTAATGTTGGTGAGCAGACCATCAAATAAGGTAAGCTTCATTTGCTGCGCTGGTACACCCATACCAAGATGTGCAAGAAAAACAGCAGAACCAAGCGATTTAATTAATGTGCTCTTGCCGGCCATATTGGCCCCGGTGAGAAAAAGAAAATTATGTGCAGGATTCATTTCAAGATCATAGGCCACGGGTTGCTGTAATAAAATATGGTATAAACCTTTGGTATGGATCATCGGTTCTGGCTGATCAGAAAATTCCGGAAAACTTAAATTATATTTTTTTACAGCCACTGCCATCGAGTACCAGGCATCCAGGCGGCCAAAAATATTGATCAACTCCAGTGTTTCATTTTTAAAATGGTTTTGTAAGTGATAACCGAAATAAAGGTTCTCTGTTGCTGAAAAACTTTCTCCGGATTTTAACAATGATAATCTGGTAAGAGGAGTCTCTCTGAGTAACTGTTCTGCTCTTTCAATATAGATATTAAAAAAAGCAGGTAACCGGCTCTCGCTGAAAAGAGCGGTAAGTTTTCTTATTCCCCGGTAAAAATCTGCCATGTGTATCATGGAATATTTTATCATCCGGTAATCTTCTACATGCAGTGTTTTATAAAGCCAGGAATTATAGGGATTTGGTTTTTCAGAAATAGGATCCAGGTTATAATCAAGGAATTTCTCTATTACCAGTAATGTTCCGTTTGTTATTTCTGATGGCCAGTCATCGATGTGCTCACTCAATGTGTGGATGATTTGTTGTGTACCCAGAATCTTTTTCAGGTCGTGATGAGGCTCTGAAAAAAATATTTTCAACCAATTTTTGCCATAAACGGTTCTGGTAAAATTCAGTTTATGGAAAATACTGAACTCTTCTTCCTGGTGAAAGACAGATAGATCGTTATATGTTGTGGCGTCAAGATGCATGATGGTGAATGGTCAATGGTGAATGGTGAGATGATTTTTATACTTGTACATTGATTATTGAGTGTTAATTGTTGAATATTTTTTAACGATCAAAGATTAATCGCTGTCCTGATACAGATTCATTCCACCCACCTTCCTCATAAACCAAATGTCCATTCACAAAAGTATGAGTGATGGTTGCAGGAAATTCAAATCCTTCCAATGGGCTCCAGCCACATTTGTATAAAATATTTTCTTTTGAAACTTTTGTTTTCCTCTTTATATCAACTAAAACGAGGTCAGCAAAATATCCTTCCCGTACATAACCTCTTTCTTTTATTTGAAAACAATCGGCAACTGCATGACTCATCTTTTCAGCAATTTTTTCTAAACTTATTTTCCCTTCTTTATAATAATGTAACATCAGTGACAGGGAATGTTGGACTAACGGAAGTCCTGCAGGAGCTTTTTCATAAGGCATATTTTTTTCTTCCAAAGTATGAGGAGCATGATCGGTGGCAATAACATCAAGACGATCATCAAGCAAAGCTTTCCATAAGCCTTCACGATTGTGTGGAGCTTTGATTGCGGGATTGCATTTTATTTTATTGCCCAGCCATGCATAATCATCGCTGGAGAAATGAAGATGATGAACGCATACTTCTGCGGTGATTCTTTTTTCTTTTAGCGGCAGCATATTGCTGAAAAGTTGTAATTCTTTTTCAGTAGAAATATGGAGGATATGTAAACGGGTGTTATATTTCTTTGCTATCTGTATGGCCAATAGTGAAGATTCATAGCAAGCTTCTTCATCACGAATGATGGGATGATCAGCGGCAGTGAGATCTCGGTTCTGAAGTTTTATCTTTTCTAAGTTCTTTCTGATAATTCTTTCCTCTTCGCAATGGGTGGCAATCAGTACTTCACTTTCCCGGAAAATTTTATCCAGCGTATTAGGATTATCCACCAGCATATTGCCTGTGGAGGCTCCCATAAATATTTTTATACCGCAAACATTTTTTCTTTTATCATTTGTTTTTAATACTTCATCTGCATTATTATTACCGGTACCCATATAAAAAGAGTAATTGGCAAGTGAAGTTTTTGAGGCGATCAAATATTTGTCTTCGAGTAATTCCTGGGTGAGGGCATTTGGAATTGTGTTGGGCATTTCCATAAAGCTGGTAATTCCCCCAGCAATGGCTGCTTTTGATTCTGTATAAATGGTTGCTTTATGCGTTAAACCCGGTTCACGAAAATGCACCTGGTCATCAATAGCGCCGGGAAACAAATATTTCCCTTCACCATTTATTTCTTTAGCGAATTCATTTATTTGTGGAGATATTTTTTCAATGCGTCCATTTTTTATTAAAACATCCTTGACAGTTATCCTCCCCTCGTTAACAACCTGCACATTCTTTATCAGGTAATTTTGCATATCTTGTTCTGCGATTTATAGTTAAAAGCCAATACCCATGCAAATTAAACAAATTAACCCCTGCCCCCTAAAGGTGTACACATTTATAACCTTCTTGCTATTGTTTTCTTCAATTAAAATTTCGGCACAAACAACTTACCTGTCACAAGGTGATAAGGGGAATTTATTATTGGACAGACTGGAAATACTTGGACAAAGAGATTCGGTTTTAAATTTCTCTAAAACAAAACCCTACAGCCGGAAAATGGTTGTACCGGCATTGGACCCAACAGGCAAAATAGTTTCTCACTTAAACCAGGTGGATGCCTATAACCTGCATAGTTTTCTATTAAATAATATTGAGTGGGCCAGTGGAAACAAGGATCAGTTTAAAAGTAAAAAACCAATTGCAAAGAATTTTTATACTACTCCGGCAAACCTTTATGAAGTTCATGTAAAAGATTTTGATCTTGTTGTCAATCCTATTATACAGTTAAAGTACATGAAGGAGAAAGGCAATAGTGAAAATCTCTTTTTGAATTCAAGAGGAGTTGGAATAAGAGGAAAAATTGCAGATAAAATAGGATTTGCTGCTTCTATTATTGATAACCAGGAAAGAGATCCCTTTTATGTTCGTAACTGGGAAAGTAAATTTAAATCAGTACCCGGTGCCGGCTATTATAAAAATTTCAAAAGCACCGGCTATGATTATTTTGATGCAAGAGGTTATTTTACTTTTAACGTAACAAAGTATATTGATGTGGCATTTGGTTACGACCGGAATTTTATCGGAAACGGTTACCGCAGTTTATTTTTAAGTGATTTCGGCAACAATATTCTTTTTCTGAAATTAAACACACGTATCTGGAAGTTTAATTACCAGAATTTATTTATGGAACTGAATACTGCCGAACCCCGCGGACCAGACAGGTTATTGCCAAAAAAATATGCAGCTTTTCATCACCTGGATGTAAATGTTACAAAGAGTTTAAATATTGGTTTGTTTGAAGGAGTGATGTTTGGCAGAAAGAATCGCTTTGAATTTGGCTATCTGAACCCGGTTATATTCTATCGTTCTGTGGAGCAACAAAACGGAAGCTTTGATAATGCAGTAGCTGGAATCGATTTCAAAGTAAATGCCTTTAAACAATTTCAGTTTTACGGACAATTTTTGCTGGACGAATTCAACCTGAAAGAAATTAAAAAGAATAATGGATGGTGGGGAAATAAATGGGGACTTCAATTGGGTGCCAAATACATCAATGCATTTGGCATAAAAAATCTTGACCTGCAACTGGAACATAACCGGGTAAGGCCATTTACTTATT
>JAHEZE010000012.1 GCA_023251235.1 Sphingobacteriales bacterium | reverse complement strand
ATTCCCAGTTTACCGGCAGCAACCATATTTACCAAGAGAGGACATGGGGCATATTTAGAAGTTCTAAAACCTTCCTGCATTACTTGTAAAATGGAATAGCAAACATCAAGGCCGATAAAGTCGGCTAACTGCAAAGGCCCCATGGGGTGGGCCATACCAAGTTTCAGTATGGTATCAATTTCTTCCACACCGGCCACGCCTTCGTATAAACTGTAAATAGCTTCGTTAATCATTGGCATTAATATTCGGTTGGCAATAAAACCGGGATAATCATTTACCACGCAGGGTGTCTTGCCGAGTTGTTTGCTCAGTTCAACAATTTTGTCGGTTGTTTCTTTGCTGGTGGCATATCCGTTTATCACTTCCACCAGCTTCATCACCGGCACAGGATTCATAAAATGCATTCCTATAACTTTACCAGCACGGCCAGTGGCGGATGCAATCCTGGTGACGGAAATAGAAGAAGTGTTGGTAGCCAGTATAGCCTGTTTGGGAGCAAGCTTGTCTATCTCATCAAATATTTTCAGTTTCAAATCTATATTTTCAGTTGCCGCTTCCACCACCAGCTCAGCATTTCGTACACCTTCTCCCAGGTCTCCTTCAATTGTTATATTGGCCAAAAAATTTTTCTTATCCACTTCAGAAAAAATTCCTTTGCTTACCTGGCGATCCATATTTTTCCCGATTGTCTCCAGCGCCTTGTTCAGTTGATGCAGGGAAATATCTATCAATGTAACTTTAAAACCATTTTGTGCAAACAGATGAGCAATGCCATTGCCCATGGTTCCTGCGCCGATGATTGAGATACCCCCGGTGATATTCATAAAGTTGAAATTTTCCTCTGCCCCTAAAGGGGAGTTATTAAAAACTCAATTTAGTGGAAGAGTATAATTAATTTTTTAGCAGAACAAAAATAAGCATAAAGTGTTTCATTGTCTTTTACCTCATCCCGGCCTTCTCCTTAAGGAAAAGGAGACCTTCACACAACTCAGCTTTTCGAAAATTCTGAGTTAATAAGAATGGTATCAGATGCCGAATGAAAAACTAAAGTTGATGTGGTAGATATTTTGTTAAGCTTTGTAATGCAGCACCGTCCTTCTCCAAATGGAGAAGGATAAGAGGATGAGGTTGCTGAATAGAAATACCGAACGATGCAGTGTGCAACGAATGAAGATAGTAGTACAGATGACGAATACTTTTAAAAAATTTATTACTTTAAAAAAGTATTGACTAAAATTATTGTACAATTTCAATTCTCTCTTTAGGTGGTTAGGGGGCATTCTTCCTTTTAAAATCTCCCCGCTTCCATGCATCTATAAACTCGGCCCATGCAGCAGGATTAAAAATATTCTGGGGTGGGTGTTGACCGGCGTAATATGCTTTTGTGGCAATCTTGTTAAGTTGAATAGTAGTTGCTTCCCGACCATCGGCAGGTAAACTTTTCATCAAGGCCCTTCTTGCAGAAGCGGATGTATTTTTTCTGGCAATCTCCAGGTCATCATCAGGCACTTTAATATTTGCAAAGTCACGGGCAAACTGTGCGGCGCTGGGCCGGGGTCTGATAATAGTTGCCGGAAGATAAACGGTATCCGCTACCATCAATTGCACCACGCTGTATTGATTGCCTTCAAGGTTTCTCGGAACAGTAATTATTTTTGGTTTATAACTTATGTGGGTAAACTCCACCACATCACCTTTCAGCACTACAATAGAAAAAACTCCCGAGTTATTGGTAATGGTACCGCGGTTTTGTCCTTTTACTACAATGCTTACAGCAGGAATTCCTACAAGGCTGTCGGCGGTCATCACTACACCGTATAACTGAACAACAGAATCACGAACATTTTCAAACTGCGCCCTGGCAGCTGGAGAAATCAATAACAATAAAGTGATGTATTGTACAATTTTCTTCACTGCGCCAAAAATAGGGACAAGTTGCTGATTTCGTAAAAGAAAATAGGTCTTACTATGTTTAACTTTGCTGATAATTTAGTTTTTTAACAAGGATTTTAGTGATTGGAATTTTTCAACCATATATTCTGATACTCATTTTTAAAATCCTTTAAATTCCGATAGCAATCGGGGCCAATTCAATTATGACGCAGGAAAAAATATTAGAAGCATTAAGTAATGTTCAGGAACCTGATTTAGGAAAAGATTTGGTAACACTGAACATGATAAAAGATATTTCGATTGATGGCAATGAAGTTTCATTTACAGTTGTGCTCACTACACCTGCCTGTCCCATGAAGGATATGATCGGCAATGCCTGTAAGAATGCAATTAAAATCCTGGTGAGTAAAGATGCCGTGGTAAAAGTAAATTTTACCTCCAATACTACTTCAAAAAGAACTGACCCGGGATCTGTTCTTCCTAATGTACGAAACATCATAGCCGTAGTGAGTGGAAAAGGTGGCGTTGGAAAATCAACTGTTGCTGCCAACCTGGCTATTGCACTTTCACAAGGCGGAGCTAAAGTTGGATTGATGGATGCAGATATTTATGGTCCCAGTGTGCCAATCATGTTTGGGGTACGTGGTGAACGACCCATGATGATGGATGTGGGTGGCGATAAGGGAATGATTGCCCCACTGGAACGCTATGGAATAAAGTTGATGAGCATCGGATTGCTGGTGGATGAAAAAAGTGCAGTGGTATGGCGTGGTCCTATGGCCAGCAGTGCCATCCGTCAGTTTGTAACGGATGTATACTGGGGGGAGTTGGATTATTTAGTAGTGGATATGCCTCCGGGCACAGGTGATATACATCTTACCCTGATGCAAACAGTTCCGGTGACCGGTGCAGTAATTGTTACCACTCCGCAGGATGTAGCGCTGGCAGATGCAAAAAAAGGAATTGCCATGTTTGGCCAGGCGCAAATGAATGTGCCGATCATCGGGCTGGTGGAGAATATGAGTTACTTTATCCCGCCGACTGACGGGACTGAACTTCCGGGAAATAAATATTACCTATTTGGAAAAGATGGTGGAAAAAGATTAGCGGAAGAATATGATCTTCCATTTCTCGGGCAAATACCATTGGTGCAAAGTATTTGTGAAGGTGGCGACCAGGGTGTACCGGTGATGGTCAGTGATGATTTGATTTCTAAAAAAGCCTTTGAAGAGTTTGCAAACTTTGTAGTGAGGAGCGTTGCGATGCGCAATGCAAATATTGGTTCATTAAAAGTTGCTGAAGTAGTGAATGAATAAACTATTTGAAATTTGTGGTTTGAGGTTTGATGTTTGGAACATTCTTAAATTCGTATGAAACTTCAAACTTTAAATCTCAAACAAATTCATGTACAATCTTCCATATTTCAAAGAACAGGATAAAGAAACCGTGCTTCAGTTTATGCTGAAGTATCCATTTATTTTTTTAACAGGATGTGATGCTGAAAATAAACCTGTAGTGACTCAGGTTCCGGTATTTGTTGATGAAAGAGATGCCCGCCCGGATGACCCGGTCGGACGGGGAAAATTATTTCTTACCGGGCATATGATGAGAAATACAGATCATCATAAAGCTTTTGAACAAAATCCGAATGTGTTGGCTGTTTTTACCGGCCCGCATACATATATAAGCGCCACCTGGTATGATGATCCCCACCAGGCCAGTACCTGGAACTATATGAGTGTACATGCAAAAGGGACAATCAGTTTTGGGGATGGGCATTCATTGATTCAAATTCTTAAAAGACTTACTTTACATTACGAGAATAATAATGCTGGTTCTACAACTGTTTTTGATAATTTACCCTCTGAGTATACAGAAAGACTAATGAAGGCAATCATTTCTTTTGAAATTGAAGTTACCGGGATAGATAATGTTTTTAAGCTGAGCCAGAACCGGGATGAAAAAAGCTATCAGAACATTATTGAAAAACTGGAACAGCAGGAGGGTGATGGAAAACTGATAGCAGAAGAAATGAAAAAAAGGGAGTCGCAATTATTTCAAAAATGAACTATTGATATTCGGGATTTACCTGCATTGCAGATTAATGAATTGCTGATTGTTTGTTTGTTATTAAGACAACAATTCAATAATCAAACAACTTAACCATACAAAGAAATTCTTAATAGGAGAAAGGAACTGTAGATAGGTATTTTTATAATCTCTTTATGCAATTTGAAAACAATTTAGCGTTTGCTCAACAACTGGATACTGCTGATCCATTAAAGAATTTCAGAAATGATTTTATTATTCCTGAAAAAGAGGGTAAACAACAGATTTATTTTTTGGGCAACTCACTCGGCCTGCAACCAAAATTTGCAAATGAATATATACGGCGGATCATGCAGGACTGGGCCAGCCTTGGAGTGGAATCTTTTCTTCATGCTACCGAACCATGGATGAATTATCATGATCTGCTTGTTAAACCACTTTCCACAATTGTTGGCGCCCTGCCACATGAAGTAGTGGTGATGAACCAGCTTACAGTGAATCTTCACCTGATGCTGGTAAGTTTTTATCGCCCTTCCCAAAAGAGATTTAAAATCATTTGCGAAGCAAAAGCTTTTCCTAGTGATCAATATATGTTTGAAACGCATGTAAAGCATCATAACTATGATCCGGATGAATCAATAATTGAAGTAGCCCCGCGGCAAGGGGAGCATATACTCAGAACAGAAGATATTGTTTCAGTAATTGACAAACATGGCGAAGAAACGGCATTGGTTTTATTTAGTGGCATTAATTATTACACCGGGCAGTTTTTTGATATACCGGCTATCACACAAGCTGCAAATAGAAATGGAGCAATGACAGGTTTTGATCTTGCACATGCTGCCGGAAATGTGGAATTGCAATTGCATAATTGGGATATTGATTTTGCCTGCTGGTGCAGTTATAAATATCTCAATGCAGGTCCCGGTGCTATTGGCGGAGTTTTTATTCATGAAAAACATCATGATAAAAATTTACCCCGATTTGCAGGCTGGTGGGGATATGATCAGCTTACCCGTTTTAAAATGGAAAAGGGATTTAAAGCAATGCCCGGCGCTGAAGGATGGCAACTCAGTACTCCGGCTATGTTTTTATATGCTGCTCACAGGGCATCCCTGGAAATTGCAGAAAAAGCGGGATGGGAAAATATTAATCAGAAAAGAAAATTATTGACTGCTTATTTATGGTTTGTTTTGGATGAAGTAAACAAGTTTCAGAAAAATCCGATAATAGAATTTATTACTCCCCGTAATGAAAATGAACATGGATGCCAGGTAAGCATGAACATGTTGCAAAGAGGAAAAGAAATTTATAATGCACTGATGGATGAAGGCTTTTTTGTTGACTGGCGGGAACCTTCTGTGATCCGGCTGGCACCGGTGCCTTTGTATAATACATTTGAAGAAGTGTGGAGGTTTGGCGATACGCTGAAAGGTATTCTGGAATAGATGTTGAGTTGGTAAGCAGGGGCTTTCCGACTTTCTTTATCTTCGCAATAATGAACAGGCAACAACTAGTGGAACATATTTTTCTGAAGAAATCTTATCTCTGTGTTGGATTGGATACCGATATCACTAAAATCCCCAAACATCTTTTGTCAGAAACCGATCCCGTCTTTTCTTTTAATAAAGCAATTATTGATTCTACCAAAGATCTTTGTGTAAGCTATAAAATCAACACAGCATTTTATGAAGCAATGGGAGTGAAAGGCTGGGAGTCACTGGAGAAAACTGTTCACTACATCGGTCATGAACACTTTAAAATTGCTGATGCCAAACGGGGTGATATCGGTAATACATCCTTTCAATATGCCAAAGCTTTTTTTGAAACACTTCCATTTGACGCTGTCACGGTAGCTCCATATATGGGTGAAGACAGTGTAAAACCTTTTTTACAATATGAGGGTAAATGGGCAATAGTGTTAGGACTGACATCGAACAAAGGCGCAACAGATTTTGAATTTAAGCAAATAGTAAGTGAAAATGGATATGAACATTTGCGCCCTGAATTTTTATATGAAAAAGTTTTACGAAAAGTTGCTGAGTGGGGCAGTCCTGATAATTTAATGTTTGTTGTTGGCGCCACGCAGGCCGGGGAATTTATCAATATCCGTTCCATCATCCCCACCCATTTTTTTCTTGTACCGGGTGTAGGTACACAAGGGGGGAGCTTAAAAGAAATTTCGGAAAAGGCAATGATAAAAGATTCTTCGACTCATACTCAGTGCGGAATATTGGTGAATGTAAGCCGTGCAATTATCTATGCATCCGATAAGAGAGATTTTGCTGTAGATGCAAGAGCTATTGCCAGGCAATATCAGCAGGAGATGAAAAGTTATTTAAAGTAGTTAATATTTTTTTATTCTTACCAAAACAATTGTTTATGCAAAAGTTGATTTTTGTATTATTGACGGCATTTTTGTTTTCTAAAGCAATTGCCCAGCAGGATAATAAGGAAGTAAAGTCCAATTATTTATTGGCTTCCAAATTTTCACCCTCCAAACTGGACAAAATGGTTTTCTCAACCAGCGTTGATCCACACTGGTTAAAAAAGTCAAACCGTTTTTGGTATTCTTACCAAACTACATCCGGAAAAAACTGGTATATAACTGATCCGGTAAAAGCTGAAAAGAAACTTTTATTTGATAATGATAAATTAGCTGCACTCTTAACAGGAATTATTAAAGATCCGATTGATGGACAGCATCTGGAAATTGATAGTTTGCAATTTTTAAATGATGAAAACTGGATCCGCTTCCAGGTAAAAAGCTCTATTGAAATTACAATAAAGGATACAGCAGCTAAAAAAGGAACGCCACCCAAAAAAGAAAAGAAGACTTTTTATTTTGAATATAATTTAACTACGGGGGCAATAAACAATTTGACCGATTTTAAAAGACCCTTGCGCAAGTCTTCCTGGGCATCTGTATCGCCGGATAGTTCTATTGTACTCTTTGGCAGAAACTATAACCTCTACTGGATGGATTTCAGCAATTACAAAAAAGCGCAAATAAATGAAAAAGACAGTACAATTGTTGAGCATGCAATCACTACTGATGGATTGGAAGATTATAGCTATCATGACAGAACTTTTGGTGAAACCAATGTTGATAAGGAAAAAAATAAGAATGACAGGAAGGCTGTTTCAGTTCTTTGGTCGCCAGATTCAAAATATTTTGTTTTGAACAGGACTGATGAAAGAAAAGTAAAAGACCTCTGGGTAGTCAACAGTATTGCTGATCCCAGGCCTACGCTTGAAACCTATAAGTATTGGATGCCGGGGGAAAAAGAGTCTCCCGTTGAAGAAATTCTTTTATTTGATACAGCTTCGAAAAAACCAAGAAATCTTTCAATCAGCCTGTTTAAAGATCAGGCTATTGATATTTTTCGTAAACCTTCGTTAAGAAAAAACAGGGACGATGATTTTGCGCCACAATTATGGTTAGGAAACAATAACCAGTTCTTTTTCAGCCGTACCAGCCGCGATTTGAAGCGTATTGATATATGCAGGGTAGATGTGGCTACAGCAAAAGTGTCTGTTGTTATTGAAGAAAGAATGAATACTTACGTGGAAATAAGAACGCCAGGACTTGTAAATGATGGTAATGAAATAATACATTGGAGCGAAAGGGATGGCTGGGGCCACTTCTATCTTTATGATGAAAACGGTAAATTGAAAAATCAGATAACTTCCGGACCATTTCACTGTGAAGGAATTGTTGGTATTGATGAAAAGAAACGGATTTTGTACTTCTCTGCAAATGGCAAAGAATTGATAGCACCTGATAAAAAATCAGTTGCTTTGGAAAAAGAAGACCCTTATTACCTGCATTTGTACAAAATAAATTTTGATGGTACAGGGTTGAAGCTTTTGAATGAAGGGAATTTTGATAATAGTTTTAACATGGATGATGATGAACAGTTTTTTGTAAATAATTTCTCCCGTGTAAATACGATACCTGAATCTTCATTGATAGACAATAACGGAAAGACGATTTTGAAATTAGAAAGCTCAGATTTTACCAGGATAATGGAAAGCGGGTATAAATTTCCTGAAACATTTAAAGTAAAAGCGGATGATGGAATCACTGATCTTTTTGGGGTGATGTACAAGCCTTTTGACTTTGATCCCAATAAAAAATATCCGCTGATAGAATATGTATACCCCGGTCCTCAAACTGAATCAGTAAATAAATCATGGGGCAGGGGTATGGATAGGATAGATCGGTTGGCGCAGCTTGGATTTATTGTTATTACCGTTGGTAACCGTGGCGGGCATCCGGGAAGAAGTAAATGGTACCATAATTACGGTTATGGTGATCTTAGAGATTATGGATTGGCAGACAAAAAAACTGCCGCTGAACAATTAGCACAACGATTTCCATTTATTGATATTAACCGGGTGGGAATACATGGCCACAGCGGTGGCGGGTTTATGAGTACAGCGGCCATACTGGTTTATCCTGATTTTTTTAAAGTGGCTGTAAGCAATGCAGGTAATCATGACAATACAATTTATAACCGCTGGTGGAGTGAAAAACATAATGGCATAAAGGAGGAAATAGGAGAAAAAGGTGATACCACATTTGTGTATGCCATTGAAAGAAACCAGGACCTGGCAAAAAACTTAAAAGGCCGCTTATTACTAATACATGGAGAAATTGATAACAATGTTTCGCCTGGTAATACCATTCGTGTGGTAAATGCTTTGATTAAAGCAAATAAACGGTTTGAAATGCTTATACTGCCTACGCAACGACATGGTTTTGGAGATATGACTGAATACTGGTTCTGGAAAACTGCAGATCATTTTACAAAATATCTTTTGGGAGATAATTCGGAAAGAAGTGTTGATATTGAAGAAATAAACCGCGACACTGATCAGAGTGGGCCTGGGAAAAAGAACTAAAAAAGTTTAAACAGAATTTTCAAAAAATCAAGGTATAATTTTTCTCAGGATAATGGTTTGTGATGATAAGTTTTTTAATGAGGAAGATTAACTTGCTCTACCCTTCAGGTCGGGGATAAATAAATTTTCAAATCATAATCCCTGTTCTTTAGAACAGGGCAATTGATAAATTGCCGGGTATCTACTCATTCTTCAATCCCTTAACTTTGCCGCATCTTAAAATCTTAAATCGAAAATCGAATGGCTGTCCGCACAGACCTTTTTCAAAGTCCGGATTATTTTAATGTGGATGAACTGCTCACCGAAGAACATAAACTCATTCGGGAAACAGTAAGAGCATATGTGAAAAAAGAAATTTCTCCCATTATTGAAGATTATGCACAGCGGGCAGAATTTCCCCGGCAAATTGTAAAACAGCTGGGTGATCTCGGTTGTTTTGGCCCAACTGTGCCGGTTGAATATGGCGGTGGTGGTCTTGATTATATTTCTTACGGATTAATGATGCAGGAACTGGAAAGAGGTGATAGCGGAGTTCGATCTACTGCCTCAGTGCAGGGTTCATTGGTTATGTTTCCTATATATGCATACGGCAGTGAAATGCAGCGAAAAAAATATTTACCCAAACTGGCCAGTGGTGAATGGCTTGGGTGTTTTGGTTTAACAGAACCCAATCACGGAAGTGATCCATCAGGAATGCTCAGTAATTTCAGGGATGCCGGTGATCATGTATTATTAAACGGAACAAAAATGTGGATCAGCAATGCACCGTTTTCTCAAATAGCAGTGGTATGGGCAAAAAATGAAGTTGGAGAAATTCATGGATTGATTGTTGAAAGAGAAATGGAAGGTTTCAGTACACCCACCACACATGGCAAATGGAGTTTGCGTGCCTCTGCAACCGGTGAACTGGTTTTTGATAATGTAAAAGTTCCGAAGGAAAATATTTTTCCAAATATAAAAGGATTAAAAGGCCCGTTGGGTTGTTTAACCAAAGCCCGTTATGGAATTGCATGGGGTACCATCGGAGCTGCCATGGATTGTTATGATACAGTATTGCGGTATTCAAAAGAAAGAGAACAGTTTGGTAAGCCAATCGGTGCATTTCAGTTACAGCAAAAGAAACTGGCTGAAATGATTACTGAAATTACCAAAGCACAATTATTAAACTGGCGGTTGGCTGTATTAATGAATGAAGGAAAGGCAACACCTCAACAAGTGAGTATGGCAAAGAGAAATGCATGTGAAGTGGCCAGCAATATTTGCCGTGAGGCAAGGCAGATGCTCGGCGGAATGGGAATTACCGGGGAATATCCTGTGATGCGGCATATGATGAACCTGGAAAGTGTGATTACCTATGAAGGCACTCATGACATTCATTTGCTGATTACAGGAATGGATGTAACAGGGTTTAATGCGTTTAAGTAAAACCCCACCAAACCTCCCTTAAAGGGGGCTTAAGGGGAATCTGCATAATTAAATTCCCCCTTTAGGGGGCTGGGGGTTTATGAAAATCTTCCTTATCGGTTTTATGGGCTCAGGAAAAACTTACTGGGGTAAAAAACTGAGTGAAAAACTCGGATTACCATTTTTTGACCTGGATGAACAGGTGGAATCGAAGGAAGGAAAAAGTGTGAACGATATTTTTGTTGAGGATGGGGAAGAATTTTTTCGTTTGCTGGAAAAAGATATCCTTCACATCATTACCGAAAGCCACGATTCATTTGTGATGTCAACAGGCGGTGGCACGCCTTGTTACTTTAATAATATTGAATATATGAATAAAGCCGGCACAACAGTTTGGATCAACACTTCCATTGATATATTATTTGACCGGTTAATTAATGAAAAAGAAGAAAGACCATTATTGAAAAATTTACAGGATGATCAGTTGAAAGGATTTATTATAAAAAAGTATTCAGATAGGAAAATCTATTATGAGCAGGCCACTATTATAATTGATGATGAAAATAAATCCATAGAAGAAATCCTGGAAAGAGTATTTCATGCATAAGAAATTTTTAATTACGGGAACGCTGCTGGGAGCTGCGGCCGTGGCGCTGGGTGCATTCGGAGCTCATGGATTAAAACAGATGGTATCTCCGGAAACCATTCAAGCCTTTCAAACCGGCGTTCAGTACCAGATGGTTCATGCCATTGCTTTGCTCATCACGGGGATGCTTTTTGAACGGATTCCAAATAAATTGATAAATCTTGCTGGTATTTTTTTTATCATTGGTGTTATACTTTTTTCGGGATCATTATACCTGATCACAATATTGAAAGCAACAGAGACCATTGGGCTAAGTAAGATTGGAATAATTACTCCGTTTGGCGGATTGAGTTTTATTGCCGGCTGGATATTCTTATTTGCTGGTATTATTAAGAAAAGCTGATTATAGCGGAAGTTCAAATCGTGAGATGGTGCCACCTTCATTCCGGATATTGTAATAACCACCAATACTTTTTATTCTTTTTTCAATATTCTTTAAGCCATTTCCAAAGCGACGGATATTTTCAAGGTCAATACCGACGCCGTTATCAGCAATTATAATTCTTAGTTTGTCATTTACTTCTATATCCATTTTCATTTCGGTAGCGTTTGAATGTTTCAGGACATTGTTAAGAGTTTCTTTAATGCATAAAAAAATATTACGGCGTTTATCACCGCTTAGTTCTTTGTCAGGAATAAAGCCTGGTGTATTAATTTTACAGTTTATAGGTGTGCCATCAAGATATTCAATAGTATAGGACCTGATATAGGAAACAAGATTATCTACGGAGTCGTTTTCACTATTCATGCTCCATATAATGGCATTCATTTTATTCAACAGATCATTGGCAGAGGCAGAGATTTTTTCAATTTCCACCGGAATATTTCCTTTCATTTTATTCTTGGCAATTTCACTCATCAGGCGAATGGTGGTAACCCCTGAACCAAGTTCATCATGCATATCTGTAGAAATTCTATCTCTTTCTTCCTGGTGTGCCGCAAAAACTGCCATTTGTTTTTCCAATTCTTTTCTATCATTCTCCATTCGTAATCTTTCACCTTCTCTTGTCTGTTCAATAATCTGTTTTCTGTTTTTATAAGTTAATCCCATCAGGAAGAAAATCAGTTCTATCAGCAAACCTAATTCATAAGGAATTAAAGCCCCGTAAGGAAAAATAGTTTTTAATAACGGTATATCCCATATAAAGAGTAATGATATGATAGAAAACAGCAGGTAGAAAAAATTGCCCCAAAACAGATACCGGAGAAGTTTGTTCTGCCAATTGTTTACAGCATATATGAGAAATATTATTACCATTAGAAGCAAAATCCCTTTTGTGATATAGTTTTCAAGTGAATACTCAATAAAATAATTATCCGATCCATAATGGAGCCAGGTATAGAGGATCATTACTGCTGATAAGCCAATAATTCCTCCCACATATAACCGGTGTAAAAAAGGATAATTCTTTTTTGATTCAAGAAAAAGAATCATAAAGGCCATATAAAAACAGATGCCAATACATTGAAAGATGAAATCGAGATACGCTTCAAAGAAAAAATTATGAAAATTTGATCTGAAGTGATAATAAGGTTTGGTAAATAACATGGCACCCAGGAAAAATGCGTAAGCTGCATAATATAAAAACTCCCTGCTGCCCCCCTGGAAGAAGTTAGCAAGAGAAAAAAGAACCATCATTAACAGAAGACCGCAGAAAATGTATGTAAAAAGAATCTCCTGTTTTCTTGTCCCCTGCAATTCGATTATCGCTGCATGTACATATAACTCGTTAATCAACCTGGGTCTGAAAGTATTAGTATATGTTTTTACCTGGAATATTTCTGCCAGCATTTCTAAGGTATCATGCGGCGGAACTTCAAAAAGGCGAAAAGAAACGTTATCCTTATGGTTAGGGGCTATTACAGGAAAAGCAATCGGTTTCCCGGTTTTAATTTTATATAACCGGGTATCAGAAAAATACATTCCCGGAAAGAAATAATACTTAACAATTGAATCTTTTGGATTGGCCACTCTGAAATACATCAGAATTTTTTTCGTTACATTTTCAGGGGCTATACCGATACTTTTAACAGGCCTTTTCAGCAGCTCTTCAGGAGAGTATTCACCAGCAACTTTAAAATCCCTTGAGATAAAACAGGCACGGGGTTTACTAATCAGCTTTTGAGTAGCCACCTCATTTAAGTTAATAATAGAATCAGTGGATTGACCAAGAGTGCTGGGGCTAATCAACATAATTAAAACGAAAATCAACACAGCCAGTCCATGAAATGAAAAAAGGGGGTAAGTTTTCCTCATGCTTTATTTTTGGACAAGTCAAATATAATATTTGAAATTTACCGATACTACCTTTTGCCATACTACTTTCCGGGTATTTCATTAAATCGAATAAGGAAGAATATTATATGAACATATTGGAAATATGTTTTATTCAGGTCATTAGCTTATTATTATCTTTGTCTTCATGGCTAATAAGCTAAAGAATACCAAACCGGGAAAAACCAACAATGATCTTCTGAAATCAGAGAAAGAAGAAAAAGTGAGTTTGAAAGAGATTGCAAAGGACGAACGTACATGGAAAATTGCGGGTGCCGTTTTTCTATTCACAGCTTTTTTTCTTTTCATAGCTTTTATTTCTTATTTCTTTACCTGGGAAAATGATCAGAGTGAAATCCGGAGAGGGATCTCATTTTTTAATGATAAAGTGAATGTTCATAACCTGCTTGGGACCCTTGGGGCTTTTATTTCTCATTTTTTTATTTATAAAGGATTTGGCGTTGCTTCATTATTGATATGTACCTTCTTTTTTATTGCAGGAGTCAATCTGCTTTATAACAGGAAGGTTTGGTCAGTTTGGAGAAATGTCCGATATGTTACTATTGGGATGTTAGTGATATCTGTATGCCTTGGTTTTATTTTCAGAAATTCAAATTTCCCTTATGGCGGCGCTGTTGGTGAAATGATCATTAACTGGATGGATAAATTCATCGGGACAATTGGTACGGGTGCACTTTTGTTTGTAATAGCTCTTTCTTATGTTATTTGGCAATTTAACCCCGCCTTTAAAATAGCAAAAAGAAAAGATTCTGCAACATTGCCACCAAAGGATAATATTACAAACAATGACACTCTGGTTATAAACCCTGGATTGACAATTAATGATGGTTATGCAGAAAATTTGGATGACAATACAAAAAGAAATTATTTGAAAAATGGAGGAGAGTCAATCCATTTTTCACCTGTTAATACTGGCAATGGATCTGCTCCTGAGTTTAAAGTAATTGAAAAAGAAACTGACGAAAACGAAAAAAAATCATTTGGTTCTCTGACTATAGAAAAAGATATTATTGATGAACAGTTTCTTGAAAATAACCTGCAGAATAAACCAAAGGAAGAAATCAAACAATCAGAATCGGAACTCGAACTTGAAATAAAAACTACACCTGTTTCAACCAGTAAAGAAGAAAAAGGATATGAAAATCTTCCTCCTTATGAACCTACTCTGGATCTCAGGGATTATCGTTATCCTACCTTAGATCTTTTAGAAACTCATGGAAGCGAAAAAATAGTTCATGATGCCAATGAACTTGAAAACAATAAGAACCAGATCATCTCCACTCTCCGTAATTATGATATAGAAATTCAAAAGATAATGGCCACCGTGGGTCCCACCGTTACTCTTTATGAAATTGTACCGGCTGCAGGTGTCCGTATTTCAAGAATCAAAAACCTGGAAGATGATATTGCATTAAGCCTTGCAGCATTAGGCATCCGTATTATTGCCCCGATTCCCGGAAAGGGAACAATTGGTATTGAGGTACCCAATGTGAAAAAAAGCATAGTGAGTATGAAGACTCTTCTTGGGTCGGAA
The DNA here is from genome assembly GCA_023251235.1 of Sphingobacteriales bacterium. Taxonomy (GTDB): domain Bacteria; phylum Bacteroidota; class Bacteroidia; order Chitinophagales; family Chitinophagaceae; genus VBAS01. The sequence continues at coordinate 30,071 of JAHEZE010000012.1, read as the reverse complement.
AAATTTCAACATAACAATTATAGCCTTCCAATTGCCATTGGAAAGAAAATTGATAATGACAACTTTATTGTTGACCTTACCAGTATGCCCCACCTTCTGATGGCAGGGGCCACCGGCCAGGGTAAATCGGTTGGTATAAATGCAATTCTTATTTCATTATTATATAAGAAACATCCATCGCAATTAAAGTTTGTTCTTATCGATCCTAAAAAAGTTGAGTTGAGTCTTTACCGTGTTATTGAGAATCATTTCCTGGCAAAACTGCCAGGTGAGGAGGAAGCAATCATTACTGATACTAAAAAAGTAGTGCATACATTAAATGCATTGTGTATCGAAATGGACAACCGTTATGATCTCTTAAAAGAAGCCGGTGCCAGGAATATTAAAGAGTACAATGAAAAGTTTGTAAAACGAAGGCTCAATCCTCTTAAAGGTCATCAATATCTTCCTTTTATTGTGCTGGTGATAGATGAATTTGCAGATCTCATTATGACAGCAGGAAAAGAAATTGAAATGCCGATTGCCCGCCTTGCGCAGCTGGCCCGTGCAGTAGGTATACATCTTATTATTGCCACACAACGGCCATCAGTAAATATTATCACCGGAACTATTAAAGCAAACTTTCCATCAAGAATAGCATTTAAAGTTTCTTCAAAAATTGACTCAAGGACCATTCTCGATACAGGTGGCGCTGAACAACTCATTGGTAAAGGGGACATGCTGATCTCACATCACGGAGAAATAACCCGGTTGCAATGCGTTTTTGTTGATACTCCGGAAGTAGATAAAATTGTCAGTTTTATTGAAAAACAACGGGGGTATCCACAGGCATTTCTCCTGCCTGAATACATAGATGAAAGAGAAATGGAGGAAAAAGATTTTGATGTGAATGAGAAAGATTCTTTGTTTGAAGATGCGGCTCGCCTTATTGTACAGAACCAGGTAGGTTCTACTTCGCTTCTTCAAAGAAGAATGAAGTTGGGATATAACCGTGCCGGCCGCCTGATGGATCAACTGGAAGCTGCAGGAATTGTGGGTCCAAACCAGGGTAGCAAGGCAAGAGATGTGCTGATAAAAACAGAATCAGAACTGAATCATTATCTTGAAAATCTCATTTAATAAAGTTGTTAAGTTTTTTCTGCAACACAACCCCGGAGCTCCTGAACTAATCCTGTATAAGTAATTACCCTATATTTGTTAACCCCCAATTGGGACTACCGGGAAAAAAATAAATTGGCAAAATGAAGAATATTTACCTGTTTTTAACATTGCTTGGAATAGTTATGACGGCCTCAGCACAGAATGTAGCTAAGAGTGACCCCGAAGCAAAAAAAATTCTGGATGCTGTAAGCGCCAGGTTCAAGACTTTTAAAACTACAAAAGCAACATTTACCTATAATGTGGAAAATGCAGCCGGCAAGATATTGTCATCTAAAAAAGGAACGATATTTATGAAGGGGACAAAATACAGGGTTAGCATAGTCGGCCAGGAAATTTTTTGTGATGGCAATAATATCTGGACTTACGATAAAGCCGCCAATGAAGTTACCATTACAAAATTTGATGGAGAGGGCACTACACTAACGCCCCAAAAGCTTTTTACTAATTTTTATGACGAAGATTTTTTATATAAAATGAATGGGGAGAAAAAACAAGGCGCCAAAACGATACAGGAGATTGAGATGACGCCCAATGATAAAACAAAACCATTTCATAAAGTATACTTATATATAGACAAGGCAGCAAAAACTATTTCCAGTACTAAAGTGCTTGAAAAAACCGGCAACCGGTATTCTTATACGGTTAACAGCTTAACGCCTAATACTGCCATAGATGATGGCCAGTTTTTATTTGATGCAAAAAAATTTCCTGGTATTGAAATAGTGGATCTTCGTTAAAAAAAGCAATTATTTTTTTTTTCAAATTCCCCAACGGAAAGTTTTTATATCAAACCCAGCAAGATCAAGTATTCTGTCAACAACAGTACAAACCACTTCTTCAATCGTTTTTGGAACACTGTAAAATGAAGGAGTAGCGGGACAAATGATTCCACCTGCTAATGTAATAGTTTCCATATTACGGATATGGATAAGGCTGTAAGGGGTATCCCGAACCATACAGATCAGCTTTCTTCTTTCTTTTAAAACAACATCGGCTGCCCGGGTAATAAGATCGTTTGAAACACCTGTGGCTATTCTACCCAATGTGCCCATTGAACATGGAACTATTATCATGGTATTAAATTGCCCGGAGCCTGAAGCAAAAGGGGCAGTAAAATCTGTGGTTGAATATGAGTTTATCGGATAATTTTTATAGTCTTCATTTCGCAATTCTGTTTTCCAAACCAGCTTGGCATTTTCAGTCATAATTATTGCAAGATCGTTCCATTGATTTTTCAAATTAAGGAGTTTATCCAGCAAAAGCTTAGCATAGATTGAGCCACTGGCTCCGGTAACTGCAACAACTATTTTATTCATAAAGAATTTACTAAGTGTAAATTATTAAATAAAAGCAAACAATTGTGTAGGATGAATCAATTTCGAAGCAATTCTTAAAAAATGAAAAGATTGATGAAAGTCAATATTTTCATTTAATAACACTAAAATGACAAAATATTTGACCTTGTTAAATTTTTATTACCGACTTTAGTTTTGAATTTTCATAGGATAAGGTTTAATGGTTAATGGTTTTTGATTAGGGGCCCTCGATTTCCATCGAGGGTTCTTCTTTTCAGGTATCTCTAAAAAAAGAAAAAAGGGCATTTAATGCCCTTTTAAAATTTATCTATTATTTTCTTATTTATTTTTTGGCTTATCGAGCATATACTCAAATCGTTTACTACTATATTCTGCCATATCCGGAATTGACTCAGCTTTATATGATCCTGCTTCCAGTTTTTTCTTTGTGGCTTCAAAAGCTTTCAGGGTTATTTCAATGTCCTCGTCGGTATGTGCTGCTGAAGGTATCAGCCTGTAAATAATATGCCCCTTAGGAATTACAGGATAAACAACAATGGATGCAAAAATTCCATAGTTCTCTCTCAGATCCATTACCATTGCCGTGGCTTCTTCTACTCCTCCTTTCATGTATACGGGTGTTACGGGTGAATCTGTATTACCAATATCAAACCCTTTTTCTTTTAATCCATTCTGCAGTTTCCTTGCATTGCTCCATAATTTTTCTTTAAACTCAGGATAATTTCTTAATAATTGTAATCGTTTAAGATTGCCAATTACCAGTGGCATCGGTAAACTCTTCGCAAATATTTGCGAACGGATATTGTATCGTATATAATCGATGATACTATGTGGACCCGCAACAAATGCTCCTATAGAAGCCATTGATTTGGCAAACGTAGAAAAATAAAGATCAATGTTATCCTGGCAACCCTGCTCTTCTCCTGCGCCTGCACCTTTTTCCCCAAGAGTTCCAAAACCATGAGCATCATCTACCAATAACCTGAATTTAAATTTATTTTTGAGGGCAGCGATTTCTTTCAATTTTCCCTGGTCGCCTGCCATTCCAAATACACCTTCAGTAATAACCAAGATTCCACCGGCGCCTTGTTTTTCTATCAGAGCAGTTGCCCTGATTAATTGTTTTTCAAAATCTTCTATGTCATTGTGCTTATAAACATAGCGGTGGCCGGTATGCAAACGCAAGCCGTCAATTATACATGCATGACTTTCTGCATCATAAACAATAACATCATGACGGTTACACAATGCATCAATCAGACTAACCATACCCTGGTAACCATAATTAAACAATACACAATCTTCCTTGGATACGAATTTGGCAAGTTCACTTTCCAGCTGTTCATGCAGATCACTGTTTCCGCTCATCATGCGGGCACCCATGGGTAATGCAAGGCCATATTTTGCAGCAGCATCTGCATCTGCCTTTCTTACTTCGGGATGATTTGCCAGACCCAGATAATTATTAAGACTCCAAACAATCATTTCCTTACCCCTGAACTTCATCCGGCTGTTGATTTCGCCTTCCAGTTTAGGGAAAGCAAAATAACCATGTGCCCGTTCACGATACTGCCCGATCGGCCCATAATTCTTTAGTAAACGTTCAAAAATATCTCCCATAATAATTGAAAATTGATTAGTGAAAATGTGCTGCGAAGGTAAGACTTTGACCTTTATGGGCAATAGATCTGGCTATTGAAAGAAAAGCCAATGCTGCGTTATATAAACAAGTATTCCTGCAATAAAACCCATAAATGCAAGCCATGATATTTTTTTAAGATACCATCCAAATCTGATGTTTTCTATTCCCATCACTGCAACACCGGCTGCGGATCCAATAATAATTATACTGCCTCCGCTTCCGCAGGTTAAAGCAATGAACTCCCAGAAATAATGATCTGTAGGAAATACCGAAAGATTATACATTCCCTGAGTAGCGGCAACTAAGGGTACATTATCAACGATAGCTGACAGTACGCCCAACATCGAGCCTATGAGAAAATTATTTTGTAATTCATGATCCATGAAATTGGCTACTTGTTTCAGTATACCGAATGATTCTAATGATGCAACTGCCAGCAATATGCCTGCAAAGAAAAGGATGCTCGGAGTATCTATTCTTTGCATGGCTTTAGCAACGGTATATTTTTTCCTGATGTCTTCCTCTTTATCTGAATGAATAATGGTAGTGATAATCCATAATAATCCAAGCACCAATAACATGCCCATAAAAGGCGGTAAATGAGTAAGTGTTTTAAACAACGGTACGAATAAAAGAAACCCAATGCCGCAAAAAAGCATGATTTTACCTTCACGGTCTGCTTTTTTTTGCAAGGTTTCTGATGTTGTAGCAATAAGGAATTTGCCTTTAAATCTTAATGAAGCAATTAAAAGAGGTATAAAGGCAGCCACGAAAGAAGGTAAAAAGGTTTTAAAAATAATATTAAGCGGGGTAATTTGGCCATCTATCCAGAGCATGGTGGTGGTTACATCACCCAACGGTGACCATGCTCCGCCGGCATTAGCTGCTATTACGATCATTCCGGCAAACCAGTATCGGTCTTCTTTTTCTGTAAGTAGTTTTCGGCTAAGTGAAGTCATCACAATAGCCGTTGTAAGATTATCCAATATGGCGGAAAGAAAAAATGTGATTATTGAAATGATAAACAATAGTTTTCTCTTACTTTTTGTTTTGATCCGGCTTGTTATAATTTCAAAACCGTTATGAGAATCTATTATCTCAACAATGGTCATGGCCCCCAACAAAAAGAAAAGTATGGATGATATATTGCCGAAATGCGATAATAACTCTTCAGTTACCTGTTTATACGAATTACTTGCAAGTATATAAACTGTCCAGCAAAGTACACCCGTAAGTAATGCAGATGCAGCTTTATTCAGGTGCAAAGGATGTTCAAATGCGATGCAGGCATAGCCGATTATAAAAATTGTGATAAGTAAAACCGAAATCATAATGCAATATAAACAACCAAACTTTAGAAATTACACATGTTGGCTGTTCAGGAAATCATTAACCAGATGATTCTTCAAATATTTTCAGACATTAATCAGAGATTCAGCACATCTTTCATATTGAACAGGCCTTTTCTGTCTTTTATATATTCTGCTGCTAATACTGCACCTAAAGCAAAACCTTTACGTGTATGTGCAGTATGGATGATTTCAATATCATCGATTGCGGATGAATATTTTATTTTATGTGTGCCTGGTGAAGGGTCAATACGTTCGCTTAATATCTCCAGCTCTTCAGGGTTTTCGCTGATATGGTTCACCCAATTCTTTTTGCGGGGAATAATTTCCAATATCTGTTCTGCTAAAGTGATGGCAGTGCCGCTGGGTGCATCTTTTTTTTGTGTGTGATGAATTTCCGTTAGCTGCATATCATAATCAATATGCGGCGCCATCAACGCAGCTAATCGTTTATTTACTTCGAAGAAAATGTTTACCCCTACACTAAAATTACTTGCATAAAGAAATGTTCCGTTTTTTTTTGTGCATAATTCTTTTATTTCATCCAGTTTCTCTGTCCAGCCAGTGGAGCCGCAAATTAATGGTACGCCAAATTCCATACATTTTTTTGCATTTTCATATGCACTCTGCGGACCGGTGAATTCTATAGCAACATCTGTTTTTAATAGATTTTCTTTTGTAAAGTCATCAGCGTTGTCAATATCAATTTTCAAAACTGCTTCATGTCCTCTTGCCAGAGCAATTTCTTCAATAGTTTTCCCCATTTTCCCATATCCTATCAAAGCAATTTTCATGTTGAGTTATTTTTTGCAAGTTACGTGATTCAGTAAATGAGATAATTAGAAATTAAAAAGAATGAAAAACTCAGAGAGGATTATCGATAAATTTCATGAGAAAGGGTTTTATTTCCCTATTCTCATCACAAGACTTACTCCATTTGTATTTGCCATTTCACTATAACCTGTTTTTATTTGCAAACTCAGATCAGGGGAAATGTCAAAGCTCTTGAGATGAGCATCTACCGCAGCATCCATAACATTCAGTCCCCAAAGAATAGCAAAAAATAATACAGAATAATCAACATTTCTCCGGAACTGGTCGCGGTTAAATCGTAGAGATTCCTCGGATAACGGAAGCAGATCAGGTTTAATTTTTTTGTAATCTGTTGAATCGTGATATACTCTTACATTGTATTTTCCTCTGTAAGCCAATTTCAGATCTTTATAATTCTTGTGATTAAAGATAAAAACTACAGCTGCCGTGCCTAATGCTCCGTAAATTATTGGCAACTTCCAATATTTTTTATTATAAATCTGTCCAAGGCCGGGTAAGATGGCAGATCGGATCGAGGCAATGCCCGGGCGTCTATCAACCTTGATTAAAGTATCGCTTAAACTTTTTTTATTATTGGACTTGCTTTTTATTAAAGAGGTTTTTTTTGAAGTACCTAAAGAAATCGAAGTATCTAAAGAAATCTTTGTTTCCTGTGCTATGCACAAGATGCAACAGGAGAAAAAGAGGAAAAATAAAAATATCTGCTTGTATGGATTGTTTGGGAATATGTGCATCTTCAATGTTCCTTTCAAAGTGTTAATCTAAAGATACATTCAGTTGATCAAGTAATTTATTCAGTTCGTCCAGCGAATAATATTCAAATGTAATAGAGCCACTATCATTTTTACTGTGTTTAAGTTTTACCCGGGTACTGAAATGCGATGCTAATTTATCTTCAATTCGTTGAAAACCGGGCGGCATTGAACCTTTTGTATGTTTTTTAACGATACCACTTTCTTTATAGATGTTGCGAACAAGAGTTTCAGTTTGCCTTACAGATAAACCTTTCTCTTTTATTTGTTCGAATATGAAAAGCTGTTTGTCAATAATACCCACATTTATAAGTGCTCTTGCATGCCCCATACTTATTTCACCGGTACGTACCGCCACTTGTATATCGGGTGGAAGTTTTAGCAACCGGACAAAGTTGGCAATAGTACTTCTGTCTTTTCCCATTCGCTCAGCCACCTGTTCCTGAGTAAAACCCAATTCTTCCATCATTCGTTTGTAGCTGAGAGCAACTTCCATTGCATTCAGATCTTCACGTTGAAGATTTTCAAGTAAAGCAAGTTCCAGTAATTGATTGTCATTCGTCTGGCGTATATAAGCAGGAATGTTTTTTAGTTCAGCAATTTTTGCAGCACGAAGCCGGCGTTCACCAGTAACAAGACGATAGCGGCCTGAAGGCAACTTTGAAACTGTAACCGGCTGAATAATGTCATGTAATTTAATGGAAGCAGCAAGTTCTTGCAAGCTTTGTTCATCAAAATAGCGGCGGGGCTGTTTTGGATTTACATCTATTTCATCTATGGAAATTCTAAGTGTGCTGATGGCAGATTCAACCACACTGGTTTTTAATTGCCCTGTACCGGTCTTCAGGTCGGTATCAATACTCTCTAAAAGAGACCGGATACCTTTGCCAAGAGCTTCTTTATTTTGTTTTGGAGCGTTCATTTGATTTCAGAATTCAGATTGAGGACAAAGCCTTAAATCGGCAAACGTAAATCTACAATTCCAGGATTCTTTCCTCCTGTTTAATCTTCGTCATATCATTTTTCTGGAGTATTTCTTTTGCAAGGTTAAGATAATTCATAGATCCTTTACTGTTGCCATCATACAAAACTACTGGTTTGCCTACGCTGGGGGCCTCGCTCAGTTTTGAATTTCGGTGAATGATGGTATTGAAAACGATATCTTCAAAATGCCTTCTTACTTCGCTTACTACCTGATTACACAATCTGAGACGCCCATCATACATAGTCATTAAAATGCCTTCAATCTCTAAATTCATGTTTAAGCGGCTTTGAACAATTTTAATAGTATTCAGCAGTTTACCCAATCCTTCTAATGCAAAGAATTCACATTGTACGGGTACAATGACTGAGTCGGCTGCTGTCAGTGCATTTACTGTTATCAACCCAAGGGATGGTGAGCAATCAATAATGATAAAATCATAATTGTTTTTTAATGATTCCAGAATATTTTTTAAAACCATTTCCCGGTTAGGATAATTTATCATCTCAATCTCAGCACCTACAAGATCAATGTGGGAAGGGATCAGATCCAAATAAGGTATTTCCGTTTTCAACAACAAGTCTTTCGCTTCCGCTTCATTTACCATGCAGTCATAAAGGCTTTGTGTAATATTGTGAAGATCAAAACCCACACCAGTTGTACTATTAGCCTGCGGATCTGCATCTACCAGTAAAGTTTTAAATTCCAAAACTGCCAGGCTGGCTGCCAGGTTAATGGCAGTGGTTGTCTTTCCTACTCCCCCTTTTTGATTGGCTACTCCGATGATTCTTCCCATGCGATATTTAAATTGAAATGGTTTCCCCGATTTTTAAAAGATGCAATTCTGCCCCGCTGTCTGTAAATACTTTTTTTGCTTTATCATGATCTATTTTAATATAGCCAAATGTATCATAATGAACCCCGATAATTGTTTTACAACCGATCATTTTTGCACATTCAGCAGCATCCACTGCATCCATGGTAAAATTGTCTCCGATAGGTAAAACTGCAAAATTTAGTTTTGCCCATTTTGGAATCAGTTGCATATCCAAAGTAAGAGCTGTATCGCCACTGTAATAGAAATTCCTTTCTTTATTCATCACCAGAAAACCCATTGGATTTCCTCCATAGCTGCCATCCGGCAATGAGCTGGAATGGTGGGCAACTATACATTTCACTGTAAATTCTTCAAAATTCCATTTTCCACCGGTGTTCATAGGGTGAGTATTTCTGATGCCCTGTTTATTCATCCATTCATGAATTTCCCAACTGCAAACAACTTTTGCCTGGGTATTTTCTGCAATGGCTACGCAGTCTGAAATATGGTCGCTATGGCCATGTGAAACCAAAATATAATCTGCCTGAATGGTATTTATATCAATATTACCAGCCAATTCATTGTAAGTAATAAAAGGGTCGAACAAAATCTTCTTGCCGGTTGTTTCAACCTGGAAGCAGGAATGGCCAAAGTAAGTAAATTTCATATTTCAATTTTTCCCAAATAATGAACCCAAATTATAAATCCGGGCAAAAGTAAGTTTTATGATTTAATAAATATTGTTAACTGGCAGCGACAATTGATTTCCCCTAATTTTGAATTCTATGAGAAATTCTCCTTTCTGGTGGGTTTTTATTGGTTTTATGCTGTTATTGGATTTTTATTTTTTCCAGGCCCTGAAAACTATATCACAGACAGCAAATCCCAAAACAAGATTGATAATTTATGTCAGCTATTGGACCATTTCTGCTACTGCGATTATCATTCTTATCGTATTGCCCCACCTTCAATTTGAGCATCAGGCACGATTAATACGGAACACCATTTTTGCATGTATAGCAGGCTTATTTTTTGCCAAACTGATCGCATCTGTTTTCTTTTTAGTAGATGATGTCCGTCGGGTGATTCAGTTTATTGCCCTAAAAATTTTCTTTTCGAATACGAAAGGACAAGTATTACAGCAAGGAGAAAAAATCTCCCGTTCAATATTTCTAAGCTGGACCGGAATGCTAATGGGTGGTGGATTGTTTGGTTCGTTAGTTTATGGATTTCGCAACAAATACCGGTATCAGTTAAGGCGTTTTCAATTAGCTTTTGAGAATCTTCCTGCGTCATTCCGGGGCTTAAAAATTATTCATTTCTCGGATATACATTCGGGAAGTTTTACTGATAAGGATGCAGTGCATAGAGGAGTGCAAAAGATATTGGATGAGAAGCCTGATCTTATTCTTTTTACCGGTGACCTGGTGAATAACAGGCACGATGAAATGAATGATTATATGGATGTATTTAATAAAGTAAATGCGCCGCTAGGAGTTTTTTCTATTTTGGGTAATCATGATTATGGCGATTATATGCACTGGGACTCTGAAGATGAAAAAAAACAAAACCTGGAAAAATTAAAGGAAGTTCATACTGCTTTAGGTTGGCGCCTGTTACTGGATGAAAATATAGTGTTGGAAAAAGAAGGGGAAAAAATTTCAATCATTGGCGTTCAAAATATCAGTGGTAAATCAGGTTTCAAAAGTTATGGCGATCTGCAAAAAGCTTATGCAGGTGCGGAAGAATTGCCCTTTAAAATTCTTATGAGCCATGATCCCTCACATTGGGACTCTGAAGTAAGAATTCATTATCCTGATATCGATCTGATGCTGTCTGGTCACACTCATGGAATGCAATTCGGTGTGGAGATAGCAGGATTTAAATGGAGTCCTGTTCAGTATATATATAGACAATGGGCCGGATTATATCTTGAAGGCCGTCAGAAGTTATATGTGAACAGGGGTTTTGGATTTATAGGTTATCCCGGCAGGGTAGGGATTTTACCTGAAATATCTGTGATAGAGCTTGTTTAAATCAATTGTTGGATAGGTTTCTAATAAAGTTGCATCAAATTACGTTTTCGGACCATCAATAAAGACCTTTAAACGAACCCATTATTTAGTAGTCAAAAATTTGATTTTTTTATTGCCAATATTCATGAAACCATCGTTCAACTGCCAGATGCTTAAAAAGAGTTTCACTATACTCCTCTTATTTAGCATGGGAATTATTACTTATTCCCAGGAAACAGCCATTGATACCGTTGGGAAAAAGAAGAAAACTGAAATATCAATAGATACAACTTATGATTATAATTTATTGATGCAGGACCTCGAATTTTTTCTTGATTCAATTTCAAGTCCACATAGTTATTTTACGGGAAGCCTCGCTATTGGAAAAGGGTATTTCAATTTTGTAAGTAAATCTGATCTTTTTCTGACTGCTGCTCAAAAATTTACTTATACACCAACCCTTGGATATTTTCATAAATCGGGGCTTGGCATTACTGCTTCTGGTAATATAGTTAACAATGAAAACAAATTAAATTTTTACCAATTCTCTTTAAGCCCGGGGTATGATTATCTGGAGAATAAAGATCTGGCTACCGGGTTTTCATTTACAAAATTCTTTACCAAAGATTCACTTCCATTTTATACTACCCCGTTACAAAATGAGCTTTACGGTTATTTCACGTATAGAAAATGGTGGATGCGGCCGACATTTGCATTAAGTTATGGATGGGGAAGCCGAACTGATTATATGGAAAGAGCAGCCCTGGTACAGGATCTCAGGCTGAGGAGAAACGGTATTATCAGAATTAATTCTAAAGAATCAGTCAGCGACTTTTCGGTAATTGCATCGTTACGACATGATTTTTACTGGCTCAATATTTTTTCATTCAAAGATCATTTCAGGTTAACTCCTCAATTGTCCTTTATCAGCGGTACTCAGAAATTTGGATTCAATCAGTCAGCAAATACATATGCAACAGTAGTAAGAACAGGAGCTAACGTCCTTTATAATTCTGAAAATGTTTACCTGGATGATCAGGTGGACTTTCAGCCTCTTTCCCTGACAATGTTTCTAAGGGGGGAATATTCATTCGGTAAGTTCTTTATTCAGCCTCAATTGGTATTAGATTATTATTTTCCGGCTACAGATAAAAATTTAAGTACCTTATTTTCTTTTAATATGGGGTTTATATTTTGATATTTTTTACTTTCATTTATCAAATAACTAGCAATAATTTTTTCTATAAGCAGTTACTACCTTAGTCGTTAAAGCAATTTAACATCAGGTAAATGCCGGTGGCATTATAGTTGAAGTTTTACCGGTGAAAAAAACAAAAATTATGAAAAGTAAACTCGCTACCTTAATTGTTGCTTTGCTGATTATGCAGGCAACAACAGCCCAGTTTCATATTGGCGCAAAAGTTGGAACCAATATTGTAAAAATCGATGGGGTTTCCTTTAAAGATCAATTTAGATATGGTTATCATTTGGGTGGTTTTGCAGAAATTGTTATGAGCAAAAAACTTTCTTTGCAACCCGAGGTTTTGTTTAATCAATATGCGACAACATTGGACAGTAATTATAAGTCCATTTACCAGAATATTATTAATTCCGGTCAGAGTAGAGTAAAGTTGAATTACCTGTCTTTACCTATTCTTTTCAATTATAGGCTAATCGGCCCGGTGTTTTTACAAGCTGGCCCTCAGTTCAGTATTCTAATGGATCAGAGCAAAACATTTCTACAAAATGGCGGTGATGCGTTTAGAAAAGGTGATTTTTCCATGATTGGTGGAGCACAGGTACGTATTGCAAAAATTTATCTGACTGGCCGCTATGTTGTCGGCCTTAGTAATATCAATGATATTGATAATAGAGATAAATGGAAAGGTCAGGCAATTCAGTTATCCGTTGGATTATCACTTTAAAATTCAATTACTATATTTACAGATCCCTCCGGAATGGAGGGATTTTTTTTGCCTAACTGGCTACAATTCAAAGTTATTTCTTAAAAGTTGGAATACAACAGGCATGATACTTGTCAACTATGTTTTCCCACTGTATTTTTAACATCCTGTCCTTTTTGGTGTCAGGATGTCAAACTGGAGTTTAAAAAATGAAAGAGTTAAATTTTTTTCTGCAAACGGAGGATGAAATGGATTTTATTCCCATAATACCTTTAAATGAAAACGAGGGTGAAACCGGCGATGGCGCTGATATTCCAGCTGAAATTCCTGTCATTCCTCTGCGCAATACTGTGCTTTTCCCCGGCGTGGTATTACCAATTACTGTTGGCAGGGATAAAAGTATTAAAGCCGTAAATGATGTGTATAAGGCTGACAAATTGATAGGGGTAGTGGCGCAAAAAGACAGTAATGTGGAAGATCCGGGAATTAATGATATAGAAAATATTGGAACGGTTGCAAGAGTGGTCAAACTCATTAAAATGCCAGATGGAGGCACTACTGTAATTATCCAGGGAAGAAACCGGTTTAAAATTAAAAATATAGTTTCAGATTCTCCCTACTTCAAAGCTAAAATTGAGATCATCAATGATGAAGAGGCGCCAAAGGATGAAGATTTTGCAGCCTATGTTGCCAATATAAAAGATATGGCAGCCGATATTATTCATCTTTCTCCAAACATTCCCGCTGAAGCAGCGATCATTTTACGAAACATAGAAAATCCGGCATTTCTGATACATTTTATTTCCAGTAATCTGAGTGCTGATCTCAAAGAAAAGCAGCGGCTGCTTGAAACTAATAATATTCGTGAAAGAACAGATAAGCTGATGAAAATGTTACAGAGGGAACTACAGTTTGCTGAGTTAAAAAATAAAGTAACTACTAAAACCAGAACTGAACTTGATAAACAGCAGCGGGATTATTTTCTTCAACAACAGATGAAAAGTATCAAAGAAGAATTAGGTGGAGATGCCAATGAAAGAGAAATAAAAGAAATGCAGAAAAAGGCCGAAGCAAAAAAATGGCCGTTAGCTGCAACAGAATTGTTTAAGAAGGGAATAGAGAAGCTGGAGAGAATGCATCCGACAACTCCCGATTATTCTGTTGTATACAATCATCTTGATCTTATGCTCGATCTTCCCTGGGAGCAATATACTGAGGATAAATATGATTTAAAAAAGGCAAAAAAAGTGTTGGATCGGGATCATTATGGAATGGAAAAAATTAAAGAAAGAATATTGGAATACCTGGCAGTGTTAAAGCTTAAAGGTGATATGAAAAGTCCCATACTTTGTTTTGTTGGCCCTCCGGGTATTGGAAAAACTTCACTTGGAAAAAGTATTGCCAGTGCCATCGGAAGAAAGTATGTAAGACAAAGTTTAGGTGGCTTACATGATGAAAGCGAAATTCGTGGCCACAGAAAAACATACATTGGCGCCATGCCCGGTCGAATTCTTCAATCCATCCGTAAGGCGAAAATTTCTAATCCGGTGATGATATTAGATGAAATCGATAAAGTAGGTAATGACTTTCGTGGAGATCCTTCATCCGCTTTATTAGAAGTGCTGGATCCGGAACAGAACAATACTTTTTATGATAATTATCTTGAATTGGAATATGATTTAAGTAAAGTATTGTTTATTGCTACAGCTAATAATATTCAGAGCATTCAACCAGCATTGAGGGACAGATTAGAGATTATTGACCTCGGCGGTTATGCCGTTGAAGAGAAACTCGAGATAGCTAAACGTCATTTGATTCCAAAACAAAAAGAGGCGCATGGCCTGAAAGACACTAACTTTTCTTTCAGCGATAAAGTGATTGAAAAAATTATTCAGGAATATACAAGAGAAAGCGGAGTAAGAGAACTGGATCGCATGCTTGCTTCCATTATGCGAAATCAGGCAAAAGAACTGGCATTAAATGAAAAGGTCAGATCGGTTATAGCTTCACCGGATGTTGAAAGAATTCTTGGTAAACCAAAATACAGCAATGATATTTATAAAACGGCTAATATGCCAGGGGTGGCTGTAGGCCTTGCCTGGACTTATGTTGGCGGCGATATTTTATTTATTGAGTCCATACTGAGTGATGGCAAGGGCGAACTTAAGATAACAGGAAACCTTGGCAATGTAATGAAAGAGAGTGCAACTACGGCATTAAGTTATCTTCAGGCAAATGCAAGAAAATATGGAATTGAATCAAAACTTTTTGAGAAAAAAAATATTCATATTCATGTACCGGAAGGTGCTGTGCCAAAAGATGGCCCCAGCGCTGGTATTACCATGATGACCTCACTGGCTTCCGCCTTTACCGGCAAAAAAGTAAAGCCTTTCCTTGCCATGACGGGTGAGATAACTCTTCGTGGACAGGTGCTTCCTGTTGGCGGAATAAAAGAAAAAGTGCTTGCTGCCAAAAGAGCCGGGATAAAAGATTTAATACTTTGCTGGCAGAACGAGAAAGATGTTGAAGAGATCGACTCTGATTTTATAAAAGGCCTCAAGTTCAGGTATGTAAAAACTATGAGTCAGGTACTTGATCTTGCATTGGAAGACTAAGAATATTTCTCCACAGTGCAACCATTGTATCAGAATTTGAGTTCTTAATTATAAGAAATTTTCATGTTGGTTGTTTTAATCCTGCCACAAGGCAGGGAGGGGTTAAAACTGATATCCCTCTGATTCTGTCAGGGGGATATCTATTTAAATGCAATTCATTTCTTTCTATGAGCAAGTTTCCTCAACTTAGCTAATTGCGTTTACTTTTTACAATATTGTTTACTCTTATTCTGAATTCAGGATTTTCACAAACACTTGGGGGAGGTTCAGTATTTAATTTCCTGAAATTACCCAATACCCCAAGGCTCACTGCATTGGGTGGAGTAAATGTTTCTTCAGCATCAAATGACGTTGGGCTGGCATTCAATAATCCTGCTTTATTACGAAAAGAGATGCATACTCAATTAAATGCAGTCTTCAATAGTTTTTACGCAGGGATAAATTCCTATCATTTATCATTTGCATTGAGGCAGGAAAAACTAAAAACAAATTTCTCCTGGGGAATAACATATTTTGATTATGGTAAAATATCACAAACGGATGCGTCCGGAAATATTTATGGTGGCCTGAAACCTGCTGATTGGGTAATGCAAGTATCGGCTTCAAGAAGTTATTTACAGAAATGGAATTATGGCGCTTCAATCAAATTTATCAGTTCGAATTATGGTATTTATCTTTCCAATGGAATTGCTTTAGATGCCGGTGTAGTTTATTCAGATTCAGTTAATCATTTATCAGCATCTGTCGTTGCAAAAAATATGGGGTTTCAGTTAAAGAAATACTCAGGAACCTTTCCGGAAGAACTTCCTTTTGATCTTCAGGCAGGTATAAGCAAGAAATTAGAAAACGCTCCTTTAACTTTTTCATTTACTGCCCAGAGATTGCACCAGTTTGACTTAAGATATAATGATACTGCTTTTAATAACGAAAACGGAATTCAACAAAATAAAAACAGTCAATACACTTTCAATAAAATTTTCAGGCATTTTATATTTGCTGTTCAGCTAAACCCAATTCCACAACTTGAATTTACGTTAGGCTATAACCATTTACGTCGACAGGAGTTAAACATCAACAACTCATCCAACGGCCTTAATGGGTTTTCGTTAGGTGTAGGTCTGATGGTAAAAAAATTACAGGTACATTATGCAAGAACTTATTATCAGAATAATACAGCTTATAGTCAATTAGGTCTTAATCTGAAATTGAACGAATATTTTGGACTCGGAAAGTTTGGGAAAACAATAGGATGGTGAATTACAAGAGAAAGTTTAAATTTATACTTTGTTTATTGCCAATGATCCTTTTTAATATTATTACTGTATAACTTATTATTTTAAATGCGATACCTGGGTTTTATATTAATTCTTTCAATATTTGCTTTAACGGAAGCAAAGGGGCAGAAGTCAAAACGGAAAGATAAATTTGACAGTAAAGGGCCAAGGATTATGGAAGTATATGGAGATAGCTTGCGCAAAGATTCTATCGTGTATTATGAAACTGAAATAGGTTATATCATGCCGGACCTGAGTCAAAAATTCAAAGGCATGTGGAGTATTAATGTAATGAGAAGGCAGGCAAGAGCTGTTCCTGATACATTAGTGAGCAGTTATATTGAGTTCAACGAGGATTCCCTTTTTACTGCTTATGTAGGTTGTAATAAACTCAGTGGAACCTATATCATTAAAGGGCCTACTATAAAATTGGTTGTACAGGATACCGTTTTGGCGCCTTGCACAAGTGATTTGGAAAAATGGTTTATCAAATTGATCCAGGAAAGAGTAAGCTATTTTGATATTAATAAAAAAATACTTTACCTCAAAGATGTTGCATACAATATTGTTTTTGATTGTGCAAGGAAACAGGAACAAACTCCATCAAACTGAATAGGGCGATACTCAGCAGGCTAATTCAAGAAGAAATAAGATTGATAAGGCAATAACTTAAGGTCTTTTTTAAAGAATGTGTTCAAAACAATCCGGAAAGTATTTACATTACTCGTAGAATCGCTGATTAATCTGTAATCTTTATTAGAAAAGTATATAGCGCTGAAGTTTGGAAAAACATGCTGTGGATTTACCGGCCCGTCAAAGCAAATTCCATGATCTCCCTGTATGATAATAATGGATGGTCGCTGTGTATGGACTAATATACTGTCGGTGATTTTTTTTATTAAGTTGTTTGCATAGGAGATTTGGTGTACATATCTCTCATGGTAAGTCATGTTGTGGTTCGTAAATTCCTGCCCAAGTGAATCAAAAAAATAGGGTGGATGTGTTTTTAGAAAATGGGCATAAACAAATTTAGGCTGTATGCTTTTAAATTTTATGGATTGTAAAAGATGCTGGTATACAGTGGAGTCAAAGCGGACCTTGTTCTCCGGGCTATTAATATAAAAATCATCTTTATGTATGAAATTTTTTACCGGGTTGAAAAAATGATACCCGATATCCCGAATCAGTTTAAATGCGAGGTTATATTGATCAAATAACTTCTGGATGTTCCAGAAATCAAAGCCCTTTATTGAGGTGGAAAAATACTCAATGTCGAAAGGAGAATGATTGAATATGCTGTAATTTTCCTTTTGAAGAAATGGAATAAAACGATTTTTGTATACTAATCTCAACGCCTGCATATACATCCTGTCTGTTGTTATGTTAACAGTATCCACATTATTTATGTAATTCATGTTTAATGTACTTCCCACTGAAAAATCAGTATAGCTATAGTTGCTTTTTGAATTCGGAATAATCAGAAATCCTTTGTGTTTTAATTCATCTTCTATCTGTGTATTTGAATAGCTGAATTCTTTTTGCAGTTGTTGCGAGGAAGCGTAGGCATCAAAAATAATATAATAAATATCGGGCATCAGGCAGGTGTCACATGCCGTGTTATTTATTTCTGTTTCTGAAACTATTTTGTATTTGCCGTTATTGCCGGTTAAAATAATCCCGGCTATATCAGCAGCTATAAATAACACCAGGGCTAAATTGATAAAAAAATAAGGCTTTCGTAAGACTGATTTATTTTTTTTTAGTGCAAAAAATAAAATCAGCAGAATGAGTAACGAGACGGACATAAGAAAAGTATATTTCTGCCATACTGAGTCCGGAAGCTTCGCAGATAACCAGTTTTTAAGATCACCTGTATAATAGAAGAACAGCAAAAAGCCAAAAGTCATCAGGGAAGATTTTCTCGCAGACCGGAAAAAGAAAAAGAAAAATAAAAAAGATAATATGGGAACCGAAAACAATATTATTATCCGGTCATAAATAAATTCATACTTGATAAAAAGGTGAAATTCTTTTTCAAAATGTATTACTACAAATGCCGGTAATAACATCAGGAAAAAAGGGTATCGTGTAAAAATATTTTTCATTGTAATATGCTTGCCAATTTTCTGCAATTTGTATTGCCGGTTATTCTTTTATCAATCGTTTCATAAAATATATAAAACGGTTGGTTCCCTTTATTTGTTCTTTTTTTATGATGCTAAAATAGATTTGAAAAATATTTTCAAATTGGATGATTGTATAGTCCGGGTAAATATCTTTTTTATTTTTTAACAATTGTTGAGTTTTCACATCTTCCTTCGGCACAAATTCAATAATCAGTTGCGGCGCCAGTTGAGATAAATATTCTGCAAGCATGGGGATTGGAATATTTTTTCCAATTACAAGGTGATGAATGAACGCCAATGCAAGGACAATGTCAGCATGTATGCGATCATTCCACGAGGCTCTCTCCTTATTTGCAAAACCGAGTGCAGGGGAGGGATTCGTAATATCGATACATAAAGGAAGTATGGCAGAGGTGTTTTCTTTTTTTATTTTTTTATACAGGTTATTGATGCATTGTTCGTCATTATCTGTTGCTACCACATTAAATCCTTTTTTTGCTGCCAGCCAGGAAAAGAATCCCTCATTGGCGCCAAGGTCCAGTATATTGTTGCCCTGTAGCTGCGAAAGAAAATTATTGATAATCTTTTCTTTTTCACTAAGGTATTCCGTGCTGATTATGGAATCATCATAATATTTACTCCATAAACTAATCTTACTGTTGTCAAGGCCGGTGATAATATTTTCAAGATGGGTTATCAGGTTTAGTAATTTATTTTCAGAAAAATTACTATTCGTTTTTTTGGAAGTATTCTTTTTACTTATTTTATTTTGCAGATGTACATGCAGCCATACGCTAAAGCTGAGCCTGCTTTTTAGAGGAAGCAGTTTAGCGGTTAAGAATGCAGAAATTCCTTCTGGATAAAGGCTTAGGATATTCTGAAAATTTGTTTTGTAATAGTGAGCCAGCCATAAAGGGAAGAGAAAGGTTTCGCAAAATTGTCGATAGGCTACCCATGGTTGTGTATGATCATATTTCTCAAATGAAAGAGTGTCAATAAAGACTGCCCGCCCTTTATAAAATTCTATGTTAAACGGGGTAGCATCTTTGAGAATCATCCCTTTTTCTATTGATATTTTTACAATCTTCAGAGTAAGCAATGCCGCATCTTTTAATTGCTCAAAACACCACTCATAGGGATAACTGATAACGGAAATCTGTTCCGGTAGTAAAGTAATATACCATTCATTGGATTTTAATAAATTTTCTTTTACTTCAGTATGGGGTAATAAATATTTTTTCCCAGTCAATTCATCATAAAGCCCGGAATTAATGAGAAGATTATAATGATCAGCATATAGTTTATTTACCTGCCGGTAAATTTTTTCATTATCACGGAATATAAAACCTGAAGGGTCTTTGTAAGATGCGGGGTAGCGTGTATATCCGGGCATTTACTGGTCGTTTTTGGAGGACTCATTTTTTTTGGCTCGGGAAAAAAATGATTTGATCCTGTTCCAGAAATTTTTGAAATAAAAAATAACCCCTAATACAGCTGCAATGATAACCTGAACAAGATAACTGCCGCTTCCCGGGTCAAGGTATAATAAGGTAATATGCATTTTACAGGTAACTGAGGTTTGTTTTTGAAGTAAGTGTTAATAAAGTTTCATACATCAGCCTGATCGTATTCTCTATATCATCCCGGTGAATAACTTCAACAGTGGTATGCATATATCGTAACGGAATAGATATTAGAACAGATGGACATCCATCATTTGAATAAGCAAAGGAATCCGTGTCTGTTCCTGTGGAACGGCTAAGTGCCCTCCATTGTACCGGGATTTTCTTTTTTTTGGCTACCTCTTCCACCAGTCCAAGTAATTTATTGTGAATTGCCGGCGCATAGGCTAGTGAAGGTCCTTTTCCACAAGAGATATCACCTTCAATCATCTTACTGATCATAGGTGTTGTGGTATCATGTGTTACATCCGTTACAAGGGCCACATTGGGTTTTATCCGCCGGGCAATCATTTCAGCGCCCCGTAATCCAATCTCTTCCTGTACAGCATTAACAATATATAATCCAAACGGAAGTTTCTTTTTGTTTTGTTTCAATAATCTTGCTACCTCGGCAATCATAAACCCACCAACACGGTTATCAAATGCCCGTGCAACGTAATGGTCGTTGGCCAGTTCATCAAATCCATCCTGATAAGTAACAACAGCTCCGATATGAACGCCAAGCTGTTCTACTTCTTTTTTATTTCTTGCTCCGCAATCCAGAAAGAGATTATCCACTCTCGGCTGTGGTTCTTTCTGATCAGGATTGTTTTGCCTTGTATGTATTGCAGGCCATCCAAACACTGCTTTCACAGGTCCTTTTTTACCATGTATAAAAACCCGCTGAGCCGGCGCCACCTGTTGATCAACCCCTCCGTTTTTTTTCAGGTAAAGAATTCCTTCAGGAGTTATATAATTTACAAACCAGCTAATTTCATCGGCATGTGCCTCAATGACTACTTTAAATTTTTCATTGGGATTGATTACTCCAACGGCGGACCCATAGGGATCGGTGAAATAAGTTTCAACATTTGGCTTTAAGTATTCAAGCCAAAGCTTTTGTCCACTTGTTTCGAAACCTACGGGGGAGGCATTATTGATATAGTTGCGGAAAAATTCAAATGATTTATCGGTTAAGATCGTTTTTTGTTTTCCTGAAGATTTTGCCATGGAAATAATTTAAGTTTTCAAAATTACTTAAAACCTGTTCATTAACCACAGCAAAAGACCCGAAAGCATCATTAAGCCATCCAAAACAAAAAAATAGAGATAATCTGAATAATTTTTTTTGACAAAATTATACAGACTTGCCAGCAGCAGGCCTGGAAAGCTCATTATGATGATAGTAATCCATAAAAATCCTGATAATTTAAGTAGTAAAGCAAGGCTTAGGAATATCAAAAGGGAAGACCAGAAAAGCCTGTTGATACCCTGCTCATTGAAATAGGTAATCATGCTGCGGATACCTTCAGCTTTGTCGTCGTCCTTATCCCGGTAGTCAAATAATATGCAAATAGCATAAATAAAAAAGAACTGTCCTATGCAAAATAGAATTGCTATTTGCGTCCAGGCAATATTTTCTATTATTATTGGTAAAACAGCTGTAACATAAGTCCAGGCTGCGGCAAGGAAAATTGTTTTGCCAATTGCAATTCTTTTTAACCATTGAAAAGGCGACAAGGCAATTTTCGGAGCAGAATAAAGAAAGGATAACAGCACTGCAATTCCTAAATAAACCCAATGTTCTATTAAAAAATAAAAAAAAACAATTGCCCCTGTCATCCCTATTAAAAATAAAATGAAATGATAATATTTATGATTAATTGCCCATTGCAGCCGGATAGAAGGTTTTACTGAATGCGGGGTTAGAAACCAATGAAAATTGTAACTGCATACAGTGGAAAAGAAGACAAAGGCAGAAAAATAAAAGTTGACCGGTTGTACAATGACCAGAGTGTAGGTTTGGTAAACCATCATGACTGCGCAGCAGGCGATAAAAAAGCTGGTAAATAAAAAAAAGTCAAAAATCTTTTTAAGAAGAGTTTTTGCAAGCATTTATCTTGTTACATAAATATTACTTACTGTCAATGTATCGCTCTTGTTTCCGGCTTTGTCTTTTGCAACAAATTTAAGATTCAACGTATCGGGTTCATTTCTTACGGGGTTGCTGCCGGCAACACGAATAGGTGCCAGACCGAAGATGAGACCAAACTGGTAGCTAAGCGTTATTTCAAATTCTCCTTTAATAGTGTTAGGAAAATCGGGGATATTATAAGGACTTGCCGGGAGTGTAACCGAACCTTTGCGGTTTAGTCTTTGTCTTACTACAAATATTGAATCATTCACATCGCCTTCCTTATCGGTATATTGAAGGGTAATTCTTAATGATCCATTGAATGGAACAACATCAGTGTTTTTTGATTTAAACTTCAGATGGGGTATTGTCTGAAACTTATCTTTGCTGCAGGCTAAAACGGCAAAGAGTAAAAGTGAGAAAAAAAGAAGCCTGGTTTTCATATACCGGGTTTAAGTGTAAACAAATTTAAGGTTAAACCTGATATCAACCTACAATGGCTTGTGAATGGAGTGATAAAATATTTTCGGTTTCCGGGGCTGGTTTTGAAGATCTTGCCCTGGATATATTCAGCTTTCAATATCAGAATAATCCTGTTTATCATTCCTATGTCAATGCTTTACAAATCGAATCTTTCCGTATTGACTCACTTGAGAAAATTCCATTTCTTCCTATAAGTTTTTTTAAAACTCATAAGATTAAAACGGGTGAATTTGAAGAAAAGATTGTTTTTGAAAGTAGCGGTACAACACAATCGTTCAAAAGTCATCATTATGTAAAAGATGCAGGGCTTTACTCAAAGAGCTTTACCAATGCATTCGAAAAGATCTATGGTTCTGTTCAGGATTGGTGCATTATTGGCCTATTACCTTCCTACTTTGAAAGAGATAATTCATCGTTGGTTTATATGGTGGAAAGCTTAATAAAATCAAGCAAGCATCCCGAAAGTGGATTTTACCTTAATGAGTTTAAAAATTTAGTTGAAATTTTGACAAGTCTTGAAAGCAGGAATCAGAAAACTTTATTGATTGGGGTAACCTTTGCTCTACTTGAATTGGCAGAAAAATTTTCAATGGCGCTTTCAAGTACAGTAATTATGGAAACTGGCGGCATGAAAGGCAGGAGAGAAGAATTAACAAGAGAAGAAATACATGAAATATTGAAGAGGGCATTTAGTAAAAAAGAAATTCACTCAGAATACGGAATGACAGAACTCTTATCCCAGGCTTATTCAAAGGCCAACGGAATTTTTTATTGCCCGCCCTGGATGAAAGTGATGATCAGAGATGAAGAAGATCCATTAATAATAAAAAAGAATGAGGATGCAAATTCTGTCTCCGGTGCGATTAATATTATTGATCTTGCCAATGTGTATAGTTGTTCTTTCATTGCAACGGATGATGTAGGTAAATTATACAATGACGGTAGCTTTGAAGTGCTGGGAAGAATGGATGGAAGTGATCTGAGGGGATGTAGTTTAATGACCGTATAAATAAAAAAAAATAAAACATCTTACATTTGCACTCCCAAGCCCGGGTGGCGAAATTGGTAGACGCACTACTTTGAGGTGGTAGCGTCCGAAAGGATGTGCTGGTTCGAATCCAGTCTCGGGCACAAGCCGAAGCAATTGCTTCGGCTTTACTTTTTTAAAACAATTCTGAATGTTGTTCCTTTTCCCGGTTCAGAATTTTTCACAAAGATTTCTCCATTATGAAATTGTTCAATTATTCTTTTTGATAAACTAAGACCTAATCCCCAACCTCTTTTTTTTGTGGTAAAACCCGGCGAAAAGACTTTTGTTTGGTTTTGCCTTGTAATTCCTTTGCCGGTATCGGTTATATCTATTTGAATCGATTTTGTTAATTCATGCAAATCTATTGTGATATTTCCCTTGCCTTCCATTGAGTCAAGTGCATTCTTCAACAGATTTTCAATAACCCAATCAAAAAGAGGTTCGGATATCTTTGCAGTTATTTTATTTTTTCCATGATTTTGGATGAAAAAATTTACCCTGCCGCTTGCTCTTTTTTTCATATAATCCACCATGCTATTGATCTGTTTTACAAGATCTTTTTCCTCTAGCCGGGGTTTGCTGCCGATTTTCCCAAACCGGTCAGTTACCAATTGAAGCCTGTTCACATCTTTTTCCAGTTCTGGAATTATTTTTTCATTGGCCGGAATTTGTTTTAGCATCTCTACCCAGCCTTCTAATGAGGAAACAGGTGTGCCCAACTGGTGAGCAGTTTCTTTGGCCATTCCTGCCCATACCTGGTTTTGCGATGAACGATAACTGCTTCTTAATGCAAGCAAAGTAATGATGATAAATAGTCCAACAATAATAAGCTGCACAATTGGGTAATAGGTAAGTTGCTTTAGCAATTGCGATTCTCCATAGTAATAGAGATTATGTTGAGAGGAGTCCAATGGATTAACCCAGGTAATCGGCACATTCTGAGATTTGAATTCTTTTAGCTTTTTTTCCAGGTAATTTTTATCCTTAGAGGTTTTGTTAGTATCCAGGTTAATAGACTGGGTGATACTGTCTTTTTCATTGGTTTCGATGATGGGGACATCATCTTTATTATTTTCGATAATCCGGTATGGTAACCGTGTGTCGGCATCGGCGGGGGAGTTAATCAGGAATTTCCCTGCTTCTACCCATTCTTCCACCTTTTGACGTTCTTCTGTTGATATCTTCCCGGCAAGGTACTTTGAGTAAACAATTGTACCACTTACAATGAAAATAGCTACAATTGCTACTGATGTACGCCAGTTTAAAATTTGTTGAAACATGTCTCGAATTTAATAAGGATAAACGGCTTCCCTTATTTTTGAACAATTATTTTACAAACATTGAAGATCTATCCTAAAATAGTCATTGTTATCCTGAATTGGAACGGCCAAAATTACCTTGAAAAATTTTTGCCGTCTGTTCTGGCATCCTCTTATCCCAATTTTGAAGTGGTGGTGGCTGATAATGGGTCATCTGACAGCTCACTGTTTTTTCTTGAAAAAAACTATCCCCAGGTCAGGATTATTATATTCAAAGAAAATTTTGGTTTTGCAAAAGGATATAATGAAGCGTTGAAAAAAGTGTCTGCTGATTATTATGCGATTCTTAATTCTGATGTGGAAGTAGAAGCTGGATGGTTAGAGCCAATGATTGGTCTCCTGGAAGCTGATAAATTAAATGCTGCTTGCCAACCCAAATTGCTTTCATACAAAAACAAAAGTTTTTTTGAATATGCCGGAGGGGCGGGGGGCTGGCTCGATAGTTATGGATATCCTTTTGCAAAAGGAAGAATATTTGATGTTTGTGAGGAAGATAAAGGACAGTACAATACAACTGAAAATGTTTTCTGGGTTACAGGTGCAGCCATGCTCATTAAAAGCTCAGTATTTCATGAAATCAATGGATTTGATGAATATTTCTTTGCCCACCAGGAAGAAATAGATATGTGCTGGAGAATGCAGTTGGCCGGCTATAAATTATTTGTTTGTCCTGATTCCGTTGTATATCATGTGGGAGGAGGCTCTTTACCCCCGGGTAATTCCCTGAAGACCTACTTGAATTTCAGGAATAATCAAATTATGCTTTATAAAAATCTTCCCTGGTCACAAAAATGGTGGAAGATCCCTTTCCGAATTGCGCTGGATTCCATTTCTGCATGGAAAGGATTGTTATTGGGTGATGGAGGTTATTTTCTTGCAATTCTCAGGGCTCATTTGGCATTTGCAAAATGGATATTTTTTAAAAAGAAGCAAAGTATTTTTCCTGCAAAAAAAGATGGCAAATTGTTGGGTCTTTACAAAGGCAACCTGGTTTGGCAGCATTTTGTTAAGGGAAAAAAATATTTTTCACAGATAATTAAATAGCCTGAATTTTATTACTGAACACTTATTTTTGCATCACAATTATTAATTATGGATCATCAGCAGGAATACCGGCAGGAACTGCAAAAAGTACAGGGAAAGGATTTTACCCATAATTGGGTTTCATCTTCTTCATTCTTATTTTATTTACAGGTAGCATGCCTGGTTGCTTTTATTTTAGGGGGCTGTTATATGCTTTATACCAAGCGTTTTGAGAAGCCTGAAGTAAAAGTTCAGGAGAGCACATTATATACTCCAAAGTACAAATAAGGGCATCTAAATTTTTTTCAAAAGGGGTGGTTTCCTATTTTTGCTGCCCTTAGTTCTTTATTATTATTCGTTTTTTTATATAAGCTATAAAGCTGATAAAAGTGAAAGTAAAACTTCCGATATCTACCTGACGACAAACAGGGTTATCAGGATGGTACAGCAAACTATTAAAGAAATAAGCGGAAGTAGCTCATTTGGTAGAGCACGACCTTGCCAAGGTCGGGGTGGCCGGTTCGAGCCCGGTCTTCCGCTCATAGATCCATCAGTTTTTCGCTGGTGGATTTTTTTTCTTTGACACCCGAAGTATTTGCCCTGGTGGTGGAACTGGTAGACACGCAGGACTTAAAATCCTGTCTGCAGCAATGCGGGTGCGGGTTCAACTCCCGCCTGGGGCACAAGGCGACCAAATGTGTCGCCTTTTTTATTTTGCACTAACATCCTTAAAATAGGTTCTTGCTTTATCCAGCAGTTCTTCCTGTGTCGTTGAAATTTTGGCCTCAAATATTTTTACCAGTTCAACCTCTTCACCTCCTTTTAGTAAATATTCCTTCCTGAAGTGTTTCAGTTTTTTTCTGAAAATAAAATGATCTTGCCATCTGCCTAAGTTATTCAATACCCTATCCAGTGATTTTAAGTTGATAAAACTTTCCACTTTGTCTTGTGGACAAATTTTTAGCCAGTAATAAACATCTTTCAGCAGCATTCTGATGCTATGGGCATTTTTTTGAAAGTGTTTTGTAAGTTGATTCACTTTTTTCATGTTTTTGCCGGCAGATTCTATTATCATATCACACAGTTCATAATTGGATATTGCAGCTAATGAGGTACTGATTTGTTGCAAAGAGAAAATTAATTCCTGCTCATTAAATTTTATTGCAGCATCTTTTGCCCATCTGCGTGTCAGGGTTCGGTTGACGGAGAAATATTTTTTTAAGGAAGGAAATTGTATTTTCTCACTTCTCTGATACTTCAGCAACAGCGACATTGACATATCAAAGTCTCTTAACTTTCCCAGGGATTTAAAGATTAGAAAAATATTAGCAAATGATTGTTTCCAATCTTCTCCCGTAAGTTTTTGTTGGAGACGCAGGTAGCTCCGGATTTTTTTTACTGATACCCGCAGGTCATGTACAGTTTTTTTGGTTGGTCTTTTCCGGATTATATTAAGATTTACATCAAAGATTTTTTGCTGGTCTTTATAGTTTTGCAATATGAAATTATCAGCCTCCATCATCGAAAAAGATGTTTTTCCCAGTTTTCAACCAGCCATTTTTGCCCTTTTTGGTTAATTTGATGCCCTTCTAATTTCAGCAATATAGCCTGCCTTTCTATACCTCCGGGGTATTTTTCATTTATCACTCCACCTTCTTTTAGAGTTCGCCAATAGGGTGTAAATTTTTTTATCCCTGCCCTTATATCCTCATCAGCAGCATTTGCAGCAATCCAGGCAAAGATGCCGGTTGTAATAGGACAGCCGATGGTAGCATGATGTTTTTTGGCAATTTTTTCCCTTAACCTGTTGATGGAAATAATTTTTCCTGATGGTACTTTTTTCATTATAGCATCTACCTCTTTGGGTGCAGGAATAACCATTGTCCCTTTACCAAATTTTTTCTGCATGCGGGGTGGAATTTTTTCCACTTTGGGAAGGTTTTTGCTATCTAAAAGTTTTTCTTTCCAGGTTTTCTTTTTAGTAGTCATGACTGCTTAATTAGAAGGTATTACTTTTTTATAAAGTAATAAAAAACAAAGATTCTTTTTACTGAGGTTTGTCAGTCTGTTATCTGATTGACCAGCTGAAGAGTACTAAAAATAGTTAAATTCTATCCTGCCCTGTAATTTTTTTTCTTTATTAAAGAGGGCTTCTTTAATTTTCAACCCCTTGTCATTGTACAGGTATCTCCAGGTAAGGTATCCAAGGTTGAAATTTGAAAGAGTGGTTATTTTCTGAATAACATGATTCTTATCATCATACTCAAACAAATAATCCGGGAGTAATTTTTTTGCTTTGTAATTATAGCGGACAATATCAGTCAGTCTTTTTTTATTATCGTAATAATATAGAATGGGATCATCGCCTTTTCCGTGTTTAAAATTTTGTTCTTCTATTACATTTCCGTTTTCATCTGTTTTAAAACGAACTTCAAGGGTATCAAGGGTATTAATGATCCGCCACATTTTTACGGGGGTATCCCGCTTATAGAACCATTGGTGCACTTCAGTTTGGGTAAAATCCTGTAACGAGTCGATGATAGAATTGCTGATCACGGTTAACAGTCCGTCCTTATCATATGTATAATTAGTAGTGCTTTTCAAACCATTAGAGAGATCAACGCTGAAAATCAAACGATCCTGGCTGTCGAAACGATAAGAGATAATGGAAATATTCCTGTCATTAATAGTGGTTATTTTAAGCAGCTTACTGTTTTCATTCACCTCTTGTTCTTCGCTATAGTTTTTTGTGGGAGCACCATCAGCATCAAAATAGGCTGAGGATACTTTTTTTACATTATTATCAATAAATGATTTCATCAGGGTGTTGGTTTCGACAGTGCCAATTATGTCTTTAAAGAAATACTGGGACTTTGCTGTACTAAAAAGAAACAAGAATAACAAGATAAGAGGATTTTTCACCGGAATGATTTTAAGTTCAAAAATAAACTAATTGAGGGGTAACGAAAAAGAAATGGCATGATGTGGTTTCTTACTTATTTTTAAGAAAAAATTATACCATGTCTCATGGAGACTTGAGAAAGGAAAATGATTGTTTGAATTGCGGAGCTACCGTCCAGGGTCGATTTTGCCATGTTTGCGGGCAGGAAAATATAGAACCCCACGAAACTTTCTGGCACCTGGTTAAGCATTTTTTTTATGACATCACTCACTTTGACAGTAAATTTTTTGATTCAGTAAAAGATCTGCTTTTCAAACCGGGTTATCTTTCAAAAGAATTCATTAAGGGGAAAAGGGCCAGTTATCTAAATCCGATTAAAATGTATGTTTTCACTTCGGCTGTTTTTTTTCTGATATTTTTTTCTTTTATGAAACCCGAGGGAAATCTGAAAATAGATACAGAAATCCCCATGACACAAATGCAAAGAAAAAAGACAATCAGTGACATTGAAGAAAAAATAAAATGGGATACTGCCGGTTATTTAAAGAATCAACTTAAATTATTGAAAGATACTACCGGCGTAGTTACAACAGGTGATTTGATAAAACTGGATAAAAATTCTAAAAGAACATTTTTCAATATTACCGGTGCCGGATCTGAATATCATTCGGTAGCGGCATATGATTCAGCTCAGAGTAATATGCCAGCCGGTCAAAAAGATAATTGGATTAAAAAAACGATTACGAAAAAAGAAATTGTACTCAGTCAGAAATACGGAAATGATCCGGAAAACGGGATAAGAAAGTTATTTGAG
Organism: Sphingobacteriales bacterium; assembly: GCA_023251235.1. GTDB lineage: Bacteria > Bacteroidota > Bacteroidia > Chitinophagales > Chitinophagaceae > VBAS01. Next base: position 137 of record JAHEZE010000012.1, on the reverse strand, counting down.
AGTTTGCTTCATAAACTACCTTACCTTTTATTTATTTCATTGCCAATCTTTGCTTTTTTTCTGAAATTACTATACATCCGGAGAAAAGAGTTCTATTATTTTGATCATGGAATATTTTCCATACATCATTATATTTT
>JAHEZE010000072.1:4500-15631 GCA_023251235.1 Sphingobacteriales bacterium | reverse complement strand
CGAATATTCCCGAATTAAGTTATGCAAGTTTTGTTCTTCCTGACAGGCTTTCAGCAAGTTTCACTTATAGAAAAGAATACTTTAAACACCTGGCCACAACAATCTCACTTTTTTATAATGGTTCTATTGACTACAGGTTCACATATACTTACAGTGGTGATTTCAATAGGGATGGTACAAGCGGAAATGATCTGATCTATATACCAAAAGATCCTTCTGAAATTTCATTTACAACTTTTACATTTCCAAATGGTGTAACTTATTCTGCACAACAACAAAGCGATATCTTCTTTAATTATATTAAACAGGATAAATATTTAAGAACTCATATGGGACAATATGCTGAACGCAACGGAGCACAAGCCCCCTGGCGTAACCAGTTAGACATAAGAGCAATACAGGATTTGTTTGTCAATGTTTTTAAACAAAAGAATACAATACAATTCAGTCTTGATATATTTAATGCAGGAAATCTTATAAATCGGAATTGGGGTAAAGTTAGAGCGGTCAATGCAAGTTCATTGCTTGTACCTACAAATGCTACCGCTACTGTAACCGGTGGCCCTGCACTTTTTCAACCTGGGGGTGCTGTCAGGCCAGCTTTCAGACTTCAGACTGACAGAAACAATCCTGTAACTTCAACATTCAGGGATGTAGTGAGTATAGCCTCTACTTATTACATGCAGTTTGGACTAAGGTATATTTTTGGTAACTAAATTTTTTTATAAAAAATGAAAGAGTCCCGTTTTTTAGCGGGACTCTTTTTTACAATAAACTCTTTGCGTTTCGAATCATGATTACTTAATTCTGATAAAGACATTAATAGAACCACCAATTACTAATTCCTTATTCCTAATTCCATCTACTTCCCCCATCCCCATTTTAAAAAATCAGGCATTGCCCTTCCCCATGTTTTAACATCATGCCTGCCATCTTCATAATTTATATAAAAAATATCATTATGATTATATCCTTTTTTCTCCAACTCCCCTATTAATCCCATTGTATCATCAATAGAGTCAATGATGCCATTATTATTTCTATCCATCTTTTCATCAAGAGAGCCTGTGGTAAAGTAAAATTTAAGTCCCGGTGAATATTCTCCTTCCCTTACAATCTTGTGCATGATGCGATCAGTTTCTTCTTTATATCCACCTTGAATATCTTTCAGCCTCCACCAGAAGGATCCGGAAAATACTCCCACTTTGGAAAATTCATTTGGATGAGTCCATGCCATATCCATTGCACTGAGTCCGCCAAGAGAAAAGCCGGCATATGCTTTCTCTTTAAAATTCCCGGGGAAAAAATTGTTTTGAATGAATGGGATCAATTCTCCAAGAACAAATCTCTTATGCAAACCTGCTTTAATTCCCCTACCCTTATAATCCGGGATACCGGCAGTACCATATTCCATTCTGCGATCTTTACTGCAATGAATGCCCACACAAATCAAAGGGTTGATCTGGTTTTCAGCATACATAACTTCCAGCATTGTATCAAAATGAAATTTGGGAAGATCCTGCCCATCGTTAATTAATAACAAGCTCACCAGGTTTGCCTCTGCAAAGTTTGGAGGCAGATAAATATCTACCAAAACTTCCCTGTCAAGAAATAAAGATGAAATATGTTTTTTATGTGCAAGAACAGCCCTGGGTACATGCATAATCCGCAAAAATAAGAAATCCTGACTATAAGAAGATGTTCTGAAAAACTATCAAGTGATTATTCATTTTTGAAAGATGAGTTGGAAGGAATAAATTTGAATGATATAAACCAAAACTAATTAAATAAAAAAACAAGTATGAAAAAAATAGGTGTCCTGCATGGAAAGGAAAGAAGTTTCCCCATGGCATTTGTGGAAAGAGTAAACAGTAAAAATATTCCTGGTGTAATGGCAGAGCCGGTTAGGATAGATAAAGCCATGCAGGGAGTATCCACGGGGTATGCCGTGATTATTGATCGGATTTCACAGGATGTTCCTTTTTACAGAACCTGGTTAAAAAATGAAGCTTTGACCGGCACAGCAGTTATTAATAATCCTTTCTGGTGGAGCGCTGATGATAAATATTTCAATAACTGCCTGATGACAAAATTAGGAGTACCAATACCAAAAACAGCGATCCTCCCTTCCTCTTCATTACCTGCTGATACTACGGATGAATCTTTTGCCAATCTTGCTTACCCGCTTGATTGGGATGCTATTTTTAAATATACCGGCTTCCCTGCCTACATGAAACCATTTGCCGGTGGCGGATGGAAAAGTGTTTATCAACTCAACAGCATTGAAGAATTTTTTGAAAAACATAAAGAAACGGAACAGTTAGTCATGTTACTGCAGGAAGAAATAAAATTTACAGAATATTACCGTTGTTATTGTATCGGCAGAAAACATGTTCGTATTATGTCCTATGAACCAAGAAATCCGCATCATCTTCGCTATGTTGCCAATTTTTCACCATCGCAGGAGCGGTTGATGCAGATGGAAGAAATTGTTTTGAAAATCTGCAATTATCTTGGCTATGATTTTAATACTGTTGAATTAGCAATAAGAGATGGTGTGCCGTATGCCATTGATTTTTGTAACCCGGCACCGGATGCTGAATTGACCAGTGTGGGACAGGAAAATTTTGATTGGGTAGTGGAATCAGCCGCTAACTATGCAATTGAAAGAGCGTTGGAAAATAAAGAAGGACAGGATAATCTTACCTGGGGAGAATATGTGAAGAGGAGTAGTAACAAAATGAATTTGGTTTAATTGATCAAAGAAATTATTAATTAAAAATTATAAATTAATAATTAAAAATAAAAAAATGGCAACCCTCAACTATAAAACCTTCACTCTTGGTGTAGAAGAAGAATACATGGTGCTGGATCCGGTAACCCGTGAACTGAAAAGTCATGAACAGCAGATTGTACATGAAGGTCAAAAAGTGATAAAGGATAAAGTGAAAGCAGAAATGCACCAGGCCGTGGTGGAAGTAGGCACAGACATCTGTGCTGATGCTGATGAAGCATGGCAGGATGTTGCCACCCTGCGCAAAACAATTTCGGAAATAGCCACCAGCCTTGGTTTTTCAATGGGTGCTGCCGGCACACATCCTTTCAGCCATTGGGAAAGCCAGTTAATAACGGATCATGCACGTTATAATGAATTGGTGAACGAACTTCAGGAAGCTGCCCGCAGCAATCTTATTTTCGGATTGCATGTGCATGTGGGTATGGAAAACCGCGAAATGGCCAATCATATTGCCAACAGCACCAGATATTTTCTTCCGCATATCTATGCACTCAGCACCAACTCACCTTTCTGGGAAGGAAGGCAGACAGGCTATAAATCTTTCCGCACAAAAGTGTTTGATAAATTTCCCCGTACCGGAATACCGGAAGCATTTGAAAGCATTGAAGCGTATGAAAACTATGTAAAACTGCTGGTGAAAACCAATTGCATTGACAATGCAAAAAAAATATGGTGGGACTTGAGGGTGCATCCATTTTTTAATACAGTAGAATTCCGTATCTGTGATATTCCTTTAACCGTTGATGAAACAATTACCATTGCTTCCCTTTTCCAGGCTATCTGTGCAAGAATATATCTGCTGCGTTCCAAGAACCTGAACTTTATGCAATACCCCCGCCCTCTTATTAATGAAAATAAATGGCGGGCCAGCCGCTATGGTATTGATGGAAGCTTGATTGATTTTGGAAAAGAAGAAGAAGTGAATACCCGTGCCTTACTTTATGAACTACTTGAATTCATTGATCCCGTAGTTGACCATCTTGGCAGCCGCCACCGGCTTGCATACATCCATAAGATTCTTGAAGGCGGCACCGGTGCCGACAGGCAATTGAAAGTGTTTGAAGAAACAAAAAATCTTGTGAGTGTTGTTGATTATATAAGAGAGCAATATTTGGCTGGGGTATAAGTGAATTGTTGTCTGTTAAAACTGATGATGGAATGGGTATCTTAACAACAGAGATAAAAGAATTTGTAAAGAAACAGAAGCTCGGCTTTGTTGCAACTGTTTGTCCCGATGGAACTCCTAATCTTTCACCAAAAGGGACGACAACTGTTTGGGATGATGAACATCTTGTTTTTGCTGACATTCATTCTCCTGGAACAATTAATAATCTATTGAATAATCCCTCTGTTGAAATTAATATTGTGGATATTTTCACCAGGAAAGGTTATCGTTTTAAAGGTAATGGCAAAGTTATTTCAAAAGGATCGTTGTTCGAAGAAGCAGTTTCATTTTATAAGGATGCAGGAGCAAAGTATACAATTAAAAATATAGTTTTAATAAAGATTGAACAAATTCTTCCTCTTGCATCCCCGGTTTATGACACTGATATATCAGAAGACAAGATAATAGAAAGATGGAGTGATTACTGGAACTCTATTTATTTGAGAAAATAAACAGTGAGCATATTAACAGATGTAAGCCCATTGCCGCCAGTATGATTATTAATAATAGTAGGACTTGACATTTGTGCAATTGTCTTTTTATTAATACAGAGTAAAACTTTTTCTTTGCACATTAAATAAAAACATGAAAAAAATAATTTCTGTATTTTTTTTAGCTTTTGTAATTCTTATTTCAGCCTGCACTTCAGCAAAAAAAGATATGAGCAGGCAATTCAGGAATTACAAACCAGACGATAAACAATTATATGACACCATTGTTTACCTCGATAGCACTTTTTTCCAGGCATATAATACCTGTACCCTTAACCTGGATGCCTATGGAGCATTTTATGCTGATGATATCGAATTTTATCATGATAAAGGAGGCCTGATGACTTCAAAGCAGGACATTATTGATGCTACGAAAAAAAATATTTGTGGCAAGGTAACCAGAGAACTTGTAAAAGGCAGTATAGAAGTATATCCCATTAAAGATTTCGGCGCCATAGAAACAGGCCTTCATATGTTTCATAACATCCAGGAAAAGAAAACTACTCCATCCAAAGTTTCAAAATTTATTGTTATCTGGCAGCATAAAGAAAATCAATGGAAAATTTCCCGGGTGGTAAGTCTGCATTAGAATTGAATTAAATTAAAACTTACCCTCCTATTTTCGCATTATGCCTTTCTTAATTGACTCATCAAAAATCATCTTTCAACCAGTAATGGTTACTTTTCTTGAAATGCATGAACGAAGAGAAATGCCCGCTGAAATTCCTAATACCTTTTTCAAACTATTACCGAAACCAATTTCTGTAAATGAATATCGCGAATTATATTATGGAGTTGGTGAAAAATGGTTCTGGTTAGACAGGATGGTGATGTCAGATGAAATACTCTTTGAAAAAATAAATACTGCCAACGTTGACATTTTTGTTTTGATTGTAAAAAATGAAGTGGCAGGATATATTGAATTTGTAAAAGATAATAAATATATAGAGATTCTATATTTTGGATTGATACCTGCCTTTATTGGCCAAGGTTTGGGGAAATATTTTCTGCAATGGGTAATCGCAAAAGCATGGAGCTACCAACCTGAATGGATACAACTGAATACCTGCACCCTCGATCATCCAAATGCATTAAACGTTTATAAAACCGCAGGCTTCAAAGAAGTAAGAACAGAAATCCAAAACCGAAGAGTCTTAACCAAAATAAATATCACTCCAAATTCCTGATTCCAAATTACTAATTCCTAAAACCTCCCCTCATCCACATCTTTAATAAACTTTATCACTCCGTTCATAAAAGTTTGCTGATCGTCCCACATTGCAAGATGGCTACCATTGGGGCAATATAAATAACGGCCTTTCTGAACCAACTTGCTTTGCTCTTCCATTGCTTTCGGATCCATAGTATCATGTTTCGCTCCAACCATCAGGGTCGGTACTTTTATTTCTTTTAACCTGACTTTTACATCCCAATTAGCAAGTCGGCCGGCAATGCCAAATTCTGAGGGGCCCTGCATCATCACATAAATTTCATGATTAGTATGACTGAATGACCGGTTCACCGGTTCGGGCCATTCTTTTAATCTGCATAAATGTTCATTATAAAAATTCGGCAATAGCAATTCCATATATCTTGGGTTGGCAAAATCGCCTTTAGCTTCGATGGCTTTTACTTCTTCCAATACTTTCGGGTTCATTTGCTTTGCCAGCACTTCATCTGCATATTTTCCATACTCAGGGCAACTGGCCATCATATTGGCAACGATCAATCCTTTTATGTTGTCCTGGTATTTCAATGCATAACTCATCGCTAATATGCCACCCCATGAATTACCAAGAAGATAAAAATTAGTATTGTCAGCGCCAATAGCTTTACGTACCTGTTCCACTTCTTCCACAAATCTGTCGGTTGTCCAGAGGCTGCTGTCGGTAGGTTTATCGGAACGGTAAGAACCCAACTGGTCGTATTCATAAAATTCAAATCCTTCTTTTGGAAAAAAACTTTCAAAACATTCCATGTATTCACTGGTAGCGGCAGGGCCACCATGCAGCAATAAAACTTTAATGCGTGGGTTATTTCCTATGCGTTTTGTCCAAACCCTAAATTTTCCTGCCGGTGTTTTTACAGGAATCATTTTTATACCGGCTGATTGCACACCGCTATCTCCATAATTAAAATAATCAGCAACAGTTGTATTACCACCAGTCTTAGTTCCGGATTGCTGACTGCATGAAAAAATAAGAAGGAGTAAAACAGAAAACAGGAACAACTTTCTCATAACAATTATTTAAGTTGAAAAGTTAGTGATTATAATTCTGTAAATTACCATCCAATAAATATACTAACATGAAATCGTTCTTATTTATTTTCTTCTTTAGTTCTTCCCTGATTGTTTTTTCGCAATCAAGAACTGACTCCATACAACTCATCAGAAACACTGTAAAACTTTATGACCTTGATTTTACTGAAGCAGAGGCGGATTCGATGCTCGGCAATTTAAATTTCAACCTGCAACTTTATAAAGGGATGCATAAAACCTTGCCTGCAAATGATATTCCTTTTCCATTTGCTTTTAATCCTGTACCTATTGGAATGAATTTTCCAAGAACCCCACAAACAGTATCCATGCCTATCCGAATGGATATGCAGTTACCCAAAAACATGAATGAGCTTGCCTTTTATTCTATTCCCGAACTGGCCGGATTAATTAAAACAAAAAAGATAAGCTCAGTTGAGTTAACAAAATTCTTCATTGCCCGGCTGAAAAAATGGGGCGATACACTGGAATGTGTCATTACACTTACAGAAGACACAGCCATGGCACAGGCGATGCGTGCCGATGAAGAAATTAAAAATGGAAAGTACAGGGGACTGCTGCACGGTATCCCTTATGGATTAAAAGACCTGTTTGCAGTGAAAGGATATAAAACAACCTGGGGAAGTACGCCGTACAAAGACCAGGTGATTGAAGATGATTCTTATGTATATAAAAAATTAAGAGAGGCCGGAGCAGTGCTTTGCGCCAAGCTATCAATGGGAGCTCTTGCTTATAACAATAAATGGTTTGGTGGCGAAACAAAAAATCCATGGAATCTGAAGCAGGGTTCCAGTGGTTCATCTGCAGGCTCTGCTGCTGCAACAGCAGCCGGATTATTGCCATTTGCAATTGGTACGGAAACATTGGGCTCTATTGTTTCTCCTTCTACAAGATGCGGCACAACTGGATTGCGGCCAACATTTGGTTCCATAAGCAGATCAGGAGCCATGGTGCTTTGCTGGAGTCTGGATAAAGTTGGCCCGATTTGCAGAAGTGCAGAAGATGCAGCAATCGTTTTTAATTATATAAAAGGAACAGATGGCAAAGATGCAGGCGCCGTGGACAAACCATTTAATTATAATGGAAAAACTGATTTTAACAAATTAAGAATTGCGTATGCAGATAATCTTTTTAAAAGATTAAAACCCGATGCGCAGGAATGGAAAGTGTTAGAGTTATATCGTTCATTAGGAGCAGACATAAAAGCCGTAGATTTTCCGGATTCTTCTATTTACCCGGTAAATCTTGTCAGCATTATTTTAAATGCAGAAAGTGCAGCTGCATTTGATGAACTGACAAGAACAAACCGTGATGATTTAATAGAAAGACAGGATAAAGATTTTTGGCCAAACAGTTTTAGAACTGCAAGACTAACTCCGGCCGTAGAGTATATCAATGCGAACCGGTACCGTTATAATCTTTGTAAGGCCTTCAATGAGTTTATGAAAAATTATGATGTAGTAATTGTGCCCACATTTGCGGGCAGGCAATTATCCATCACCAATCTTACCGGAAATCCCGTGGTATGTATGCCGATGGGCTTTAATCAATCTGGTTCTCCAATCAGTATAACATTGGTTGGAAATCTATATGATGAAGCCACCATACTTGCAACAGCAAAAGCCTTTCAGGATAAAACTGATTTTAATAAAAAGCATCCGGAGAAATTTAACCCCCAAACCCCCTAAAGGGGGTTTGCTTGTACACAAATCCAGCTTATTTGAAATAAATATTTTTCTTGTTTGAAATTATTCTTGTTTTGATGTGGTAGATATATAGTTTGGATTTGTATAAAGCACCGCTCCCTCTCCTAAGGAGAGGGAGTTGGAGGGTGAGGCTGGTGAGTAGAATTGTTGCAGTACAAGAGTGCGACGCAACGGAAGCTTAATAGTAGCATTGCAGTTAGTTACATAATTAACTTAACCAAAACCAAAAATCCACATTTGTGGGTAAGTAGGTAAAGCAACCGGCCTCGAGCTACGTTAAAAAATTATTATGTTTGCTGTTATGGTTAATGACTCCCCAAAAATAAAAGTGGCGATTCTTGATCTTTATGAAGGCGAACCCAACCAGGGCATGCGTTGTATTCGTGAAATTCTGAATCAATACGGTGAAATAAATAATCTGAAGATTGAATGGGATGAGTTTGATGTGCGGCAAAAGAATGAAGTGCCGGATATGAGTTATGATATTTTTGTTTCAACCGGCGGACCGGGCTCGCCACTTGAAACCCGCTATACTGAATGGGAAGAAGCATACTTTAAATGGTTAAATGAAATAGAAAGATGGAACAGCAACCCGGCAAATGAACAAAAAAAATATGTTTTATTTATTTGTCATTCCTTCCAGTTAGCCTGTCGGCATTATAATGTAGGCATTGTTTGTAAACGCCGCTCTACGGCCTTTGGTGTTTTCCCTGTTCATATGCTTACTGATGGATCGGATGAAAAGATCTTTAACGGTCTGAAAGATCCGTTTTATATTGTTGACAGCCGCGACTACCAGGTCATTCAACCCAATCATAACCTGCTGCAGGAGATGGGAGCAAAAATCCTTTGCATCGAAAAGAACCGGCCACATGTTCCTTTTGAAAGAGCTTTGATGGCCATCCGGTTCAATGAATATATGATCGGCACTCAATTTCATCCTGAAGCAGATGCAACCGGTATGAGTATGTATCTGCAAACAGAAGAAAAGAAAAAAACGGTGATAGATAATCACGGGGAACAAAAATGGAAGAGTATGCTTGAACATCTGAATGACCCCGATAAAATTATGTGGACCTATTTACATATTCTTCCTAATTTTCTTAATCAAGCCATTGATCAATGGCAACCTGAATTAGCTTGAAGATGATTTTTTAACCGGCATCTGTAATTCTAATCAGCTCCCGTTGTGTCACTCTCTTTTACGTTCAGTATTTCTATTCTACTTTTAACCCACCTCCTTTGTACATTCCTTATAAGAAGATTCTGCTACTCCTCCGAAGGAGGGATGAACAGCTTTATATTTGATTTTTTCTCAATTCATTACGTGTCTCTCCCGATGTATCGGGACAATCTGTGGCAATAACAGATTTTGGCTGCAAACATTTCATTCATTAACTTCCAACCTAAACCAGGCTGAATGATTCCACAACTTCGAAAAGAATTCAATAAAAATTTTACAAAAGAAAAATATGAAGCATTTCTTAAGGAACTGAATGCGGCTCACCCCGGCGATATTGAATTCCGGGTAGCTGAGACACCCATTTTTGTACCCAGAGATTTTACTCAAAAGATGATCAGTGCCTGTGAAAGCATTGTTGATATTATTGCTGATCCCGGTTTTAATTCACTTTCACAGAACGCCATTCCTAACAATCTTAAAGTACCCGGAAAAACAAATCACTCCCATTTTATTGCATTTGATTTTGGAATCTGCATTAATGATAAGGGAGAATATGAGCCACAGTTGATAGAAATGCAGGGCTTCCCTACCCTTTTTGCATATGAGGTATTACTGGATGATATTTTCCGAAAACATTTTCCAGTACCGGGTAATTTCAGTTGTTACCTGGATAATTTTAAAAGAGATAATTACCTGCAGCTGTTGAAAGAAATTATTGCAGGAAATGAAAATCCTGAAAATGTAATTCTGCTGGAAGTTTTTCCTCATAAACAAAAAACAAGAATTGATTTTTATTGCACCCAGGATTATCTCGGAATAAAAACGGTTTGTTTGACTGAACTGATCAAAGAGGGAAAGAAACTTTTCTATTTACCTGATGCCCGCCCGCCCGCCCGTGCCGGTACGGACGGGGATGACCCCCGCCTGAATGACTCAGTCGGGCAGGCGGCCGGACGGGGAAAGAAAACGGAAATAAAAAGAATTTATAACCGTATCATTTTTGATGATCTGCAACAGCAAACACCTGAAGTACAAGAGAAGGGTAAAATATTATTTGAAGAATTGGATGTTGAATGGGTACCACATCCCAATTGGTTTTACCGCATCAGTAAATACACCTTACCATTTATCCGCCATCCCTATGTACCACAAACTTTTTTTCTGAATGAACTAAAACAAATCCCCACTGACCTGGAACATTATGTTTTAAAACCATTATTCTCTTTTGCGGGACAAGGTGTGGTAATTGATGTTACGGCCAGCGATATTGAAAATATAAAAGACCCTGAAAACTGGATACTTCAGCGTAAAGTAAAGTACGCCGATGTGATTGAAACTCCCGATATACCTGCCAAAGCTGAAATAAGAATTTTTTATTTCTGGAAGGATGGAGAATCAAGACCAGTTGCCACCAATAACCTTGCAAGACTAAGTAAAGGAAAGATGATTGGCGTAAGATATAATATGAATAAAGAATGGGTAGGCGGTAGTTTTTGTTTGTTTGAAAAATA
>JAHEZE010000072.1:0-4400 GCA_023251235.1 Sphingobacteriales bacterium | reverse complement strand
ACATTCGGTTATGTGGAAATAAAAGCTGGTAGTATTTTACCGGAACATCATCATGTGCATGAACAGATAACTTATGTTCTCGAAGGTAAATTGGATATGGTGATTGGCGGTGTGCCTTGTCCGCTTAAAGCCGGAATGTTTCATGTTATTCCATCCAATATTCCCCACTCTGCTACCACCCCTGCCGATTGCAAAGTGATTGATGTATTCAGCCCGGTAAGGGAAGATTATAAATAAATATTCGTACTGCTTATATTTGAAGATGCGAAAACCACTGCTTATTCTTCTTTTTATTGCCGGATCAACAATTTCATTTGCCCAGCAAAGCGGCAGAATGGAAACAGACCGGCCTGATCAGACCGAAAGCCCGTTCATCACAAAAAAAAACTGGCTGCAAACTGAAATCGGTTTAACTATTGCAAAAGACATTGGACTCAGTTCAATTCTGCATCCAACAATATTATGGAAATATGGGGTATCAAAAAGATTTGAGTTGCGGCTGCTTACAGAATTTGTCAGTCATGAGAATCCTGTTATCATACCTGACGGTAATGATTTTATAACCGGGCTTAACCCCATTCAAATCGGAGGAAAAATAGCATTATGGGAAGAAAAAGGTCTGCTTCCCCAAACAACAATTATTTTTCATACTAGTATTCCAAAAGCTGCTTCCAAAAATTTAAAATTGAATAAATGGGCACCAGAATTTATTCTTTCTATGCAGAATAGTTTATCCGAAAAAATTGGATTAGGGTACAATCTCGGAGCTGCGTGGGATGGCATTTCAAAAACTCCTTATTGGTTATATACTCTTTCAACGGGTTTCAATCTTGGTAAAAATGGATATACATATATTGAAATATTTGGCGCTGTCCGTAAATACGAAATGCCACAGCATAGTGCAGATTGTGGGTTTGGCTATTATATCAATGATAATTTTAAAATTGACATTTCAGGTGGCCTCGGTATTACTGAAAATGCAGCCGACTGGTTTACGGCTGCAGGATTTTCTTTCCGGTTTAATACAGGAAAGAAAAAATAATCTTCTCTCGGTTGATCATTTTACTTTCAAAAGACTTGCATTAATAGCAACTATCACTGTACTTACACTCATAAGCACAGCACCGGCCGCAGGACTCAGCAGAATACCCATCTTATATAATACCCCTGCTGCCAGTGGCAATGCCACAATATTATAACCAGTTGCCCAAATGAGATTCTGAACCATTTTCCTGTAAGTGGCTTTACCAAACAATATCAAACTCACAATATCTTTTGGATTACTGTTCACCAAAACAATGCCGGCTGTTTCCGCTGCAATATCGCTTCCACTGCCAACAGCGATTCCCACATCCGCCTGTGCTAATGCAGGAGCATCATTTATTCCATCACCTGTCATAGCAACATACTCTCCTTTATCCTGCAGTTCTTTTATTTTTTCCAATTTCTGATGTGGCAATACTTCTGCAAAGAAACTGTTCATGTTCAATTTTTCAGCAACAGAAGCAGCTACCGGTTTATTATCACCTGTAAGTAAAACTGATTTTATTTTGTTCTCCTGAAGTGTTTGAATTGCTTTTGCCGATTCGGGACGGATGGCATCTGATAAAGCAATATATCCTGCCAACTTAGTATTGATAAGAACAAACACAACGGTTTCTGCAGCATCTGCATTATAGTTCCCGGGAAATAAAAGATTATTCTCTTTCAGATAACCGGGACTTACTACTTTGATGTTATTAGCTTCAACACTTGCTTCAACACCTTTTCCTGTAATGGCTTTAAAATTTTGAGTAGCAGGAATAGATAAAGACAAGTCTTTTGCCTTTTGTATAATGCCGGTGGCTATTGGATGTTCGGAGTTTTGTTCAAGTGCAGCTGCAAGGCAAAGCAAATTATTTTCACTTAAATCAACAGCCAGCGAAACTATTTTCGATACTTCAAATTTTCCGATAGTCAGCGTGCCGGTTTTATCAAATACCAATGTGGTTATTTTCCTTGCGTTCTCAAACGCTGTCCTGTTTTTAATCAATAAACCATGCTGCGCCGACAATGAGGTTGACTTTGCAACAACTAAAGGAACAGCCAATCCTAATGCGTGAGGACAACAAATCACAATTACTGTAACCATTCTTTCAATAGAGAAAGCAAGATTTTTACCGGATAAAAACCATATCAGAAAAGTTGCAACACCTGTAACAATTGCAATAATGGTGAGCCATCTCGCAGCCTTATCTGCCAGCAGTTGCGTTTTTGATTTTGATCGCTGCGCATCCTGCACCAGTCTTATCACCTGTGATAGATAAGAATCTTTCGAGCCATGCAGTACTGAAATCCTTATTGCACCATTTCCGTTGATAGAGCCTGCAATTACTTTATCGCCTTTTTTCTTTTTTACCGGTTTCGATTCACCTGTCAGCATACTTTCATTCAGGTAGCTTTCACCATCTGCAATAATTCCGTCTGCTGCAATTTTTTCACCTGGTTTAATTAAGATTATATCATTTGCTTTGAGTGAATCTGTTTTTACATCCACGATATGGGCGCCATGAACAAGGTGGGCATCATCCGGCATTAACTGCACCAGCAATTCCAGTTCTCTTGATGCACCTGCAATGGATTTCATTTCAATCCAGTGGCCGAGGAGCATTATCAATATCAACGTTGCCAGTTCCCAAAAGAAATCCATTCCCTGCAAGCCAAACACAGTTGCAGCACTGTAGATATATGCAACGGAAATAGCAAAGCCTATCAGTGTCATCATGCCGGGGGTTTTGGTTCGCATTTCGTCCATCCATCCTTTCAGAAATGGCAATCCACCATAAACGAAAACAATAGTTGATAAAGCAAACAACACATATTGAGAACCCCGGAGGATCAAATGAATATTTAACCAGTGCTGAATCATTTCTGATAACAACATGATAGGGACTGTTAATACCAAAACAACAATAAATCTTTTTTTGAAATCAGCAATCATTCCCGCATGGGCGGGATGGTGGTCGTGTCCGGCATGACCATGCGATGGGTTTATCCCCGCACTCATGTCGGAATGATTTTTATGCTCACTTTGATGCTGATGGGATAAGTGTTGATGTTCCATATTAAAAAATACACTATAGTTCTAAAACAGCGGAATGGATTTGCTTTTCATTTTCCCAAACGCATAATATATGTTCATTATTTACTGCCTTTAATAAAGGCAACTGACCTTTGCCTAAAACCTTTTTTATTCCCTGCGGTTTTAAAATAACCACTTCACCATTTTCTACCCAGGCATACACATCTTTTCCATTCACAATTTCCATTGTGCAGCTTCTCCCCTGCCCTAATCTTTTTTCTTCCTGTCCCTGTTCGCATGAGTAGATTGTTCCTTTCCTATTCCAAACAGTTTGAGGTTTTCCATTATTATCTATCACCACCGATCCTCCATCCATCGGGCAACCATTTAATGCCCAACTTTCATTTCCTAATTTTTGCGCCTGGTCAAATGTATTGCCACAATCGGATGAATGAACCAAGTACAAATCCCTGTTTCCATTTAGCCAGTTCCTGAACATAACATATACATCACTTCCCCTCATAACTACTGAGGGCTTACAGCATTCGCAAACAGTAGTATCAGGAGAGGTATAGATCAAAATGTTTTTTGACCATGTTTTACCTCCATCTGTTGATCTTGCACCAAAAATTTTATTGTGCTTGTCACGAAGGTCGAGCCAGACGGCAAAAGTATTCTGCCCATCTGCAGTTAATGCCATTAAGCCTTCTTTTGCCACAGTATCCACATCGTTTACTCTTGAAGTCTGAGACCATTTTCCTGATCCATCCATTATATAAGAGAAAATATTGCCTGAATTAGTACAGGCTGTAACAAGCAATCCATCAGAAACTGCAGCAACTTGTGGCCCTCTCATATGAGAAGCGGCTAATTCAGGAAGAATAGATATTAAAGCCGGGTTGGCAAATGTTTTACCGTGATCAGCCGAATAGGAATACATAATACTATCGCCAACCCCATATACTAAATGAATTTTATCAGAATTGTCCTTAGCAATATTGGGCATTTGACCTGGTGCAATAATAGAATCAGCGTTTTGTGAATTTGTTTGATTATGGCAACCCGATGTACCAATACCAATTGCAAGTATTGAAAAAAGAATGTATGATCTCATAATATTAATTTTATCAATTTAGTGATTGATGCAAAATTCATACTTTAACCAGTATACCAGACAGAATTTCTAAACAACGCTTCAAAGCTGATAAATGAAATACAGAAAATGACTTAAGTAATTACATCTTACTCATATCATGTCCCGCCATCGGGTTAGCTCCTTTCTTAAAAATATATTCACTTTGTAATAAATAAGCTCCTGTTATAACCACTACATCACCGG
>JAHEZE010000147.1 GCA_023251235.1 Sphingobacteriales bacterium | reverse complement strand
GGCTTTAATCCTTTTTTAAAAGACAGTTGCCATACACATGATGGGTATGTTTTATATGGGAAAAAAGCAGGAATAAAAGACAGCACACATATTGATGTAACCGGCGGCTGGCATGATGCAAGTGATTATTTACAATACAGCACCACATCTGCTAATGCCACTTACCATTTGCTTGCCGCCTACCGTGATTTCCCAAAAGTTTTCACCGACGAAAAATTGGCGAATGGTTTAGATGGAAAAAATAATTTTCCCGATATACTCGATGAGGCTAAATGGGGATTGGGATGGTTATTAAAAATGAATCCATCTCCGGAAATTATGTTTAATCAACTTGGCGACGACAGAGATCATATGGGCATGCGGATACCCAAAGAGGATACCAACTATTATGGAAAAGGCCTGGAGCGACCTGTATATTTTGTAAGCGGCGAGCCACAACAGCGGGGAAAATTTATGAATAATACTACCGGCACTTCATCAACAGCAGGGAAATTTGCCAGCGCCTTTGCATTGGGATCAACAATTTTCTCTGAAATAGATTTTGACTATTCTCAATTTTTAATGGACAAGTCATTATCAGCAATTGATTTTGCAATGTTGAAACCAGGGGTCTCGCAAACAGCCTCTGTACGGTCTCCCTACATTTATGCTGAAGATAACTGGACAGATGATATAGAGCTTGCCCTTGCAAGTTCTTCAGAAGCTTTTAGTACTACTTTAAAAAAATTCAGAGACAGCAACGAAATCACTAATTCCGGAAAGATGTTTATTGATTCAGCTTATTTCTATGCACAAAAAGAAAAAATTACTCCCTGGCTGGGTGCCGATTCAGCAAAGCATTACCAATGGTATCCCTTTATCAATATTGGTCATTATGAATTGGCAAAACAAATAAAAGATAAAAGAAGAGATACAATCATTGGCTATTATAAAGAAGGAATTCAAAAGGTTTGGAATAAAGCAAAGCGAAATGCTTTTTACCGTGGCATTCCTTTTATCTGGTGCAGCAATAATCTCACCACTTCATTTGCCATTCAATGTTACTGGTACAAACAATTAAGCGGCGATAAAACTTTTGATGAACTGGAGCAAGCCAACTTCGACTGGCTCTTTGGTTGCAATCCATGGGGCACCAGTATGGCGTACGGCTTACCTGCCTGGGGCAATACTCCCGTTGATCCGCATTCAGCTTTTACACATATAAAAAATTATCCGATTGATGGCGGATTGGTGGATGGCCCGGTATACACAAGTATTTTTAAAAATCTTATCGGCATACAATTAAATGATGCAGACGAGTATAAAGAGTTTCAAAGTGAGCTTGCCGTGTATCACGATGACTATGGCGACTATAGTACCAATGAACCTACAATGGACGGAACAGCCTCATTGATTTATTTATTAGCCGCAAAAGAAGCAGAAGCCCCATCTAAATCTTCTCCAAAGGGGAAGACTTCCGTAAAATCATTCGATAATAATTTTTCATACAGTCATGGAGGAATTATACGAGGTGACTCCACAAAGAAAAACATCGCATTGGTTTTCACCGGTCATGAATTTGCCGAAGGTGGTGAATCCATCACAAAGACTTTACAACAACAAAATATAAAAGCATCTTTCTTTTTTACTGGCGATTTTTTCAGAAACCCGGCATTTGCCAAAATCATTGTTGACTTAAAGAATAATGGAAATTATATTGCTCCGCATTCTGATAAACACCTTCTGTATTGTGACTGGAATAATAGAGACAGCCTGCTGGTTACAAAAAAAGAATTTACAAATGACCTAATGAAAAATTATGCTGAAATGAAAAAGGCGGGCATATCAAAACCCCAGACAAAATATTTTTTGCCACCTTATGAATGGTGGAATGATTCAATTGCTGTGTGGGCAAAAGAAATGGGGCTTCAGCTAATTGGCTACACTCCTGGCACCCTCAGTCATGCAGACTACACTACCGCAAGCGATAAAAATTACCGTAGCAGCAAGGTTATTTATAATTCAATTACCGATTATGAAAAATCAAATCCATCAGGCATGAATGGATTTATTTTACTCATGCATATCGGTGCCGGACCTGCAAGAACCGATAAATTCTATGAACGCTTACCTGAACTTATAAGATATTTAAAGCAAAAAGGCTTTCAGTTTCAGACTGTTGAACAACTGCTATCCCGATAGTACTTATAGATGACGAAAATCATAACAAGCAGTTTGCATTTTTTCTCTTTTTTCATTCACAATTCATCAGTTCGCTTTATTATCTTTGCGCCATGCAATTCGAAAAAATTCATAATAAAGGGCAGGCCCAATTATTCCAAAGCCCTTTTTTGGAAATGCTCACTAAAACCCATCCTTTGGTAATTTGGGGAATGTATCTACCCATCATGGGTTTTATGCTTTATCACAGCAATACAGATCTTTCATTTAGCATTACCAGAGTTATTCTTACTTTTTTTGCAGGCATGTTCTTCTGGACTTTTTTTGAATACATAGCGCATCGGTTTCTTTTTCACATGTCGGCAAGGAGTGAAAGAGCAAAAAAAATCGTTTACACTTTGCACGGCAATCATCATCATTATCCAAGGGATAGACAGCGATTATTTATGCCGCCAGTGCCAAGCATCATACTTGCATCCATTATTTTCAGCATCATGTATCTCTTCATTCGGCAATATGCGTTTATGTTTTTTCCTGGATTTATTTTTGGCTACCTTATGTATGGCAGCATGCACTATGCTATTCATGCATGGAATCCACCATTCAAATGGATGAAACCTCTCTGGCGAAATCATCACCTTCACCATTACAAAAACGAACACAATGGGTATGGCGTAAGCTCCACTATCTGGGATCATGTGTTCGGTACCATGTTCGATCTGAAGAATGAAAAAGAAGATAAAGAAAAAGTGAAGGAACTGATGTTTGAGAAAAAATAAATGTGTAGCCAGCTTCAGTATTTCTTTTCATCGTTCCTTGCGTCGCACTCTTGTACAACAAAATCCCTATTCAACAATTTATTCACCGCAGAGAACAGGAGGTTGCAGAGTTAACGCAGAGATTCTCTGCGAAACCTCATTTTCTCATGCCTGCCTGCCGGTATGCAGGTTCTCTGCGGTTAAATTTCACCATTTATCCTCATCAGTAATATTGTTTTCCTGTCGATTTTCATTTCGGGATTTTATTTTCTGTAACTGCCTTTCTATAATCAAATCTGCAATAATATTTCCGGCATCACTTCCGGGATTTTCCTTCAACAAATGTTTCAGTTTGGCTTCATTTACATCAACACGGTAGAGCAGACTGACTAGTTTATTAAAATCATGAATGATCAGGTGATTAATATTTTCTGCCAACTTATTCCGTATTTCTTCAGCAGGAATTTTTTCTGTCAAAGCAATATCAAAATCTTTTTGCAGACTATTGATTAATTCTTCGTTATTCATTTTACTCTTATTAATCCCGGCTCAATAGCTCCCATTCCAAATAAAGCAAAGTCATATTTAACAGGGTCATCTTTATCCAATTTACGTAAAGCAACCGTAAGTTCTATTGCAGACTGCCAATCATTTTGTTTACGATGCAGCAAACCATATTTTCTCGCAACCCTCGCTACATGAACATCAATCGGACAAATTAATTGCGAAGGCCTGATTTTTTTCCATATACCAAAATCAACTCCTGTTCTATCGTTTCTTACCATCCAGCGCAGATACATGTTTAATCTTTTACAAGTTGATTTTGTTAGTGGAGAAGAAACATGTTTCTCCGTTCGTTTCAAATGCTCAAAAGAAAAAAAATATTTTTTAAAATTGTTAAGCCCGGATTCAACATCAGAACCTTTTGTAGCAAAGAAAGCGGTTTCTAATGATTGATGTTTCATATAATGCTGGCGAAGGAATTCGATGAAATAGAAAAGATCATCTTCATTAAAAGTTCTGTGTTTAAACCCCCTAAGTTTTTTTAATTTTTCCTTGGATGCATTTAAACAAAAATCATAGGGCGACATATCCATTATTCGCATCAGTTCTTTACTCTTATTAATAATAGTAGTTCTGTTACCCCAGGAAAAGATAGCGGCAAAGAGCCCGGCAATTTCAATATCCTGTTTTTTTGCAAAGAGGTGAGGAATAGAAATGGGATCATTCTTAATAAAAGAAGGCTGATTGTATTCAGTAACCTTTGCATCCAAAAGTTCTTTCAGGTTATTTTGCATTCCAATAACTCCCCTTTAGGGGCTGGGGGTTTCAATTGCTTGCTTCAGGTCTTCAATTAAATCATCCGCATCTTCTATCCCTACACTGAGTCTTATAAGGCTATCAGTCAAACCGTTTTTTATTCTTTCCTCTCTTGGAATTGAGGCATGCGTCATTGATGCGGGATGATTGATCAGGCTTTCCACTCCGCCAAGACTTTCCGCCAGAGAAAATAAATGAGTAGATGACATTACTTTCCTTGCCGCTTCTGTACTGTTGTCTTTTAATTCAAAGCTCAGCATACCTCCAAAGTCTTTCATTTGTTTTTTAGCAACTGCATAACCGGGATGATCTTCAAAACCCGGCCAGTACACTTTTCCAATTTTAGAATGATTGCGCAGCCAGTGAGCAATCTTTGCCCCGTTTTCGCAATGGGCTTTCATTCGCAAGCCTAAAGTCTTTATTCCACGCAACACGAGAAAACAATCCATCGGCCCCGGCACGGCGCCACAGCTTTTTTGCAAGAAATATAATTTCTCCCTGAGCTCTTTATCATTCATCATCAGGGCGCCCTGTATCACATCACTATGACCGCCCAAATATTTTGTTGCGCTATGCATAATAATATCTGCGCCCAGGTCAAGCGGATTCTGTAATGCCGGTGAAGCGAATGTATTATCCACCGCCAGTAAAATGTTTTTTGGTTTTGTAATTGCAGCAACCGCAGCAATGTCTGTAATGTTCATCAAAGGATTAGTGGGAGTTTCAATCCAAACTAATTTTGTATTTGCAGTTACTGCCTTATTTATATTATCCGCTTTAGTCGTATCAAGGTAAATAAACTTAATTCCAAATTTTTCAAACACTTTGGTAAATAAACGATAAGTGCCACCATACAAATCATTGCCGCAAATCACTTCATCTCCGGGGTTTAACAATTTAATTACTGTATCTGTTGCAGCTACCCCACTGCTGA
>JAHEZE010000146.1 GCA_023251235.1 Sphingobacteriales bacterium | reverse complement strand
ATGAAAGGCAGCAAATATTTTAAAGCCCGGAATTTCATAATTTTCAGTAATCAAAAATAGAAAATAACTACATGAACCTTATCTGATAATAAATTTTGAATTTTATTTTGCTCCTTTCATCCACTTTTTCAGCAGTGGAGATAAAAGCAGTAATAATAAACCACTGAGCGCAGCAACCAATGCAATTTTACCATAAATGTTAGTGTAAACAGGAAGACTTTCTGAGGCGCTGAGTTGGGTTCCGGCTTCGGTAGGTATTGCCATCAATGAACCGATTAATCCTGCAAGATATTGGCCATAAGAGCTGGCCAGGAACCACATTCCCATCATCATGCCCACCATTTTTGCCGGGGACAATTTTGTAATAGCGGACAGGCCAATTGGGGATAAACAAAGTTCTCCCGTTACCATAAAGAAATATCCAAGTGAAAAAATGAAAAGACTTTCTATTCCATTTTTTGCGAATGCCGCTCCGAATACATAAACATAGAATCCCAAACCTAATTGCATTAATGCAAGTGAAAACTTAATAACAGAGCTGGGTTCTTTTTTCTTTTTTGACAGCCATATCCATAGCCAGACAAAGAAAGGAGTAAGTAACACAACGAAAATGGGAGTGATGGAATTATTGACTGCTGCCGATGAAAGATGAGTGCCGAAAAAATTCATGTTTA
Organism: Sphingobacteriales bacterium; assembly: GCA_023251235.1. Taxonomy (GTDB): domain Bacteria; phylum Bacteroidota; class Bacteroidia; order Chitinophagales; family Chitinophagaceae; genus VBAS01. Next base: position 4,529 of record JAHEZE010000146.1, on the reverse strand, counting down.
CATTCCGATCGGCAAAGAGCTGCAGCGACCCACCCCCTTGTTCATAAAAGGACCAGAACAAAGATGAAAAAACAATGAGTACCATGGCGACCATTAGTTTCAGAAATACTTCTTTGCCCAACTTACTGGCAGTATAAATAACATAGATCAGGGCAGCAATGCCAAACGGATTGATGATATAAGAATAGATTTTATAATAATTAAGAATAAGAATAAATAAAGGAATAATCGAAAGGCTGAGCAGGTAAATAAGTATTTCGTTTGAAATACCTGCAAAACTTTTTGCTTTTAGTTTTTCCTTCGATGGGGGAAGCCCGATTGGCCCCAGTACATTTTGTTTCAATGAAAATGTAATCAAACCGATGATCATGAATATCCCTGCCAGGCCAAACCCCAGGTGCCAACTGATAGTTTGCCCCACCCAGCCGCATAAAACTCCGCCAAGCGTAGCGCCGATGTTTATTCCCATATAAAAAAAAGAGAAGCCGGCATCTCTTCTTCCATCTCCATCTTTATAAAGGCTGCCAACGATAGTGGAGATATTAGGCTTAAAATATCCATTCCCAACAATCATAATTCCCATACCAATAAAGAATGATTCTTTAACCGGTATAGCCATCACAAAACTTCCAAGGGCTAATAATATTCCTCCCCATAAAATGGATTTACGTTGCCCCAGAAATTTATCAGCCATCATACCACCCAATACAGGCATTGCATAGATAAGCGATTGATATACTCCGTAAATAATATTTCCCTTTGCGTCGTCAAACTTCAGGTAGTTCACCATGAAGAGAATCAATAAAGCCCTGTTGCCATAAAAAGTAAACCGCTCCCACATCTCTGTAAAAAAAAGCAGGTAAAGTTGTTTTGGGTATTTGCCTTTAAAATCCTGTATCTGTTCTAATGTGGGCTGCATAATGATTTAATTATAAAGAAAGATAATGAAACCTTTTTTTTGCTGACAATAAAAAGACAGCCAAAGCTGCCTTAAAAATTTTGTTTAGTTATCTTACCCCATGCATCATCTTTTTCATGAATGGAGATAAGCTATAAAGTATTAACCCGGCAAGACCGCACAAAATAACAAACAGCATAAAGAAGTCATACAGGTCTCTTAATTTAAAACCTAAGAAATGCGGATAACCAATTGTAATGATTTTTTCTTTTTCAATGATGGTTAATTGTTGTGCAGATAGAACTGTATCTTTTGCCGTATAGATTTTTTCGAAATCAAGATCATTTTTCAATCCTTTTTTATAATCAATAGTGGTGGCAATTTTATTTTTGGCTAATGTAAAAAGTTCAGCGCCAGTTGCAGCTTTTTCACCATCCAGAATTCCCTTTAAATTAATATTTTCTTTAGTCATACTGACATAGGCCTCAGTAGTAGGAGGCAATAATGCACCGAGCACACCGGTAAGTACATAACCACCTGCATTTCCCAGAAACCAAACACCCATCAGCAATGATGCAAATCTTTTCGGCGCTAATTTGGCAACTAATGAAAGTCCGATGGGTGATAAACATAATTCTCCCCATGTATGAAGTAAGTATAATACTACCAACCAGATTACACCAACCTGCCCGGAAATACCTAAACCTTTTACTTGCGTAGCTATAATAAAATAGCCAAGGGCAATAAGAAGTAATCCCCAAGCCTGTTTTACAGGTGATATAGGTTCCAGCTTTCTTTTATTCATCCATACCCAAAGAAAACTAAAGGGTATGGCAAAGACCATCACAAAAATGCCATTGAAATTCTGAACCATGGTGGGTGGCATTGTCCAGCCAAGTATTCTTGTATCCGTTTGATTGTTGGCAATAAAAGTTAAGGAAGAACCGGCTTGTTCAAATGCTCCCCAGAAAAACATTACAAAGAAGCAGACAATATAAAGCACCCAGATCCTGTCTCTCTCCACTTTGGTAATTGTTTTATCAGTAAGAATTAAAAAACCAAGACTGATACCGGAAGCAAGAATGAATGGATATAGCCATGATTTAATTAATGAGACTCCTGGTTCATCAAATATTAAATGGATACCATAAGTAACACCAATCATCAACAGGAATGCGATGATCATACTTGTGGAAGAAAACTTTGCCTGCTCTGATTCACCTTCCGGTATATCGGATTTTTTAGGTCTTCCACCAATGGCTATTCCTTCCGGTGTTCTTACATATTTATTTTTTAAAAATAAAAAAGTGAGAGTTCCCGTAAACATAGCAATTGCAGCAGCAAGAAAACCCCACTTGAAAGCTGAAAGATCTCTTATTCCATTTTCTTTTATGTCTCCAAAAAATGGACAAATAAACTGCCCTAATGTGGCGCCTACATTTATACCAAGATAAAAAAGTGTAAAAGCTGAATCCAGTTTACCCTTTTGCTCTTTGGGGTAGAGACTCCCCACCATGGAGGAAATGTTGGGTTTAAAAAAACCATTGCCGAAAATAATAGCCAGCAAACCAAACCACATGATATTCGTAGCTAATGGTAAATTGGTGGAATAAATGCTCCCACTAAAAAAGAGCAACAACTGGCCGATACCCATCATAGTACCCCCAAGTAATATGCAGTTTCTGTTACCAAGAATTTTATCGGAAATATATCCACCTAACATAGGCGTCAGGTAGCATAAACCCAGGAAACCACCATAAATAATTGAAGCTTCTGTTTTACCTTTTAATAATGCTTCAGCAATAAATAAGGAAAGCAGGGCCCGCATCCCGTAAAAATTAAATCGTTCCCACATTTCCGTTCCGAAAAGAACCCACAGTCCTTTAGGATGACCTGTTTGTGTTGTTGTTTGGCTCATACAATCGTTTTTAATTAATTAATCTGAGTTGGTTTCTAAAAATTGCTTTCACCAAAATAAACAAAATCCTTCACTAGCAAATTTTTGATGGTTTCTTTAGCAATCTTGGCCGATATTCGCACTGCATTTATAAAATTGGAAGAACCGATATGCGCATCCTCTTAATTGGCTCCGGCGGTCGTGAACATGCTTTTGCCTGGAAACTTTCTCAAAGCCCGCAATGCGAAAAATTATTTATTGCTCCCGGAAATGCCGGCACCTCTCAATACGGTACTAATATTCCTGTCGGCATTAATGATTTCGATGGTATAAAAAAACATTGCATAGAAGAAAAAATTGATCTTGTGATTGTAGGCCCTGAAGAACCGTTGGTAAAAGGAATAACCGACTTTCTTATCAATGATCCGAAATTAAAAAGAATGGATGTAATCGGCCCGTCAAAAGCCGGGGCACAACTGGAAGGCAGCAAGGCATTTGCAAAAGCATTCATGCAGAAATATAATATACCCACTGCCGCATACCGGGAGTTTACTTTACAGAACTATAAAGAAGGTGTGGAGTATATTAATCATCATGCTTTACCAATTGTATTAAAAGCAGATGGATTGGCGGCTGGCAAAGGCGTGGTGATTTGCGAAAATCATTTTGAAGCATTAGCTGAGTTTGATCTGATGATTCAAAGAGCAAAATTTGGCGAAGCCAGTAAAAAAGTGGTGATAGAAGAATTTCTGAAGGGAATTGAACTTTCAGTTTTTGTTTTAACTGACGGGAAAAATTATGTGATTCTTCCTGAAGCAAAAGATTATAAAAGAGCGGGAGAAGGAGACACCGGTCTTAATACAGGAGGAATGGGCGCCATTAGCCCGGTGCCATTTGCTGATGAAACCTTTATAAAAAAAGTAGAAGAGAAAATAATAAAACCAACCATGGATGGATTGAAAAAAGAAGGTTTGGTGTATCGCGGTTTTATTTTCTTTGGATTAATAGAAGTTGATGATGAGCCCTACATGATTGAATATAATTGCCGCATGGGCGATCCTGAAACCGAAGTGGTGATACCAAGATTGAAAAATGATTTTGTGGAATTGCTTGTTTCTGCAGCCTCACAACAATTAGACAAAACAAATATTGAAATTGATCCCCGGTATGCCTGCACAGTGATGGCCGTAAGCGGAGGGTATCCCGGTGAGTATGAAAAAGGGTATAAAATATCAGGGCTGAATGACATCAGCGGACCTGATAATTTATTATTTCATGCAGGCACTTCTTTTAAAAACGAAAACATAGTAACAAGCGGGGGAAGAGTTTTATGCATTACATCTTTTGGAGACTCTGTGGAACAGGCGGTTGATAAATCCATCAAAGAACTTGATAAAATCTCTTTTACCGGAATGTCTTATCGCCGGGATATTGGTTTTGAGTTTATATAATTTTATTTAATCAGTCCCGATAGCTATCGGGACTATTCAGCTTTTTTTCACCACATAGTCACATAGAAAACAATAGTAAGACATATGGGTCTATGTGGTCAAATCGTCTAATTCCACACTCGCCATTCACCAATGACAACATACATTTGCATAAACGACGTTCATGTCACAAATGCACTACCACGATTATCTGCAGCTGGAAAGAATTCTCAATGCACAATTCCCGGAAAGTGATAAACAAAAATTGCCGGCACATGATGAAATGCTTTTCATTATCATTCAC
>JAHEZE010000071.1:11765-16618 GCA_023251235.1 Sphingobacteriales bacterium | reverse complement strand
CGTTGTATCCATTTGTGCCGGGGGTGGCGCTACTTCCGACAATAGGAATTGGGAATGTATGTAAATTTGAGTAAGCAGAATAAACAGTGGCACAGTTGCCGACAGTTGTAGGTGTAACAGTGCCATAACCGGTTAAAAGGGTTCCATCATTATCTAATAAAGGATTGACCTGTTCCGAAATACGCTGTGGCCCGGTTATAAAGTCGAAGGCATGTTTTACGTTATTCCCCTGTATAATATTGATATTAAATTTTACCATACATGGAGTGCCAGCAGTCAAACCAGTAACCTCAATACGATCTGGGACGGACTGCCCCTCAACATAATGCGAATTTTGTGCTTGAGCATTTCCATTTGCCCAGCTAACCGGACAATTCGGAGGGTTTGTAGTTCCACCATTTTTTCCCCACTGGGAATTATTGGTAACGGTCTGTGCAAAGGTCAAATTTGCTGAAAACAAAAAAAGCAACATCAAAGATATTTTAATGCTGCCAGCTAATTTTTGAAAAAGGGTTGTTGATTGTTGCCCGTTGCAGGGTGTAGTAGAGATTCTCATAAAGAAAGTTTTTACTTTAATAAAAACAATTGTTCTATAATTTTTTACGTTATGCTCTAAACCAGAACCAGCGGGGTTTTCAGCGGAATTGAATAGTGAGATATATTAGAATTTAATAGCAAGCTTTCAAAAAAGTAGGAGTAAAGTGGTTGGAAATTGAAAGGAAATTGGATGAGGTTATTTAAAAGTGAAGTCTAAGGTAGGTAGTTTTGGAAGATCAACAAATGTTTTTTCATCATTTGATAACCTGATTGTCATCAGTCATTTATCCCATTTCCGGCATATACTTTTTTGCTCTAAAATGGTCTTAAGGTTTTTATTGCTACACAATCCAAACAAATATCTGTTAAGAAATCAGCCAAACAGCCTTTATTTAACCTGCTGCTTTATAATTTTGTTTTACACACAAAATTTAAGAATGAATAAGCTAACAGGTTTCATTGCTGGTTTATTTTTTTCAACGATCCTTTTGGCCCAGGAAAAACCGGAGGGTTTATTTATTAATTCAAAGGCCCCTGATTTTAAAGTCAACGATCAAAATAGCAAAGAAGTAAGACTTAAAGATATTTTAAAAGACAGCCTTGTCGTGTTGGTTTTTTACCGCGGTCAGTGGAGTCCTTATTGCAATGCGTATTTGAAAAAACTGGAAGATTCAATTCAATTAATAAAAGAAAAAGGAGCCAGGCTGATTGCTGTAAGTCCGGAAAAACCCGAAAATATTTCAAAAACTATTGAGAAAACAAAAGCTGATTATTCAATACTATATGATAAGGACATGAAGATTATGAAAGCATATGATGTGGCTTTTGAGGTGGATGAAAGAACCATTTCCCGGTATAAGAATGCTGATATAAATTTAGCTGCAGCCAATGGACAGAAAGATAAAGTGTTTTTGCCGGTACCGGCATTATATATCATAAGTAAAGAGGGAACGATTATTTACAGATTTTTTGAGCCCGATTATAAAAAGAGAGCATCGGTGCAGGAGATTCTTGAAAACCTGGAATAAATATTATTCCGGCCATTCCAGCTTTCCGATTTTCCCATTTCCACCTGATAAGTAAACTGTATTTCCAAATTTTGCAAAACGGCAGGCATGAAATCCTTCCGGGCTGATAAGAAACCAGTTTTTGCCGCCATCATAAGAGTAATCGACTCCGTTTAATCCGCAGGAAACAAGAGTTTCATTATCTAAAAAATCTACACAACTTCTATAACCATGTGGTGGCGTTTTTGGACGGATCCAATGTTTTCCCCCGTCATTAGAATAGAAACAATTGTTTTCAATCAGTGAATCGGCTGTGAAATCTCCTCCCACTACTACCATTTTATTGGCAATATTTTTTTTGTAGTTATCAAAAATGACAATAGAGTTTCCTCCGGCAGTTTCTTTTCCTTTCGTCATAGGGATTTCTATTGGCGAGAAGTTATTAAAAACCCTTGAGTTCTTACCACCACTAATAAATACAATTGATTTATTATATAAGTAACGGATATTGGTGCCGCTGGATGCAAAGCATGCTTCACCACTATCTGCTCTTGGCCTTTCCTCTTTTGAAAGTTCTTTCCATGTTTCCCCACCATCATTTGTTTTTGCAAGAAAGAAATGACCATCCACCGGATCACCAATTACTATTCCATTCAATACATCTCTGAATTCCATTGCGTCCAAAAACATTCCTTTTGTTTTATTCTCATACACCAGTTTCCAGTTTTCACCTCCATCCGTTGTTTTAAGAATATATGCCGGTTCTGCAATGGCCATTATAATGGCAGTGTTTGCATCAAATGCTTCAATATCCCTGAAATCGTTTTTTTCAAAACCTTTTATTGTTATCCATTTCCAGGTTTTACCCGCATTAGTGGTTTTGCCAACCGTACCATTACTACCGCTTACCCATACTACAGTATTATTTACAACAGATAATCCGCGAAGACTTGTATTAAGACCGGATTGAAGCACCACTACCTTAGGTAATAGTTTCTTTTGCGGGTAAGCCGGTAAGGTCAAAATGGTAATAAGAAAAAGAATTATTTTTTTCTTCATTTAAGAATTTTATTCAAGGTAATAAACTGAATTGAAAAATGCTGATCAAAATCTGAACATACAAAAAAAATCTGCAAAGCAGATTTTATGAAAAATTAAATGAATAAATGAAATGGAATTTTATCAATCATCATCATCTTCTTCCGAATAAGCATCTTCACTGCTTTTATAATAGAGTTCCCATTCTTTTATTGCTTTGTCAGTAAGACATTCGACAATGTCAAAAAGAGAGTCTTTTTTTATTTTCCATTCAGTATCTGTCGGATCTTCAAACCGCTGAATAAATAAACAATGATCTGATTCCATCGCCACCTTAATAAGGACAATCGCTGAATCTTCTTTTTCCTTCACCAGGTAATAACAACCTGTTTCCAGTAACTCGTACGTGTACATAATACCTCCGCTTTTAAAAACTTTTTTGTTTCAATAATAATAAGCAAACTGGAAATGGGTTGTAATTATTCAGAATTTAATGGGAAGTTAGAAACGATGGGTTAGTTAATCAGGGTCAGTGATTCAAATTTAGGGGAATTGTTTGGACAGGTACAAGCCATTTTAAAGAAATATTTTTTTTGACAATAAATTAGGATGTCGTAGGTCGGTAATAAATAAAATTTAACCATAAGTTATTGAAAAACAATGAATAAGCACTGATCAATAAATTACTCAGATTCTTCAGGTTTGATCAGGATTTTCTTTTTTACCAGTTTATCAGCTATTAACACTCCATAATAATGAGCTAGACTTTCTTTAGATCCCGGATCAAAGGATCTGGTTTGAGAAGAGAAGATCATTTTCTTGTTTACAACATCATAAAAATTACTTTCCCAGAAAATTTTTGTTTCAGTTGTATAATATCCTTCTGTATTAATCCGGTCAAACATTGTATTGTAATACCTGTCAAACCTGTCATAATAAACAGAGTAAGGGGTATAAACTGTTCTGCCCGGCACATAATATCTTTCTTTCTTTTTATCAAGTAGTACAATGGTAAGCACTGCATCAAAGTTTTTGCTTTTAATTGCTTCTGCAGCTCTAACCGTATCTCCTTTTATAAATGTTCCTGGAGGAAAGACCTGGCTGGCTGCAAAAGAATTATATCCTAAATCTTTTAAATCTCCGGCTAGATGATTTTCCATTTTTGTTTGCAGTACCAGGTCATTATCTTTCATTACTCCCAGCACTAATATTTTTTTGTATTGTTTTGGGGATACATCTTTTGATGTCCATGTATGAATTATTTTACTTGTCTGGCAAGAAAAGAAGAATATGGCGAATAGCGCAAGAACTATCTTTTTCATGGTAATTATTTAATGTCCGTAAGTTCGGTTTATCCATTTCTATTTTAAGTGAGTTTGATCATTCCTGTTCAGGATTTTTATCATTCAGATCAAGTGTTCTTTGCTATTTTCAGATTGGTGTATAAGATTTCAATATTGCCGGAAATTTTATTCACATCAGTTAATAAATCCAAATCAACTATGAAAAATCCGATTCGGTATATTTGCCCGGGTAGAATTACAAAAGCCGATAACCAAACTACGCTAAAGCTTCGTTTGGCAAGCCAATAAATTGAAAAACTATTACGTACCAAATACTATGGCAAAAGAAAAAGAAACAACCAATCTTTTCGATTACAACGAAGAGAGTATTAAATCCCTCGACTGGAAAGAACATATCCGCCTGCGACCGGGAATGTATATAGGTAAATTGGGAGATGGCTCTTCTCCTGATGATGGTATTTATGTGCTGGCAAAAGAAGTGATTGATAACTGCATTGATGAGTATACTATGGGCTATGGTAAAACGATTGAGATTACTATTGAAGGTAAGCAGGTAGCTATTCGCGACTATGGTCGTGGTATTCCACTTGGAAAAGTAGTGGATGTAGTTAGCAAAGTGAATACCGGTGCCAAATTCGACAGTAAGGTTTTCCAGAAATCCGTGGGCTTAAATGGAGTGGGTACCAAAGCTGTGAATGCCCTCAGCAATTATTTTAAAGTAACCGCTTTTCGGGAAGGCAAAGAAAAGACAGCTGAATTTGAAAAAGGATTTTTAATTAAAGAATATAAAGAAGCGAAAACCGGTGAAGAAAACGGAACGATGGTTATATTTATACCGGATGAAACGGTATTCAGAAATTTTAAATTTCATTCTGAATTTCTGGAAAATCAAATCTGGAACTATTGTTTCCTCAATGCCGGACTTAAAATTGTTTTTAACGGTAAAAGTTTTATCAGCCGGAATGGA
>JAHEZE010000071.1:0-11665 GCA_023251235.1 Sphingobacteriales bacterium | reverse complement strand
AAACTGCGGGATTGCAGGGTGCATTTAAATGAAGAACCGCCAAATAAAGGAAGAGAAGAATATATTGCGAAAATGAATGAGTCCACCATTTTCATAACGGAAGGGGACAGTGCCAGCGGCTCTATTACCAAGTCAAGAAATGTAGAAACACAAGCTGTCTTTAGTTTGCGGGGAAAGCCCTTAAACTGTTTCGGGCTTACAAAAAAAGTGGTCTACGAAAATGAAGAGTTCAATCTGCTGCAGCATGCACTGAATATTGAAGATGGAATGGAAGGTCTGCGGTTTAATAATATTGTAATTGCAACAGATGCTGATGTGGATGGAATGCACATTCGCCTGTTGCTGATGACTTTTTTTCTTCAATTCTTCCCCGATCTTGTAAAACATGAAAAGGTATATGTATTGGATACGCCGTTGTTCCGGGTAAGAAACCTGCCTGCCCGGCAGGCAGGTAAACAGGAAACGATTTATTGTTACAGTGAAGAAGAAAAGACTGCGGCTATAAAAAAATTGGGTAGCAAACCAGAGATTACACGTTTCAAAGGCCTGGGTGAAATCAGCCCTGATGAGTTTTCCCGTTTTATTGGTCCCGATATGCGCAAGCAACTGATGCGGCTGGAGCAGGGTGATCATATCCAGCATTTACTGGAATATTACATGGGTAAAAACACAATGGAAAGACAGGAATTTATTATTGCTAATTTAAAAATTGAAGTTGATAAGGTGGAGGAACCAGTTTGATGTTTGAAGTTTGTTGTTTGATGTTACCGGCTGGAGTAATTCTATTGGGCTTTTGTTGCGTCGCACTCTTGTACTTTCAGTAATTCTAATCAACAATTACATTTGACAAAGCTTGATATTATAAGAAAAACAAAATCGCTGTTTATGAAATGGCGATTGCATGTTTTGGTAGAGCCGTTCAGTGGTTTCTTTTCCAACCTGGTTAATATGTCAAGGCTCAGCAAGTGGAGAAGCAATACAAAAGTGAATGGCTACAATGACTGGTACCAGGGCAAATGGGATTATTCAAGAAGGTATAATTTGTATGAAGCCGTCAGCCAAAATGAAAAATTAGAAAACAGTGCCATTGATTATTTTGAATTTGGTGTTTGCGGTGGTCATTCTTTCAAATGGTGGCTGGAGCATAATAAAAATTCAGAATCAAAATTTTATGGTTTTGATACATTTGAAGGATTACCCGAAGCTTTTGGTCCGTTTGGAAAAGGTTCTATGGCAATGGCATTGGAATCATTAAACATCAATGATCCCAGGGCAGGGTTTTATAAAGGGCTTTTCCAGGATACATTGGTTCCATTTCTGGATCAATATAAAAACGAGAGAAAGAAATTGATCCATCTTGATGCAGATCTTTTCAGTGCTACCTTATTTTCCTTATCACAGCTTTACAGATATCTGAATGATGGTGATATTTTATTATTTGACGAATTTGCAGTACCGAAACATGAGTTTATGGCATTTAAAATTTTCACGGAAAGTTTTTATGTAAATTATGAGGTGATTGGTGCCGCCAATAATTATTTGTTTACAGCTATTAAAATAAAAAAATAGTAATGCTACATATCGTTTTTCAACACGCCGATGTTTATGTGCTGCATGAAGCCATGAAACTGGATGAATCACTGAATGGTGAAGTGGTAGAAATAAAAGATGATTTGGGAGTTGGCCCATTAAAAGACCTTGATACCGACGATGGTTGGAAATTAAGAGGAGATTGGTGGCGTGAATTATTAAAAGGTTCTCCTTATGGAGAAAAACTGGTTGGAACTTTTGATGACAGGGAAACCGTAAAAGCTTTAAAAGAAAAGTTAGACGCTGATCCGGAATTGGAAGCATGGATATGGATGGGACAAAACCAACATGATGTAACCGGTTATTATTGGTTAATGCCGCAGTTAAAGGAATTTCAGGGAAGAATATTGATTCTTTATCTTAACAATCTTCCATTTATTAATGAGAAGGGACAGCTTTTCTATCCATTAAAGATTCATGATATTTTACCCAAAGAAGCAGTGAAAGCAAAAAAACTGGCAAGACCAATTACTTTAAGTGAATTTGAAGTGGATCCTGATGAATGGAAAAGACTGAGTGAAGAAAATGCTGCTATAAGAATTTTAGAAGGTGGGAAGAAGATTGCTGCAAAAGAAACAGACTTCTATGATGAAGAGATATTAAAAAATATAACTCCCGATTGGCAAAAGGCAACAAGAGTGTTAAGTAACACATTGCATCGGATGAAAATTAAAACCGGCGACGTTTATTTAATGTGGCGTATGAAACATCTTATTAATGAAGGAAAGATTGAATCAATGGGAGATGTAAGTGCAGGATGGAAAGAGTTTGATGTGAGAAGGGTGGGGCAGCAGCTTGCAGAAGGGGAAGCTTCAGGAGAAACACTCAACATTCAATAATCAATATTTAATTTTCAAATTCGAAATTGAAAATTTTGTTCATAAAATAAAAATAATTTCAAAAAGCATAGAAGCAGCCTGGAAGAGCAACAAGAAAACACAATCCTGACTTGAGTGTTGAAATTTGAATATTGAGTGTTGTATATTTTATATTTAAATAAAATGGCGAAAAGCAAATCACAATCCCAAATCCAAAACAACGAAACCGGTTTGCCGGGTCAATATAGAACATGGTTTCTCGATTACGCATCTTACGTAATTCTGGAAAGAGCTGTTCCTGCAATTGAAGATGGATTAAAGCCGGTTCAGCGCCGCATCCTTCATGCCATGAAAGAAATGGATGATGGCCGTTTTAATAAAGTGGCGAATGTTATCGGACAAACTATGCAGTATCATCCGCATGGTGATGCAAGTATCGGCGATGCATTGGTAAATCTTGGGCAAAAAGATTTATTGATAGAAACCCAGGGAAACTGGGGTGATGTAAGAACAGGGGATGATGCAGCGGCGCCAAGATATATTGAAGGAAGATTAAGCAAGTTCGCATTGGAGGTTGCATTCAACCCGAAAACAACGGAGTGGCAGCTTAGTTACGATGGCAGAAAATATGAGCCGGTAACATTACCAATGAAATTTCCATTGTTGCTGGCACAAGGTGCAGATGGAATTGCAGTTGGCCTGGCTACAAAAATTCTACCTCATAATTTTTGTGAGCTTATTGAATCAGCAATTAAACATCTTCGTGGGAAAAGATTTGAACTGTATCCCGATTTTCAAACCGGTGGTCAGATTGATGTGGAAGAATATAACCAGGGAAAACGTGGAGGCAAAGTAAAAGTGCGGGCACATATTGGAGAGCTGGATAAAAAAACATTAGTGATTAAAAGTGTTCCTTATGCTGTTACAACCACACAGTTGATCGATAGTATTGTTAAAGCAAACGACCAGGGAAAAATCAAAATTAAAAAAGTAACTGATAATACGGCGGCTGATGTAGAAATTCAGATTGACCTGGCACCCGGTATTTCACCTGATATTACCATTGATGCATTATACAAATTCACGGACTGTGAAATTTCCATTTCCCCAAATGCCTGTGTTATTGTAGATCAAAAACCACAGTTCCTTGCAGTAAATGATTTGTTGAAACTTTCTGTCGATAAAACCAAAGACCTGTTGGAGCAGGAGTTAAAAATAAAACTGAGTGAACTGCAGGAAAAATGGCATTATACTTCACTTGAAAAAATATTCTTTGAAGAAAAAATTTATAAAGAGTTAGAGAAGAAGCATGAAACATGGGATAAAGTGCTGGAAGCAATTGATAAAGCATTCGGTCCTTTTAAAAAACAATTAAAGAGAACTATTTCAAAAGAAGATATCATCAAGCTTACAGAAAAACCGGTAAGAAGAATTTATAAACTGGATATTGATGAATTGAATGACCAGATAAAAGAACTGGAAGCTGAGATCAAACAGGTGAAATATGACCTGGCCAATCTGGTAGATTATGCCGTAGCATATTTTGAAAATCTTTTGAAGAAATATGGCAAGGGAAGGGAGAGCAAGACAGAGATAAAGGCAATGGAGGTAATTGAAGCCAAGCAAGTGGCTATTGCCAATACCAAACTTTATATGAACCGGGAAGAGGGTTTTATCGGCACAGGTTTAAAGAAATCCGCCCGTGCCGGTACGGACGGGGATGAATTTATTTGTGACTGCAGTGATCTGGATGATATCATTGTTATTGCAAAACGTGGAATTATGAAAGTGGTTAAAGTAGGAGAGAAGGTTTACATCGGTAAGGATATTCTTCATGCTGCTATCTTTCAGAAAAATGATGAACGTACCACCTACAATATGATTTATGCTGATGGCAAAGGGGGAAAAAGTTTTGCCAAACGCTTTAATGTAACCGGTGTTACAAGAGATAAAGAATATGATCTTACTAAAGGTGATGAAAAAAGTAAGGTACATTACCTGAGTGTGAATCCAAATGGTGAAGCCGAAGTGGTCAGGATTGTCTTAAGCCCTAATTGTGCTGCACACAAAAAAGAACTGGAGTATAATTTTGCTGAATTGGAAATAAAAGGCAGAAGCAGCATGGGAAATGTTATTACTAAATATCCAATAAAATCAGTCCGGCTAAAAGAAGCGGGTAAGTCAACAATAGCAGGAAGAAAATTATGGTATGACGATCAGTTTGGCAGATTAAACACAGATGAAAAAGGCGAGTACCTTGGCACATTTAATGCAGATGAAAAAATTTTGGTAGTGTATAATGATGGAAATTATGAAATCACCGACCAGGAACTTACTCAAAAGTTGGAAGCTGAAAAAATTTTGCTGATAGAAAAATTTGATCCTGAAAAAATAATAACAGTCGTATATGCCGATATGGACAAAAAGCAATTCCTGGTAAAGCGGTTTAAAATTGAAACTACTACATTAAGAAATAAATTTTTGTTTATTAAAGAAGGAGAGGGTAATTATGTAGAAGCAGTAACTACGGATAGCGAACCTGTACTGGCAGTGCAGCAGGGGCGTGGAGCACAAATAAGAAAAGGAAAATTTAAACTAAATAAAGCAGCTGAAGTGTCCGGTTGGAGAACTGTTGGTACCCGATTAATTGATTATAGTAAATCTGTAGAGATGGAATGGGCAAAGGCAAAAGGAAACAATCAACCGGAATTATTTTAAATGTCGTTTCATTTCCCTTTCTATATCACGCTTTTTAATTGTATCTCGTTTATCATGAAGTTTTTTTCCTTTGCCAAGTCCTATTTCTACTTTAGCCAGGTTCTTTTCATTAAAAAAAATACGAAGAGGAATTAATGTGTAACCTTTTTCTTTAAGCTTGCCCTCTATTTTTTTTAATTCTCTTTTTTGTAAAAGAAGCTTTCTTTCTCTTAGGGGATCATGATTGTTAACAGTTCCATGTGAGTATTCTGTTATATGCAGGTTTTTGAGCCATAGCTCACCTTTATGAATAATACAATAGCTGTCGTTGAAACTGGCTTTACCGGCTCTCAAAGATTTTACTTCCGTTCCGGTCAATATCATCCCCGCACCCCACTTGTCGTCGATGAAATATTCATGATAAGCGGAGCGGTTTTTAATTTCCATTGAAGTAAAAATAACTTTTCTTGATTAGCCTTGTTTTGAAGATGGGTTAAGAAATTGATTTGATGATTTTACTTTAATCATGAATATTTTAATTCTTGAAAAGAGAAATCACGGTCGCCAGTTTCACCTTCAATTCTTTTCTTGGAACAATAAAATCCAGGAAGCCGTGCTCAAGAACAAATTCGCTGCGTTGAAAACCGGGAGGTAAATCTTTCTTGATGGTTTCTTTGATTACTCTTGGACCGGCAAAACCGATCAGGGCGCTGGGCTCTGCAATATTCAAATCTCCTAACATTCCGAAGGAAGCAGAGATGCCACCAAATGTAGGATCAGTTAATAAAGAAATATAAGGGAGTTTTGCATCATTTAGTTGCGATAATTTACCGCTGGTTTTAGCAAGCTGCATCAGTGAAAAAGCACTTTCCATCATCCGGGCGCCACCGGATTTTGAAATCACCATATAAGGCAGTTTATGTTCAATACAATAATCAACCGCTCTTGAAAATTTTTCACCCATTACACTGCCCAGGCTTCCGCCAATGAATTCAAAATCCATACAGGCAATCACAATATCATGACCGCCAACTTTACCCAGCGCTACTCTCATGGAATCTTTTAAATCAGTTTTATTCCAGATCTCTTCCAGCCTTTTTTTATAAGGTTTAAGATCAGTAAATTCAAGATAATCTTTACTCCGGATGCCTTCAAACAATTCAGTATATTGATTATCGTCGAAAAGAATAGCATAATATTCACCGCTTCCGATGCGATGATGGTATCCGCATTTCGGGCATACATATAAATTTTCTTTCAGCTCATTGGATGTACAAATAAAATTACATTCAGGGCATTTTGACCATAAACCTTCGGGAGTTTCTTTTTTTTCATGTGTGCCCGTCAATATCCCTTTCCTGATCCTTTTAAACCAACTTGATTTTGTACTTTCCTTTCCTTCCTCGCCTGCCAGGCTGGCGTCAAAATCTTCTACTTGTTTTGCCATGCTAAAAGTTTTGAATGGCTACAAATATAGGAATGTTATTGTTTATGGTTATTGGCTTAAGTTCCCTGAGTATCGTCCCTTGTGTCACTCACTTTTACTATGCCAATTCTATTCGGCAATAATAAGAGAACATCATTAAATGGATAACTACAATTAAAAACCGAATGATACTATCAACTTAGCTTAATATGTTACTTTTGTCTTCATTAACCCAAAATTGATAAATCCAGAAATAGAAATGCCTTGCAATGTGCAAAGCATTTTAAGGTTTAATGACCTGAATTGAATTCAATTATTCAACGCTCCGCTGTTAACCCAGCAAATAATAGAATTTTTTTGTGCAGTAGTCAGTGTCCCGGTTTTTGGCATGATACCAGAACTTATTGCTGTTTTTATATTGGAGCTTGCATTGCTAATCTGTGCATAAGTTAACAATGGACCAGGTCCGTTTGCACTGCCTGCACCATGACAGTTGGCGTCTGTAGCACATGATGATTGGATGATTGGATTTACATCTGCTGCAAATTTATTAGCAACACCTGTACAGCTTGTTGAACCGCCTCCGCCAGCTCCGTTACCGCCGGTGCCTCCAGTACTATTGCTTTTACTGCAAGAAGCAATTACTATTAATGATACGATAAAGTAAAAAACATTCTTCTTCATATTATTTATTTAAGTGAAGGATACGGTACCATATCGATAATAGTAATTATTAAGTTGCCACAAGAGTTTATTTTTCTGAGAAAAGTTGTAAAGTTGGTTGATAGAATTATAAATATCAGGCTACAGTTATTTCTTTTTCAAGATACACATCCTGTATAGCATTCAGAATTTCCACACCTTCTTTTATGGGTCGCTGGAAGGCCTTGCGGCCACTGATGAGCCCCATACCACCGGCTCTTTTATTAATTACAGCAGTTGTTACTGCTTCTGCCAGATCACTTGCTCCGGAGGATGCTCCACCGGAATTAATTAATCCCGCACGACCCATATAACAGTTGGCTACCTGGTAACGGCAAAGATCAATCGGATGATCAGATGTGAGTTCAGAATAAATTCTTGGATCATTTTTACCATATGCAGATTCTTTTGTATTCAAAGCAAGATAACCGCCATTGTTCTCCGGCAATTTTTGTTTAATGATATCTGCTTCAATAGTTACACCCAAATGATTTGCCTGGCCGGTTAAGTCGGCAGAAACATGAAAATCTTTTTCTTTTGTTTTGAATGCCGGGTTCCTCAGATAACACCAGAGAATAGTAGCCATTCCCATTTCATGGGCCATTTCAAATGCTTTACTTACTTCCTGTATTTGTCTTGCAGATTCATCACTTCCAAAATAAATGGTTGCTCCTACTGCTGCGGCTCCAAGGTTCCAGCTTGCTTTTATAGATGCAAACATGATCTGGTCAAATTTATTCGGGTAAGTCAGAAATTCATTATGATTAACTTTTACAATGAATGGGATTTTATGGGCATATTTTCTTGAAAGAAATCCAAGACCTCCATACGTTGTGGCTACTGCGTTACAGCCACCTTCCATCGCCAGTCTGATTATATTTTCAGGATCAAAGTAAATTGGATTTTTTGCAAAAGATGCTCCTGCGCTGTGTTCAATCCCCTGATCAACCGGCAGTATAGATAGATACCCGGTTTTTGAAAGTCTGCCGGTATTATACATTAACTGGAGATTTCGAAGTACTTGTGGATTCCGGTCACTATTGATCAAGATGCGATCTATAAAATCAGGACCTGGTAAATGCAAATGAGCTTTTGAAATGGTTTTACTTTGATGATTCAGTAAGTAATCAGCTTTATCGCCGAGCAACTCAATTATTTTTTTGGCAGGCATAAAATCAATTTTTTTTAAAATCCAGGTTATAGATTGAATAAAGGGCTAACGACTGTTTGACAAAGGTAAAATCCTGAATCAACATACCAAATGAAACTTTAACTGCAAGTAAGGCATCTAATAGTTATACTTTAAAAATTAGTATAATAAAAAACCTTGCTTTTTTAAAACAAGGTTGAAGTTCAGAGAAAATATATTGAGAAAATTTTTAAGCGTTTCTGTTAAGACAGTTCAGATCTTCAAATGCCAATTCTAATCTTTTGATAAATGTTTCTTCACCTTTTCGTAACCAAACCCGTGGATCATAATATTTTTTGTTTGGTTTTTCATCTCCTTCAGGATTTCCTAACTGGCCCTGGAGATAACCTTCATATTTTTTGTAATTGTTGAGCACCCCTTCCCAAAAAGCCCATTGAAGATCAGTGTCAATATTCATTTTAATGGCACCATAACCAATTGCCTCACGTATCTGATGCTGTGGAGAGCCGCTACCTCCATGGAACACAAAATAGACAGGCTTGGGTCCGGTCTTTAATTCTTTTTGGATATAAAGCTGGCTATTGTTTAATATCTCTGGACGCAGCTCAACATTCCCTGGTTTATAAACCCCGTGTACATTTCCAAAAGCAGCAGCAACTGTAAAAAGATTTCCTACTTTGCTCAACTCTTTAAAAGAATAAGCTACATCTTCTGGCTGTGTATAAAGTTTGGAATTTTCTACATCACTGTTATCAATGCCATCCTCTTCACCACCGGTAACTCCCAGTTCAATTTCAATACTCATACCCAGTGGTTTCATTCTCTTATAAAACTCAACTGAAGTATGAATATTTTCTTCTAAAGGTTCTTCACTAAGATCAAGCATATGTGAACTGAAAAGCGGCTGACCTTTTTCTTTAAAAAATTGTTCTCCGCTGTCAATCAATCCGCTGATCCATGGTAACCATTTCTTTGACGCATGATCTGTATGCAGCACCACAGGTACTCCATAATATTTGGCCACATTATGTATATGCAGGGCACCTGAAATACCTCCTGAAATATTTGCCTGTAATTTATCGTTGGGCATTCCTTTACCCGCAATAAATTGAGCACCTCCATTTGAAAACTGAATAATAACCGGTGAATTTACTTTTGCTGCTGTTTCCAGCACAGCATTAATGGTATTTGTTCCTATGCAATTAACAGCAGGTAAAGCAAACTGGTTGTCCTTTGCATCATTGTATAATGTTTCCAGTTCTTCACCGAACAATACTCCGGCTCTGTATTTTTTCATTTGTTATTGGTTTAAATTTTATTGGTAAACTTTTCAGAAGGAGGGCAATCGTTATTGGTGCCGCAAGATAAATGATTTATCAAATCATTTTCACGAACAGGTGTTAGAGAAGGTTTTAAGACTAAATAATTCTCTGAAAGAGTTGTTTGAATAGTAAATAATGAATTTGATGATTATTTTCCCAATGCCTGAATTACATCGTATTTGGTTACAATGTGGTAATTGCCTGCTTCGTCTTTACTCAGTACCGCTCCGTTTTCTTTATTAATAAGTGAACTCAGTTTTTCTACATGTGTATTAAATTCAACTAAAGGATAAGGAGGCTCCATCACGGTTTCTACTTTCTCATTTTTAATATCGGGGTTGGAAAAAACTTTTTGAAATAAACCGTTTTCACTGATGGCCCCTACAGGAGCTGCACCATTCATCACAGGAATATTTTCAATGTCAAATTTTTTCATCAGTTCTACCGCTTCGGCAACTGTTTGTGAAGGATCCACAGTAACTAATTTTTGTTTTGTACCCCGGCTATTCACAATGTCTTTAAAAGTTTTGACATCAAAGAAACCACGTTCCGCCATCCACTGGTCATTATAAATTTTAGCTACATATCGGCTGCCATGATCATGAAAAATACAAACTACAAGGTCATCTTTTTTCAAACGATCTTTTAATTGCATTAAACCCTGAATACAGGAACCGGCGCTGTAACCACAAAATAATCCTTCTTCTTTCGCCAGCTTCCTTGCCATTATAGCTCCATCTTTATCCGTTACCTGTTCAAAATGATCTATCACACTCATATCATAATTCTTCGGCACAAAGTCTTCGCCAAATCCTTCGCTGATATATGGGTGCACTTCATTCATATCTATTTCACCCGTTCGGAAATATTTGGTGAGTAATGAACCATATACATCAATTGCCCAAACTTGAATGTTCGGATTCTTTTCTTTAAGATACATGGCCGCACCTGTTATTGTTCCGCCGGTTCCTGCTGTGCAAACCAAATGAGTAATTTTTCCATCTGTCTGTTTCCATATTTCGGGGCCGGTTGTTTCATAATGTGCCAGGCGGTTTGCAAGATTATCATACTGATTGCAGTGAAATGAATTGGGAATTTCTTTTGCTAATCTTGCAGCAACACTATAATAACTTTTAGGATCTTCCGGTAATACGTTGGTGGGACAAACAATTACTTCTGCACCTACCGCTTTTAAAATATCTGCTTTTTCTTTTGATTGCTTATCAGTAGTAACAAAAATGCATTTATATCCTTTTACTACAGCGGCAAGTGCTAATCCCATACCGGTATTGCCACTGGTGCCTTCAATAATAGTGCCACCGGGTTTCAGCTTTCCTTCCTGTTCCGCCACTTCAATCATTTTTACAGCCATACGGTCTTTAATAGAATTTCCGGGGTTGAAATAATCAACCTTGGCAGCAACAAGACAGGGCAAATCTTTTGTAATCTTATTCAGCTTAATTAGCGGGGTATTACCAATAGTTTCAAGGATGTTGTTTTTGATATCCATGTTTTATTCTTATACTGCAAAGGTACTTTTTTATAGGGAGTTGTGGTAGTTCAGTAATATGTTCTGGGTTCCGGATTGTTAAAGATTTATACAAAACCAAAAAAGCCCCTTCAATAATGAGGGGGCTACCGGACAAGATGATTTAAAACCATCAAGCTTCTTTATGAAAATTTTTCCTTCTGTTTGCCAGGAAACGATCCAATAGCATAAGTGCCAGCAGCACATTTACCATCATAAATACATTAACAAGATTGTTGTTGAACATTTTGCTTACATCCACTTTACTAAAATCTATTGGAAGATTAGTGTCGCTTTTTACATTCCAGTCTATTTGCCCGAAACCATAAATAAGGAATCCAAGGATGGTGATGAAAAAGAATGAGGCAATGCCCCAAATGATTTTTTTGTTTATATATGTTTTTGCAGCAGGAGCAATATATAACCTGGAAA
>JAHEZE010000145.1 GCA_023251235.1 Sphingobacteriales bacterium | reverse complement strand
CCTTAAAATAAATAAAAATGAAAAAGCATTTAACTCTTACGACTATAGCAGTTATAGCTACTGCTATGCTCATTGGCTGCAAAAAAGATAATAATAATATTGCAGCTGCCAAATCTAAAACGCAGTTATTAACCGAGAAAACCTGGAAGCAGGTGAAAATTGAGGAAAGAACAAATACAACGGATCCCTGGAATGATATAACAGCAACTTATCAGACCTGCGAACTGGATGATGTAATTACGTTTACTTCTGCAGGTGCTTTCACTCAAACAGAAGGGGCAACTAAATGCTCTTCTTCAGACCCGGATTTAGTAGAAAGCGGTAACTGGAGTTTTCAAAGCAATGAAACGATTATCAGATTTTCTTTTGGTGGTTCTACAGACGATGCAACTATTGAAACACTGGATGCCAATACATTGAAATTTTCATTTTCAGATCCCAGTGTGCCAGAATACCTGAGGGTTACAATGGGACATTAAAAAAAACTATTTGTGAATCCAAACAGGTTTTAGGGGATTTATTGGTTCCTGTTCCTTACTCTGAAGTATCATATCGGTTAAAAAATTAAAACAAAGTTTATGAAAAAGATCATTATTAGCTTTCTGATGCTGGCAGTATCTGCTGCTACATTCAGTCAACAAACTAAAACGATAATACCGCAACTTACTAAAACTGATTACCTGCAGAAAAGCATGAATCAGAAGAAGGCTGCCTGGATATTGCTGGGCGGCGGAGCAACTCTTGTATTAACTGGTATTTTAATCCCGCAAGGAGACTATACAGGTATTCCCTATCCTTTTAATGTTTTTCCATATCTAGATTCACATAAAAATGATGGAATTAAAGGTGCATTGGGGTTGAGTGGAACATTGACAATGCTTGGCAGTATTCCTTTATTCATAGCTTCAGCAAAGAACAAACGAAAAGCCATGAGCCTGTCATTCAAAAATGAAAAGGCTCCGGTTATTCAGCAATCAGGTATTAATACCGGATACTATCCTGCTCTATCAATAAAAATCGGTTTATAGCATCATGATAAAACTTTCTTTATGCAAACAGCAGCACAAACTTACCCAGTTATTCCCCTGGCCATAAAAGAAAATAAAGGATTCCTGATAAAAAAAGAGAAATCGCAGGGAGAAATTTTTATCAGCGGACGAAAACAAAAGTTTATCCGCTTTCTTATCTGGCTGAACATTCTTTGGATCGCCCTGCAAACGTTTAAAAATCTCATTACTGCTTTCAAAAAAGTTAAAGAACTTAAACAGTTACGAAACAACTATCGCAACCAGCAAGTATTACCCAAATTCGCCAAAATCGGTAACCGGTATTTTGCCAATTACAATGCTCCGGGCTGGCCATCCACTGCATTCAACAGGTATATAAAACATCTGCTGAACCGTTTTGCAATAACTGAACAGTCCTCATTACACACTCTTGTATTTGCCATCACAAAAAAATGCGGCTTTCAATGTGAACATTGTTGTGAATGGCTGAACCTGAATAAACCTGAGACACTTTCCAAAGAAGACCTGCTTTTAATTGTTCAGCGTTTTCATCAACTTGGAATAGCACAGGTGCAATTAAGCGGTGGTGAGCCACTGAACAGGCTGAATGATATTTTTTATCTGCTCGATAACTCACCGGAAGGTATAGATTACTGGTTATATACAACGGGATTCAGTTTAACAACTGCTAAAGCTGCTCAACTGAAGCAACATGGCCTTACAGGTATCACTATAAGCCTTGATCATCACCTCGAAGAAAAACATGATGCCTTTCGTGGAGTAAAAAATGCATGGCACAGGGCATTACAGGCTGCACAATATGCCCATGATGCAGGGCTGGCAGTTTGCTTTTCCATTTGTGCCACAAAAGAATTTATCAGCAAAGAAAATTTACACTCTTATATCGAGCTGGCAAAGAAAAGTGCCGTTGCTTTTATCCAGGTACTGGAACCAAAAGCAGTGGGTCACTATGCGGGTCAGGATGTGGCGCTAACGAAACAGCATTATGGGACATTAGAGAATTTTTATACAACATATAATTATGATACTGCATATGCCCGGTATCCAACCATCACTTACCACGGTTATAACAGCCGTCGCTTTGGTTGTTCGGGATCGGGGGTTGATTACGTGTATGTAGATACGGATGGCGATGTACACAGTTGTCCTTTTTGCCAGCGAAAACTATTCTCAGCCATGGATGATTCACTAAACGATTTTATTGCGGGTATGAAAAAGAAAGGATGCAGCATATACAATTTTTGTTCAACTATTAAATAATTATTTATGTCTCCGTGGAAATTTCTCCGGTTTCTTTTTTTACCTGCATTGGTAATTGCCGCAAGCTTGCCCGGCGGATGGTGGAATTTTTCTGTTCCGGCTATTTGTTTTGTAATTCATCCTTTGGTTGGCTTTTTTTCAAAGCAAAAACCCTCTCTTCACAATGATGAAGCGCCTCATCAGCATAGTTCAAAAGCATACAGACTGGTGCCTTCATTATTTGTTCCGGTATTAATTGCCGTTACAATATGGTCAGTTATGAAAAGCCGGGACAATTCAGCAATTGAGTTTGCGGGCCTCGCATTATCTTCTGGTATTGTAAATGGCATTTTAGGGTTTACACTTGCTCATGAATTTATCCATCGCCGTTCATGGATAGAAAAAATTGCGGGTCAACTTTTGCTGATTCAAAACAATTACCCTTATTATGGCATTGAACATATTGGCGGACATCATGTATATGCCTGTACACCCAAGGATCCGCATACGGCACGCATAGGCGAATCTTTCTATCAATTTTTACCAAGAGCCATAAGGCTTACCTTTTTAAATGCATGGGAAATTGAATCACAACGATTACTTCGAAAAAAACACCAAACAATAAGCATACATAATAGAATCCTGCAGTTTATCCTGCTACAGTTTTTTGTATATGCAATAATTATTGTTTGGCGCGGTTGGACAGCATTTCTTTTTTTTATTCTTCAGAGTACGGTTTCAATACTTCTTTTAAATAGTACCGGTTACCTGCAGCATTATGGTTTATTAAGAAAGGAAATTGTTGCTGGCCGTTTTGAAAAGATATCTGCTCAACATGCATGGACCTCACTGCAGGGAAAAGATGGATTAAATCTTTTCCAGGTAGGCAAACATGCTGACCATCACATGCATCCATCACATACATATGAGCAACTGGTTCACCATCATGAATCTCCTGAGCAGCCTACCGGTTATTCGGGCATGATCTGGCTGGCCCTTGTGCCACCGCTCTGGTTCAGAGTTATGAATAAACGAATTTTTTTATTCACCAATAAAACTTTATAAAATGAAACACATCATTAACCGTCTTTCAGGCATTGCTTTATTTGTTTTTTTCCCAATACTGTTTTTCACCCGGAAAAAAACGACAGGTAAAATCATAATTTTTTTTATTGCTATAACCATTCTTTCTGGTTGTTTTCAGCATTATTTCAGAACCCATACACAAACTAATACTGACGCTGCAACGATTCAAAAGCTCATGGCAATAAATAAATATTTTATTATACACCTTAAAGGCCGTGTTGGAGGATTAGAGAATCTTACTGTTTTAAATGATAAACTGGAAGCAGACATTGTTCCTTTGCAGCCTGAACATTTAAAATATATCAACCCTCAGATTGATAAAACTAACCAGGTTAAGCTTAAAGACAAGACAACTACACTTACGGAAGTTCATTTGTACACTACAACTGAAATAAATTCTGGAGAAAAACATATCTCTATTTCTTTATCTTCTTTTAACCGGATGGATATATATGAATTCGATAAAGGAGCCACTACTACTAATCATATATTAAGCTTGGTTGGAGTTACTGTAGTTGTTACTTCTGTTGTTGGACTTATTGCATTTGCAATAGCCTGCAATTGTCCACAGGTATATATTGATAATGGTAAGGGTTATGAATTTGTAAGTGGTGTTTACAGCGGCGCTATTTATTCCTCTATGGAAAGAACAGATTACCTGCCGTTACCAATGATGAAAGCAGGTAAAACTTTCAAATTAAAAATTGCCAATGTAAAAAATGAAGAACAGTATATTAACCGTATGCAGCTGATGCAGATAAGCCACCGGTCGGGAATAAATGTGCTGGCCGACAGGCATGGAAACGTTTTTACTTACAACAACCCCGAAGCCCCTGTTACAGCTATTATCAACAATACAGTTGATATAAAAAAACAATTAGCTGCTAAAGACAATCTATCATATACTTTCGACAGTAATGAAGGAGAAAAAGGATTCAGCAACACCATACTTACCTTTAAAAAACCTATCAACGCAAAAAGAGCAAAACTGGTTGTGCATGGCGGCAATAGTTTATGGTCAGGTTATCTCTACCACAGTTTTGCGCAAATGTTTGGTGAAAAATATGATACCTGGCGGATGCAAAAAGATAAATCGGATCCAAAAGAAATGGAGCAATGGCAAAAAGACCAGTCATTACCCTTAATGGTGTATGTTGAAAAAAATGGGCATTGGGAGTTGGCTGATTATTTTGCCCATACCGGAAATACAGCTACCCGTGATATGATAATGGAGCTGGATGTAGTTAATACCGGGTCTGACCAGGTAAGAATAAAACTGGAAACCGTTTACCAGTTCTGGAATATTGATTTTGCCGGAATTGATTATTCAGAAAATGAAAATACCAACATTTCATATTTAGATCCTTCAATAGCTATTAATTCCGGGAATAAAGATCAGAAAGATGCATTGAAAAGAGCCGATGCCATTTACAGTCAGTTATCAGCTAATGAAGAAATCAGCCTGGAGTTTATGATGCCGGATGCCGGTGATAAAAATAGTAATTCATATTTTCTTATCAGTACCGGTTATTATCATAATGTACAGAAATACGGTGGCGCCCCCGATCTGAAAAGCCTGAACCAGTTTAAAGAGAAAGGAAGTTTTGATTCTTATTCAAGACAAAAATTTACAATCATCCGGGAATCATTGACAGCAGCAACCGTTAATATGCCAGTCCTTAGTGATAAATAAATTAAAACAAAGTTTATGAAAAAGATCATTATTTTCTTTCTGATGCTGGCAGTATCTGCTGCCATGTTCAGTCAACAAACGAAAAATGTCAAACCTCAACTTACCAAAACTAATTACCTACAGGTAAGTAAAAAACAAAAAACTATAGGGTGGATTCTATTTGGTGGCACCGTTGTTTATTTCTCTTCTACATATATTGCGAAATCGGAATTGTTTTTCATTTACCCCTTGGT
>JAHEZE010000070.1 GCA_023251235.1 Sphingobacteriales bacterium | reverse complement strand
TAATCTACAGGAGCTTTTTTTATTATTTACATTTTCACTTTACCAGTAATAACTCAATTTCATTTCTACCCGGCGGTTTTTCTGACGACCGGCAGCAGTCTTATTATCTGCTATCGGTATAGTTTTACCGTGACCGGCAGATCTGAGGCGGTTTTCTGCAATGCCTTTGCTGATAAAATAATTTTTTACCGCTGCAGCACGGTTATCACTCAGTGTCTGATTGTACTCATCCTTGCCTACATTGTCCGTATGGCCATCGATAGAAAGATACATATCAGGATTATCTGTTAATATTTTCACTACTTCATCCAACCCTTTATAAGATTTACTTAACAGTTGGTATTTGCCGGTAGCGAATAAGATATAATTTGCTGCGTAATCAACTTTTTTCTTTACCGCTTCCGCAATGACAGGACATCCCTGATTTTCTTTGGGACCAGCCAGGTTCGGACATCTGTCTACTTTATCATTCAGGCCATCACCATCTGTATCAGGTATCGGACAACCCTGGTATTCTATAACACCGGGAACAGTCGGGCATTTATCATTAATATCGAGGATGCCGTCCCCATCTGTATCGGGTATCGGGCAACCCTGGTATTCTTTAACACCGGGAACACTTGGGCATTTATCTTCTTTATCATTTATACCGTCTCCATCCGTATCGGGTATTGGACATCCATCATACTCTCTAACCCCTTTCACTGTCGGACATTTGTCGTCTTTATCATTTATACCATCTCCATCCGTATCGGGTATCGGGCAACCCTGGTATTCTTTAACACCGGGAACAGTCGGGCATTTATCATCCTTGTCAATTATGCCATCGCCATCACTGTCAGGTTGCTTTACTGTATATTTTTTACCAAAGAGGCGTAACCCCAGTGTAAACTGGAAACCGTTGTTGAAATAATCACCGGTTTTATTTTCCCAAATATTTTTTACACCATAGATATACCGGGCATCAGCATGAAGTCTGCAACGTGGGAATAATTGTATTCCTCCGGCAAAGCCAATATCAGTTTTGCTGATGGAATCCTTAAAATCAATATTGGTTCTCGTCCAGCCACGGAATATACTGGCTTTAGCACTTGTGAGGAAACCAAATTGTGGCCCTGCATAGACTGCCAAAATATCCTTACAATGAAATTTGAGTAAAACCGGAACGGTAATATAATCGGTAGTCAGGTCATAAAAATCGAACCATTTTGGAGGATCGACCGGGAAGATTGCACTTCCTCCCATTTGTGAATATAATAATTCAGGCTGCAGAGATATTGATTTTGTCAGTGGCAAAGCGGCCCAAACACCACCTGCAAAACCATAATGCACCCAGGCACTTGATATGTATCCACTTGGAGTATTACTTCCAAAAGGAATATTGGGATTATTGAATCCTCCTTTTACTCCTCCAATAGCGGTCCAATAAGTTCCGGGTTTTTTCTGAGCATCTGCATTTAATAAAATAGTTACAGAAAAAATTAATAATAAAATCTTTTTCATAAAAATGGATTTTGGGGGTTTGTTAATTACTCTTAATGAATATTGGTTTAAAACGGTTCTGTTCTATCAGGATTTTCAGAGGCAAGGTTGATCACCTTAAATACATAATTGTTAGGCAAAATTAAAAAACTATTACATTATTCACACATTTTCCCGTTTTAAATTGGGAATTCATCAAAGGTTGAGTGGATTTACCTGTAAAATGTTCTCCAACTCACAAGTAAAAATTCTGTACTGTAATAAGTAAACAATTCTTTTGACGATAAGTTGTTTTGGAAACGGGACCGGTTTAGCAACGACACAAGCCAGGAAATCATCAGTATCTTTACTTCCATACAATTCAGAGAAATGAAAACAAAGAATATATTACTGATGTTATTAGCCAGTATAATAATGACATCCCTTGTCTTAACCAGTTATGGGCAGTATGAAAAAAATGAACCATGGACCATTGATCAGTTAATGCAACCGGGAGAGCTGGCAAAAATTATTACCGATAAAAAAGCCAAACAACCTATTATATTGAGCATCGGGCCAGGTGCAGTTATTAAAGGTTCTATTGATATTGGCGCTGCACATGAAGAAGAAAGTTTTAAAAAATTAAAAGAGCAATTGAGTAACTATTCCAGGGATGCAGCTATTGTACTTTATTGCGGTTGCTGTCCTTTTGAACGCTGCCCCAATATCAGGCCGGCATTTCAGTTACTGAATGAAATGAAATTTACCAACGCCAAATTGCTGAACCTTGAGCATAATATTAAAACAGACTGGATGAATAAAGGATACCCGGTGCAGGATTAATTATTTTCCCGGTACATTATCCTTCGACCTCCACAAATACATGCAGGCATAGGTACGGTAGGGGGCCCATTGCTCCGATATTTTTAAAATCTTATCCCGCATAATTTTTTTCTTGCGGTGCTTTAAACCGTATAAACTGATTACTGCCTGTTGTAATCCTAAATCATCAATAGCAAATACATCTTCGCGGCAGAGGGCAAACATCAGCAGCATTTCCGTGGTCCAGCGGCCCACACCTTTTATTTGTGTTAAATAAGCAATCACTTCTTCATTATTCAGCTTACTCAATTTTTTATGATCCATTCCTTTTTCCATTTCAAAGCGGGCCACATTCTGTACATAGTTTGCTTTGGCATTGCTCATTCCTACGGCCCGCAGTTTTGCAAACGCTGTATCCACAATCTGCTGCGGAGTAGGTTCCCCTTCATATAAACCAAGAAAACGTTGCTTAATCACCTTTGCTACTTTAGTTGAAAGTTGCTGGCTGACGATGGAATAACAGAGATAGAGGTAAAGGCTTTTTTGTTTATTCAGTTTAAAAGTTCCGTGTTGCTTTATCAGTTTCTTTAGCTTTTCGTCTTTGGAGAGATGCGCAACGTAGTGCATAGAAGGAATGTTATTTTATTCAATAGAGGAAATTGGAGATGATAGACGATAACTGAACAGATGATGGTTTATCATCAACGAAAATTATTTTAATACTCAGTCAAACTATCATCTATCATTTAAAAAATTATCACCTCATTACTCAATCGTCCAGCTCATATCCCCATCCTTCTCATCTTTCAAATTGATTCCGAGTTGTGTCAGTTTGTTTCTTATCTTATCGCTGGTGGCAAAATCTTTTTTACTTTTTGCTTCTTTGCGGATGTCAATCAGCAGGTCCATCACTCCTTTCAGTTTTGAATGGTCTGCTTCGTTTACACTTTTTAATCCCAAAATATCCTCCACATATAGTTTCATTTGCTTCTGCAACAGCTCAAAAGTTTCTTTACTTAATGCCGATACAGGAATTGTTTTATCTTTCATACTGTTGATCACCGGTACCAGTTCAAACAGGTTGGCGAGCACTTTGGCAGTATTGAAATCATCATTCATGAAATCATCGAATTCTGATATGAGTTTTGTGATACGGGATTCGAGTTCTTCATCCCGTATCCCGGTTTCCGCATCTCCTAACTCATAACTCATAACCCCTAACTTCTCATGAGCTTCCCACAATCTTTTCAATCCTTTCTCTGCTGCCAGTAATGCATCATTGCTGAAATCAAGAGTACTCCGGTACTGTGTTTGCAAAATAAAAAAACGAACCACCATGGGGTGAAAAGCTTTTTCCAGCATGGGGTGATCGCCGATGAATAGTTCCGTGAGCTTAATAACATTGTTATAGCTCTTGCCCATTTTTTTTCCGTTAATAGTGATCATGTTATTATGAATCCAGTAACGGACCGGTGATATATGATTGCAGATAGTACTCTGTGCAATTTCACTTTCATGATGCGGAAATAAAAGATCCATACCTCCGCCATGAATATCAAACTGTGCCCCTAAATATTTTGTGGCCATGGCCGAACATTCAATATGCCAGCCTGGAAAACCAACACCCCAGGGACTTTGCCAACGCATGATATGTTCCGGAGCTGCATTTTTCCATAAGGCAAAATCAGCGGTATCTCTTTTTTCTTCCTGCCCTTCCAGTTCTCTTACTGTCTCCTGCAAATCTTCCATCACCCGGCCACTCAGTTTGCCATAATCGTGTGAGGCTGCATATTTTTTTACATCGAAATACACAGAGCCCTTTGCCACGTATGCATATCCCGCTTCAATAAGTTGCTCAATCATTCCAATCTGCTCTACAATATGTCCGGTGGCAGTAGGTTCTATTGTTGGGGGTAATGTATTAAACTGCTCCATGGCCCAATGAAAAAGGTTGGTATATTTCTGTACCAGTTCCATCGGTTCCAGTTTTTCCAGGATTGCTTTGGTAGAAATTTTATCAACTGCTTCACGTCCCTCTTCTTCAAAATGCCCGGCATCGGTAATGTTGCGCACATAACGAACCTTATAACCAAGATGCATAAGATAACGATAGATAACATCAAATGTTACGTAAGGTCTTGCATGACCCAGATGGCTTTCGCCGCTCACCGTAGGTCCGCACACATACATGCCTATATGACCGGGAGTAATGGACTTAAAAACTTCTTTCTGCCTTGAATACGAGTTATATACTTTAAGTTGATTCATGATTTTTTAATTTTCAACACAGAGGTACAGAGTGAAAAGAGTTACACTAAGTATCTCTGTGCTGCTCCGTTGCTTTGTAGCTCAGTGTTGTAAGTGCCCAGTTGAATTTCTGAACGTTGAAGAGTGCCCTTCGCTTTGCTCTGGGTAAACTTGCAACGAAAGCCCGATACTTATTCTTTAGCCTGGTAAATAAAAAAGCTGCCGCAAAAATAGTGTTTATCACAACCTAAAAGAATGGCTCTACCGTTTCCCTTTAAGGGATAGGGGCTCCACATCCGCCATCAGCATAAAATGATCGGAGAAGTATTTAACAATTCTTGTGAACTGATTAATTTTAAAATGGTCATCAGTAAAAATATAATCAATTCGCAGGGTGGGAGAAAGGGAAGAATAAGTCCGGCCAATGCCGAAACCTTTTTCTAAAAAAGCATCCTGCATATTTCCCCGGACGGTAAAGTAAGTACGGGAGTTGGGAATATCATTGAGGTCGCCGCAAAACAAAGTGGGGTAAGGACTGTCATCCAGAATCTGCCGCACCACATCAGCCTGTGTGCTGCGGTATTTCATGGCCTTCTTAAGTTTGGAAAGAACCGTTTTTGAATTGATAAATAAACTGTCTTCGGTTTGTTTAATTTCTTCAATAGCGTCATAATCTCTTTTTCTGAACTGAACAGATTGAAGATGCGTGGTAAACACCCTGATAGTATCATTATTTACTTTGATATCGGCATGCACCAATGCTTCCGGCATGGACGGGCGGAAATAACGTACCATTCCGGTATCAATCATCGGGTATTTGGAAAAAATAATTACTCCAATAAACTGGAGGTCACCATCCGGATCTTTGGAAAAATAGAAATAAGGATAACCCATGGCCCTGATCTCTTCGATATTATTATAAAAATGAGAATCGGGAGAATAAAAAAATTCCTGCAGGCAAAGAATATCCGGATTCTGCGTTTTGATCTGGTCCAGTATTTTTAATCTCGTTTTACTTTTTTCGCTGTTATTTCTTTTCCATTCCAGAAACCTTGCCACATTCCAGCTGGCGATGCGGATAGTCCCGGGAGTTTTTTCGTATTTAAAACTTGATGGAGTATTGAAAGCCCAAAAAACCCGGATGCTGTTATACCCCAGCAACAATACGATCAAAGAGAGCCATACCATTCTTAATTTAAGGATCAGCCATAGAAAAACAAACCCTGCCAGCATTACTAATAAAAACGGAAATCCTAAACCGAGAAAAGAAATAAACCAACTATCGGTAGGTTTTACATAAGGAGCCAGGCTGGAGAGTAAAAAAAATATTGCCGTAATAATATTAATTACGATCAGTGTTCTCCTGGTGATGGTCCTGAGGCGGGATGGCATCTGTGCAAGTTACAAAATGTGAATGGAGGGTGGTGAATGGTTAATAGTCAATGGTCAATGGTGAATAGTTTACTAAACGTATCAGAGAGTAAAAAGTCAGGAATTCTCACCGTTGACAATTCGCCATTGACTTCTTACAAATCTTCCTTGCTTGCTTTTTTCAACAGTTCTTTTTCTTCATTGGTTAACGAATCATATCCCTGCTGATTTATCTTATCCAGAATTTCATCGATCCGCTGTTGGGATAGATTTGTTTTTTTAGAGTAAGGTTTTTTACCGGCGTTGTAAAAAAGTTCATCCTTTATTTTTCTTTTCGGTTTATCCGGATTGAACAGGTTGTTCACCCACTCAAAAAAATTATTCATACCCACACTCCAGTCGAACCCATGTCGCATAGAGAATATAAACAGAAAGCCGGTAAAACCACCAGCCAGGTGTGCAATATGTCCACCGGTATTGTTTGCAGGAATAAGGGCAAAATCTATGATGACATAAATGAGAGTAAGCACCCAAAGTGGAATGCCACCATTGAGCATGGGAAAGATTCGATAGTCAGGCGTTATCAAGGTGGTGGCTACTACAATTGCCATAATGCCGGCGGAGGCGCCGGTGGCAGTAGCCTGAATCACTTTTAAATTGGGTATAAAATTATAAGCCAGTAAAAATGCAATGGCGCCGCCAAGGGCTCCATATATAAATAATGGTATAATTTTTTTATTGCCTGTAAGATCATAAAAGATATACCCGAACATCCAAAGCCAGAGCATATTGCCGATGATATGCCACACTTCAAAATGATAGAACATGTGGGTGATCAGTGTCCATGGCTTGCGGGAAAGTTCATTAAACCCCGAAGGCAAAGCAAGATTGGAGTAGATATCATTATAATATTTTATACCAACAGATTCTTTAGAGAAAGAGAAATAATAAAATACATGAATAAAACTGAATAACACAAACACCACCAGGTGAAGAGTAATTAGAATCATGAGTGCATTATCCTGCAGGTTGGTAGTAAAACGGTTTCTTTGCTGACGATTGTAAAAGCTCATTTGGCGAATCGTGAGTAGTGAATAGTCAATGGTGAATACTTCAAAGTTCTGAATTTTCTTTTTTATCTCTTGCCTTAGTAAAACGTTTTACGATTGGTTTTGTTCCAGATAAAAACAAGGGCAAGTCCGGCTAAGGCTCCACCCAAATGGGCCCAGTGAGCTATCGGGTCGCCGGAAATATTAGCCATTCCGCTGAAAAGATCGATGCCGACGAAAATAACTACTGCCCATTTTGCTTTTATTGGAATAGGCAAAAACAGAAAAATAAGTTCTGTATTGGGAAACAAATAACCAAACCCGGCAAACAAACCCATGATAGCGCCGGAAGCTCCAACCGCCACGTTGAAATTGCCCATAATTTCCTGGGTAAATGCCGATACTAGTCCGCATACGAGATAAAAGAATAAAAATCTTTTTGCACCCCAGAAGTTTTCCAGTATTCTTCCAAACATCCAAAGGCTGAACATATTAAAAAACAGGTGTGTAAGATTTCCATGCATGAACATGTGTGTGAAAAACTGGTAAGGTTTGAAATATTCCAGTTTCCAGTCAAACAAACCGCCATACATGATCAGGTCAATACCCTGCTGGCTTTTCATGATCCACTGAGCCAAAAAAACAATTGCATTAATCAGAATCAGGTTTTTAACTATGGGAGGAAAATTACTTGGCCTTGTAAATTTGAAGTCACTCATTCGGTAAAATTATGGGTTTATACTTTTAGTTTCAATTGTACAACATTTTCTATATGATGCGTATGCGGAAACATATCCACCGGTTGTACTTTGGTAACTGTATATTTTTCATCCATCAAATTAAGATCCCTGGCCTGGGTGGCGGGGTTACAGCTTACATATACAATAATTGGGGCTTCCATATCCAGGATTTTTTTCACCAGTTTTTCATGCATGCCTGCCCGCGGCGGATCGGTGATGATGACATCGGGCTTGCCATGATCAGAAAAAAAAATATCATCACAAATTTTAATTACATCTCCTGCAAAAAACTCAGCATGAGAAATATTGTTCAATGCTGCGTTTTCCTTTGCATCCTCAATAGCCGCGGCAGTTATTTCTACTCCAATAATTTTTTTAGCAAGCTTACTTACAAATATCCCAATACTGCCCGTGCCGCAGTAAAGATCATGCACTGTTTCTTTACCTGTCAGTTCAGCAAATTCTCTTGTGATGCGGTACAATTTTTCTGCCTGCTTCGTATTGGTTTGGAAAAAAGATTTCGGCCCAATCTTAAATTGAAAGTCTTCCAGTTTTTCAATAACCCATCCTTTGCCAAAAAAAACTACAGGTTCCAGATCATGCAGGCTGTCGTTGAATTTCGTATTGAGAGTATACAGTAAGGTTGTAATAGCGGGAACCTCTTTCAATAAATGTTCAAGTAAGCGGTTTCTTTTTTCTGGATCATCTTCTGCCATCACAACATTCACCATCACGTCGCCGGTAATACAGATACGTATCTGTATAGTACGCAAAAAGCCTTTGTGATTTTTTATATCATAGAAACTAAAATTATTTTCCAATGCAAATTTTTTAACTGTCAGGCGAATAGCATTGGTGGGTTCGGCTTGCAGATAGCAGGTTTCTATATCCACTATTTTATCAAAAAATCCTTTGGCGTGAAAACCTGCTACAGGTTGCTCAGTTGAAAAAGCAGGATCCTTAAGTTCATGTTTTTGTAAATAACGTTTATTGCCAAAAGTGTATTCAATTTTATTCCGGTAAAATTCTGTCTTATCACATCCGGCAATTTTTGATATTGCCGGTAACTGCACTTTGCCAATTCTTTTCAGCGTTTCTTCTACCTGCTTTTGTTTATACTCCAGCTGCTTTTTATATGGTAGCATTTGCCACTGGCAACCGCCACATACGCCAAAGTGAGAACAAAAAGGGGTTACCCTGTCCACAGATAAAGAATGAAAATACAGAGGACATCCTTCGGCCCAGTCTTTTTTGTTCTTCGTTAATCTTACATCTACTACATCGCCGGGAACGGCTCTTTCAATAAAAATCACCTTGCCATCTATACGGGCAAGGCTTTTGCCTTCAGCAGCATAATTTTCAACCAATAATTTTTCAAGTACAATATTTTTTTTCTTTCTCAAGGCGCAAAGATAGTCCCCCATCTCCTGACTATGATTAATCTACAAACCACATCATTTAAAGTAACTTCTTATTAACTATCACCGGGGGCTATATGTTTGACTAAACAGGGTTTTTGAATAACTTTACCGTTTAATATCAATCCCTCATGAAGCGACCCGTGTTTACTATATTTTTTCTGCAGCTCTTTTTTTCTTTATGCGCCCAGAACAATGAATTTGAACTGAAGGTCACCCTGAAGCCATTTAAAAAACAGTATATCTATCTTGGCTACTATTACGGAAAACAAAAGCCGATCATTGACTCCGTTATTTTAGATGACAACAGTTTTGGTATTTTCAAACGGGCAAAGAAATTGGAAAAAGGCATTTACCTGATCGGTTATCCCGGTAAAGCCGGTTACTTTGAAGTTTTAATTGATAAAGAGCAGAAGTTTTCTGTAATTGCTGATACAGCCAACCTGCTGAATACAATCAAATTTGCGGGATCACCGGACAATGTTCTGTTTGCGGACTATCAAAAAAACACTGCTTCCCGGGGTAAAGAAATCGAATTAACTAAGTCAAAGAGGGCATTGGCAAAATCTGCGGCTGATTCTGCCAAATGGGAAGCGGTAATAAAAAAAAGCGGAAATGAAATACAGGAATACAGGGATAATTTAATAAAACAAAATCCAAATTCAACGATTGCTGTATTACTAAAAGCAATGAAAGACCCGGTAATTCCTGCGGCCGAAAAACATCCGGGTGGTAAATATGATTCATTGTATGCTTACCGGTATTATAAAAATCACTATTGGGATAATACTTATTTTTTTGATGAACGTCTTGTCCGAACCACATTTTTTGAAGAAAAACTTGACCGGTATTTTGAGCAACTGATCTATCCCGATCCTGATTCCGTAATTAAAGAAATAGATTGGATGTTGGCCTATGCCACAGCTAATGATGAAATGCAGAAATTTCTGCTGGCAAAATTTGCGAACCGCTACATTGTACCTAAATACATGTGGGATGACAGGGTATTTGTTCATTTATTTGAAAAATATTTTTCAGAAAAAAATTATACCTGGCTTACCGAGAAAGGGAAGAAGAATATTTTTGACCGGGCATACAGCATGATGGCTAACCTGTTTGGCACACAAGCCGCTGATATAGAATTGCCCGATAGTACAGGGAAAACCAGAAATTTATTTTCTTTAACTGATCTCTATACGGTTGTACTTTTCTGGGATCCTACCTGCAGTCATTGTAAAGAAACTCTTCCAAGAATTGATTCCATTTACAAGGCAAAATGGGAACCAGCTCATGTAAAAATCTTTGCGGTAGCAAAGGAAACCGACGGCACTAAAAAAGACTGGCTGAATTTCGTGAATGATCATCGCCTCGATAACTGGGTGCATGTATATTATTCAAAAGCCGATAATGATGCAAGAGTGAATAATAATATTCCCAGTTATTACCAGCTCTATGATGTACAAACTGTACCTACATTATATTTGCTGGACAAAGACAAACGTATTCTGGCCAAAAAAATACCGTTTGAACAAATTGATGAAGTGCTGCAATACAAATTAAAAAGCCAGTAATAATATCTACATCATGAAAATCAGATTTTTTCTTTTTGCTATTATACTTACTTTTTCCCTGGCATTGACGGCACAAACACTATTTACTTATGGGAATAAAAAAGTGGAGGTACAAGAGTTTACCAGAGCTCTAAATAAAATTTATCCTGGGCCTGTGGTCAATAAAGAAAAATCAACCAGAGAATATCTTGATCTGTTTATCAATTCCAGGCTCAAAATAGAAGAGGCTTATCAAAGAAAATATGATACGGCTGCTTCTTTTCTTGAAGAGATAAATACACTTCGCCGGCAGGTGATGGATAATTACATGACCGATCCTGAAAGTTTTAATACCCTGCTGAATGAGGCGTTTGACCGTAGCCAGAAGGATATTAAAGTGCAGCATATTTTTATTCCTTATAAAGCAGAGAACAATGTTTCTGATTCAGCCATGGCAAAGCTGAAGATACTGCAGGCCTTTATGGAATTGATATCCGGAAAAAATTTCCAGGATGTTGCATTGAAATTTTCTGCTGACCCTTCAGTAAGTGTAAATAAAGGCAACCTGGGCTACATAACCGTGTTTTCGCTTTCATATGAGTTTGAAGACATTGTTTATAATTTATCGCCAGGTAAATTTTCATCTCCTTATAAATCAAATTTTGGTTATCACATTTTTAAGGTGATTGATATCAGAAAGGCGGTTGGTAAAATAAAATTAGCCCAGATATTACTTGCCTTTGCTCCGGAAAGTACTCAGGAAGAAAAAGATAAAAAAGGAAGGCTGGCCGATTCTTTGTATAAACGTTTATTAAAAGGTGATGATATAGCGAAGCTGTCAGCCAACTTCAGTGATGATTATATTTCGGCAGCATCCGGAGGACAAATTCCTGAATTTGGAATCGGAACCTTTGACCCTGTTTTTGAGAACATCGCTTTTTCATTACCTGCAAACGGCTCTATCTCTAAACCTTTTATCACCTCACACGGCTATCATATCATTAAAAGAATTTCTCTTACCCCTCCATCATTTCAAAAAAATAAAAAAACTTTAGATGAGATCAAAGTGCAGTTGGAAAAAGATAACAGAATAAATCTTACAAAAGAAAGATTGTATAACCGCATTATATCAAAAATAAATTTGAAGCAGGCAGGCATCAACCAAACAATACTCCAGGCATATGCAGACAGCGTATTGGATTTTAAACAGCCGGGGCAAATTTTTACCATCAATAATGAAACAGTTCTTTTTGAAATCGGGACTGTTGTAAAAACTATTGGTGATTTAATGACATATGCGCAATCGAACAGACCGTTACTCAATGGTGCCGGCATTAAATCTTTTGCAACAATCCTGGATGAATTCAAACAGCAGACCGTTTTCGAATATTACCGTATTCATATGGAAGAATTTAATGAAGAATTCAGATTACAGATGAATGATCTTAAAGACGGGAACCTGTTTTTTGATATCATGATGAAAGAAGTGTGGTCAACTGCACAAAACGATACTCTTGGTCAGGTAAACTTTTATACCCGGAATAAAAACAAATATATATGGGCCAAAAGTGCCGGGGCTGTTATATTTTATTGTGGTGATGAATTAACCGCACAAAATTTACATGCTGCTGTCATAAAAAATCCGTCTAACTGGAAATCTGTGTCAGAAACATATGGTGACAGGTCAACGATAGATTCGGGTAGATATGAGCTGCCAAAAATTCCCGGATTGAAAAAGATGATAGCCAGACCGGGGTTGATAACAGCAGTAGAAAAAAATAACGATGACAACAGCGCTTCATTTGCTTACATACTCTCCATTTTTAATCAACCGGCACAAAAAATTTATGCAGAAGCAAAAGGTGATGTAATTACAGATTATCAGAATGACGTGGATGCAAGATGGACAGAAGAACTAAGAAAGAAATACCAGGTAAAGATGAATGAAGAAGTATTGAAATCTATCTTGAAATAGTATTTGATAAATTGTTCCCGGTTCTATAATTCTTTCACCACATTACACACTACATGTGGCTTGCCGAGTGTGTAGTAATGCAAAACAGGTACGCCGGCTGCTTTTAATTCTTTTGATTGTGCCAGCAGCCATTCTGTGCCCGCTTTCTCTACATCAGCATCATCTTTACATTTCAGTACTTCATTAGAAAGTTCGGTAGGAATATCCACATAAAAAGTGCGGGGAATATTGGTCAATTGTTTTTTGCTGGTGATTGGTTTTAATCCGGGAATGATCGGAACATGGATGCCGGCTTCGCGGCATTGCTTTTCATATGTAAAAAATTTTTTGTTATCAAAAAACATTTGGGTAACTATATATTCGGCGCCAGCTTCTACTTTCTTTTTAAGATACATCAGGTCGGTTTGCATATTTGGCGCTTCAAAATGTTTTTCAGGATAGCCAGCCACCCCCACACAAAATTGGGTGCTGTTGGTCCCTTTAAGTTCTTCTTCCAGGTAAATGCCTTTGTTCAGATTCATTACCTGATTTAACAGGTCAAGAGCATATTTATGCCCCCCGGGTTCGGGTTCAAATGAAGTTTCATTTTTTGCAGCATCCCCACGAAGAACAAGCACATTGTCAATGCCAAGATAACTAAGTGTTAATAAGGCATCCTCTGTTTCCTGTACAGAAAATCCACCACAAATAAGATGAGGAACGGTGTCTACATTATAACGATTCATGATAGATGCACAGATAGCTTCTGTCCCGGGTCGCTTGCGAATCACTACTTTTTCAAAACTTCCATCGGTTCTTTTCTTGAAAATATGTTCACTCCGGTGATAGGTAACATTAATATACACCGGTTTAAATTCCATCAAAGGATCAAGGTGATTATAAATTGCTGCAATACCCTTCCCCTTGAGTGGTGGTAAGATTTCAAACGATAATAATGTTTTACCGCCTGATTCTCTTATATGATCAATAACTTTCATCAGCTTTTTCCAATCCCGATTTTTATCGGGACGTGCAAAGCTAAGGATGCAGACCCATTACGCAAATACATGTTAAAGGATTTGATAGCAATCGTTGAATTAACAACGAACCCCTATTTTTGCCCCCGCATGTCTGTTACCATTCAAACCAAAGATCTTGTAAAACGATACCGTCAGCGTACAGTGGTGGATCATGTTTCTATTGAAGTAGGACAGGGAGAGATTGTTGGTTTACTGGGACCTAACGGAGCCGGTAAAACAACTACTTTTTATCAGGTTGTAGGATTAATTAAACCCGATGAAGGACGTGTATTCCTGAATGATGAAGACATTACGAATTTGCCTATGTACAAAAGAGCAAAAATGGGAATCGGTTATCTGCCGCAAGAGGCATCGGTGTTCCGTAAACTGAGTGTGGAAGATAATATTTTGGCAGTGCTGGAAATGTCAAAGTTGAATAAAGCAGAAAGACACGAAAAACTGGAATCATTATTAAATGAATTCCGGTTGCAACATGTTCGCAAAAGCAATGGTGATGTGGTAAGCGGTGGTGAAAGAAGAAGAACAGAAATTGCAAGAGCCCTGGCCGTTAATCCCAAATTTATTTTATTAGATGAACCCTTTGCCGGTATTGACCCAATTGCGGTTGAGGACATCCAGGCTATTGTGGCAAAAATGAAATATAAAAACATTGGTATCCTTATTACTGATCATAATGTAACAGAAACTCTATCTATCTGTGACAGGGCTTATCTCTTAATCGAAGGAAAAATTTTTAAACATGGCACTGCCGAAGAACTGGCTGTTGATGAAGATGTAAGAAGATTATACCTCGGAAGGAATTTTGAATTAAGAAGGAAGGATTACCTGCATGAAGAGGCCAAAGCTTCGGATCAATAATCTTCCTGTATTCTTTTTCCCAAATAACTTTATCTTGCTGCTACACACATGAAACTGCTCAGCCCGGCTATATCATCACTTGCCCGTATGCGTATGTGGCGCATTGAAGCATGGAAAAATCATCCTGTCGAGGCCCAGCGGGATGTTTTACAAAGTCTCGTAACGGCTGCACAATACACGGAATTTGGCAGAAAATATAACTTTTCTCAACTCTTTACTATTCGTTCTTTTAAGGAAGCTGTTCCTATTCATGAATATGAGGACATGAAACCATTCATTCAACGCATTCTGAATGGAGAGCAGAATATTTTATGGGATACTCCGGTGTACTGGTTTGCCAAAAGCAGTGGCACCACCAGTGATAAAAGCAAATTCATACCGGTAAGTGATGAAAGTTTGCAGGACTGTCATTACAAAGCAGTCAAAGATGTGTTAACTCTTTATTATCATTTCAATCCAGCCTCTGAATTACTCACTGGAAAAGGATTGGTGATCGGCGGTAGTCATACTATCAATCAAATAAATCCTGAGGCACAATATGGTGACCTAAGCGCTGTGCTTTTGCAAAATACTCCCTTCTGGGGTCATTGGCTGCGAACACCGGATCTTAATATTGCTTTAATGGATGAATGGGAAAGTAAGATTGAAAAGCTGGCCGACAGTACGATCAAAGAAAACGTAACCTCTATTTCGGGAGTACCCACATGGACATTGGTACTTTTCAAAAGAATTTTAGAGATCACCGGAAAAAAAACGATGGCAGAAGTATGGCCATCACTGGAGCTTTACATGCATGGCGGTGTTTCCTTTACTCCATATAAAGAACAATTCAGAAAAATTGTCGGCAAAGACATTCATTACCTGGAAATGTACAATGCCAGCGAAGGATTTTTTGCAGCATCTGATCACCCCGGGGAAGATGGTATGCTGCTGTTTCTTGACCATGGCATCTTTATGGAGTTTATGCCTGTGAGTGAATATGGGAAAAAATATCCTGAAACTATCGGGCTTGATAAGGTAGAGTCAGGGAAAAATTATGCTCTGATCATTTCCACCAATGGTGGACTATGGAGGTATTTATTGGGAGACACTATTCAGTTTATTTCACTGCAACCATACAGAATAAAAGTTTCCGGCAGGTTAAAACATTATATCAATGCTTTTGGTGAAGAGGTGATCGTTGATAATACCGATCGGGCAATTGCATCTGCGTCCGAAAAAACAGGAGCCATTGTAAAAGACTATACAGCAGCGCCGGTTTATTTTTCTGATTCCTCCAACGGGGCTCATGAATGGTTGATTGAATTTGAAAAAGAACCTGAAAGCCCTGAAACATTTACAAAAGAATTAGACAATGCATTAAAAAATATCAACAGTGATTATGAAGCCAAGCGGTATAAAAATATTGCATTGCGCATGCCTGTTATTCATTCATTAAAAAAAGGCATATTTAATGAATGGCTGCGTAGCAAGAGTAAACTTGGCGGGCAGCATAAAGTGCCTCGACTGAGTAATGAAAGAACTTTGCTGGAAGAAATTTTAATGCTGAATAGCAAATATTAAGATGAAAGGAGTTCCGAAGTACCGGGATAAACCGTCGCGACGAGAGATGATAAGAATTACATTTGTTACTATAAAAAATAATTTATGAAACTACTGGAAGGACGAGTTGCTATTGTTACCGGCGCAGCCCGGGGAATTGGTGAAGCTATTGCAATTAAATTTGCAGAGCATGGCGCCAATGTTGCTTTTACCTATGTAAGTGATGGA
The DNA here is from genome assembly GCA_023251235.1 of Sphingobacteriales bacterium. GTDB lineage: Bacteria > Bacteroidota > Bacteroidia > Chitinophagales > Chitinophagaceae > VBAS01. The sequence goes on along the minus strand of JAHEZE010000070.1, from coordinate 487 downwards.
AGCGTTGAAAAAGCTGCTGCGCTGGAAGCAAAACTCAAAAGCATGGGTGTAAAGGCCAAAGCATATAAAAGTAATGCCGGCGATTTTGTTCAGTGCGAAATTTTGGTGAATGATGTACTGAAAGAATTTGGTACGGTAGATATATGTGTAAACAATGCCGGTATTTCAATAGACAATTTATTACTTCGCATGAGCCCGGAACAGTGGAATGATGTGATCCGGGTAAATCTGAACAGTGTGTTTAACATGACCAAGCAGGTGATACGGCCAATGATGAAAGCAAAAAATGGCAGTATCATTAATATGAGTTCAATAATCGGTGAAATGGGAAATGCCGGGCAAGCCAGTTATGCTGCCAGCAAAGCCGGCATCATTGGTTTTACAAAATCAGTTGCAAAAGAATTAGGCAGCAGAAACATTCGTTGTAATGCCATTGCTCCGGGTTTTGTGGAAACTGATATGACCAGTTATTTAAAAGAAGGCGAAG
>JAHEZE010000069.1 GCA_023251235.1 Sphingobacteriales bacterium | reverse complement strand
TTTTCCTCGGGGCCATCATTGATTTTATTAATCATCATCCCGATGATTATACTTCCATAAAAAATTCCGGGCTTCAGTTATTATGGATCACTCCGCTGCGGGCCCTTGCAAAAGATATCGGTCGTGCTATAGAGGAAGTGGTTGATGAATTGGGAATGAACTGGAAAACAGGAATCAGGAATGGCGATACTTCCACCACGGAAAGAGCAAGACAGAAAAAACAAATGCCCGAAGTGCTGATCATTACCCCGGAGAGTCTGCATTTATTACTGGCACAAAAAACCCGCCTGCCGGACGGGCAGGATTATCCTGATTTTTTTTCTTCATTAAAAATTATTGCGGTGGATGAATGGCATGAACTGCTGGGAAGTAAACGGGGCGTGCAAGTGGAATTGGCAATCAGCAGAATATTGAATGTTCAATATTCAATGTTCAATACTCAATGCCTGCCTGCCGGACAGGCAGGCTCAGTGTGGGGAATATCAGCTACTATCGGAAATCTTGAGCAGGCAACGGAGGTATTGCTGGCTCCGCTTTTACCTCACCCCCAGCCCCTCTCCATAAATGGAGAGGGGAGATTTGGCGTGATTGTTCGGGCTAACATGCAAAAACAAATTGCGGTTGAATCTATTTTCCCTGATGAAATTGAAAATTTTCCCTGGGCCGGTCATTTGGGAATTAAACTTATTGATAAAGTAATTCCCATTATTCATCAAAGCAAAACGACACTCATCTTTATTAATACAAGAGGGATGAGTGAGATATGGTACCAGCAATTACTAAATGCTGCTCCTGAATTGGCGGGCATCATTGCCCTCCATCATGGAAGTATTGAACAGGAGCTTCGCTTCTGGGTAGAGGATGCATTGCATGCAGGGAAAATGAAAGCCGTAGTATGTACCGCTTCATTAGATCTTGGTGTTGACTTTCGTCCTGTGGAAACCGTGATACAGGTGGGAAGCCCTAAAGGAGTGGCAAGATTTTTACAACGTGCCGGCCGCAGCGGTCATAGTCCTGAAGCAGTAAGTAAAATTTATTTTCTTCCTACCCATTCACTGGAATTGATGGAAGCTGCTGCACTTAAATCGGCCATCAAAGAAGAATTGATTGAGAGCCGTGAACCGATGTTGCTTTGTTTTGATGTGCTGATTCAATATCTCTGTACGCTGGCCATCTCTGATGGTTTTGTTGCTGAAAAAATTTTTAAAGAAATAAAATCAACACACTGCTATAAAGAAATGACAGATGATGAGTGGAAAGAAATTCTTCATCATATTACCAGGGGCGGCGTGGCGCTGCAGCAATATGATGAATTTAAAAAAGTGGAACTGATTGACGGTGTCTATAAAATAACCGGAAGAAGAATTGCGATGCGTCACCGCCTGCACATCGGTACAATAGTGAGTGAACCCATGATGCGGGTGCAATTGCTTAACGGAGGATTTATCGGCGTAATTGAAGAATGGTTCATCAGCCGCCTGCAACCCGGTGATGTTTTTTCGCTGGCAGGAAGAAAACTCGAATTTGTTTCTATAAAAGAGATGACGGCGCTGGTAAGAAAATCATCGGCAAAAAAATCCATTGTGCCCAGCTGGCAGGGAGGGCGGATGCCATTGAGTGCAAATTTGGGAAGGAAGCTGAGGGAGACGCTGAGAGCCCCCTCTGAATCTCCCTCTTCAGGGGAGACTTGCGAAGAACTTGAAATATTGAAACCTTTGTTTGAATTACAGCAGGAACTTTCTCATGTGCCGAAAGCAAATGAATTATTAATTGAACAGATTGAAACAAAAGATGGCTATCATCTTTTTGTTTACCCCTTTGAAGGCAGGCTGGTGCATGAAGCGATGGCAGCAATTCTTGCTTACCGCATCAGCCGCATTATTCCAATCACTTTTTCATTTGCCATGAATGATTATGGTTTTGAATTGCTGAGTGATCAGCCCATTCCGGTGGATGATACCAATGTGTATGAATTATTTTCTCCGGAAAATTTATTTGAAGACATACAACGCAGCGTAAACAGTACAGAGATGGCAAAAAGAAAATTCAGGGATATTGCCACTATCGGCGGATTAATATTCCAGGGAATGCCGGGAGAAAAAAAGAAAGCAAGGCATCTGCAGTCATCGGCCTCTCTCCTGTTTAATGTTTTTGCTGAATACGAACCACATAATTTATTGCTGCGCCAATCCTACCAGGAAGTTTTTGATCAGCAGATGGAAGAAGTAAGACTGAGAGATATGCTGCATAGAATACAACAGTCAAAAATAATTATCACCTTTCCACAACAACTTACTCCTTTTTGTTTTCCGGTAAAAGTGGACAGCCTGCGGGAGGATCTTTCATCTGAACAACTGGAACAGCGGGTTAAAAGAATGCAGCTGGAACTCGGAAAATAATGAAGGAGGCTCCTATGGAGCCAATGTCTCATTACGAAATAATTCTATAATCAAAATGCTCCTCCGGAGCATATTTAATGAAAATTATCCGAATATCATTTTCAAAAAAAGAGGCTCCTGTCGGAGCCAATGCCACCTTGCGAAATATTTCTATAATCCGGATGCTCCTCCGGAGCATAATTGAATAATGTTTCTATTATTGGTTTTAAATATTACTGAACTAAACTCATTTCAAACAATAAAATGTCTCCCACAAAGCAATCAGTTATTGAATATAGAATAGAAATACATAGCTCCGCAGGAGCTGCCTGTTTATAAAAAATGTTACATTAGCAATATCAGCTCCGGAGGAGCTTCTTGTAAATTTTAAACCTTATACTATGGCTAATACGTTTTCTCAAATCTATCTGCAATTTGTATTTGCAGTAAAACACCGCCAAAGTTTAATTCCTAAAGAACATAAAGAAGAATTACATAAATACATTACTGGATTGGTCCGTAACCGGAATGCTAAATTGCTTGCAGTACATTGCATGCCTGATCATACTCATTTATTTGTAGGGTTTAAACCCAGTATTCTGATCTCTGATTTTGTAAAAGAAATAAAAGTAGAAAGCAATGAGTTTATCAATGGGAAAAAATGGATCAAAGGAAAATTTAACTGGCAGGAAGGGTATGGAGTTTTTTCCTATTCACAATCACACATTGACAGGGTAATAAAATATATAATGAACCAGGAAAAAAGGCATCTGAAAAAGTCATTCAGTCAGGAATATCATGAGTTCCTGGAAAAATTTCAACTACCCTATGAAGAAAAGTTCCTTTTTGAGTTCTATTAATAATTATAAAGGAGGCTCATACGGAGCCAATGCCACCTTGCGAAATATTTCTATAATCCGGGTGCTCCTCCGGAACTCGTTTTACTTAAATACTATTATCTTACCCTGCTGAATATAAAATTTGAATTTGAAATTCTATCATCGGAATAACCGGAAAACTATGTGAAGAAAATGAAGATGAAACGTAGAATTAAATTTACTCTTATTAAATTTGCCTTTATCTTATGAACGCTCTTGTTGCTTATTCTATCAATGAAAACGATTTTGTACTCAGCCCTGAAAGGGTGATGTACTGGGAACAAAAAAAAACCCTGATTATTGCCGATCTCCATATTGGTAAAACGGGTCATTTCAGAAAATCAGGGATTGCCGTGCCGCAAAATATTTATAAGGATGACCTCCATTGTTTATTTTCCCAAATACTATTCTTTAAAGCAGAGCAGCTGATTATTGCAGGCGATCTTTCGCATAGCAAAAGCAATAAAGAACTGGACATGTTTAAAAAATGGCGGCAGGATCTTGCCGGCCTTACTATCCATCTGGTAAATGGCAATCATGATATACTGGAAGATGAATGGTACAGGGAAATGAAAATAAAAAGAAGTGATAAGATGAGTATTGAAAAATTTTCATTCCTTCATGATCCCGATTCGATAGTCAGGAATGAAATAAATAAAAACCAATATACTTTTTGCGGGCACCTTCACCCCGGAATAAGTATTAAAGGAAAAGGCCGGCAGATGTTGCAGTTCCCTTGTTTTTATTTTACTAATTCATATGGGATATTACCTGCCTTCAGTCGTTTTACAGGAATGGCAAAAATAGAACCCCGTGAAGGTGAAAACGTTTTTGCTATAATAGAAAATGGAATTATGCAGGTAAAATGATCAGCGCTTTTTCTTCAGCTGGTTATAATCTAAAAAATAAATAAACCGGATGGTGACTTCGTTGCCATGAGCTAGATTAAATGTTTCTCCAAAATTATTTAAGTAACTCCTTTTAATCAGACCATCTATATACTCATCATCACCCAGGAAATTTTTCCATCCTAATATGATGCGGCTGCCTAAACGGAAATCCCAGGTAAGAAAGGCATCAAGATTGAATACATTGAAATTTTCATCCTGGCCGGCAATAAAAGGTTTTGGCAGTAAATAACCTTTAGCATCTACATCATGAAAACTTATATAGTTAACCTTGTTCCAGAAATGCCTGGCACGAAGAGAAAAATTAATTCGTGAAGTAAAATTATAAATGCCTGTTAATACCGATTCAAAATTCCGGTTATCACGGAAGCCTGCAATCGGATCCCCGTTTACTTCTCTCAGAAATGCATAGCCAAGCTGATTTGTTTCCAGGCCTGAAGTCAGTTGAAGATCAAGATTAAAATTATTGCTGAACCTTTGCCTGAAGCCCAGGCTAAATGAAGTGTATTTGTTATCATATTTCGGCGCTACTATATAGGAAACGCCATACCTCACAAATAATTTTTTCCGGCTGTCAGAACTACCTCCCAGATTGAAACCATAGTTAACAGGATAACTTATATAGCGGCCATTGGTTCTTAATTCAAAATAATTATGTTCCCATCTTGGAATTATACCGGCTGTGATCGTTACATCCCAGTAATTTCTGAATACCCATAAAGCAGTTGCTTTCAGATCAAGTTTTGTAAACACATACGGTTTATATAACCAATTATACTTTGCAATCAGATTATAATTGTATGTAATAAAACTTCCCTTTGGCGTAAACTGGTTATAACTTAGTCCTCCGGTATAATTTACTTCATTGGGTCTTAATAAAATCCCCAAATCATTGGGATCATATTTTTCTGACTTAATAATATTCTGAAAATTATACTGCCACCTGCCGCTTACTTTGGCAAAACGGAAATTGGTATTGAATCCATCATAAGGATTGGTGCCATATATTTTACTATACCGGGTGGCTCCACTAACTGTATAGGTATTTGTTTTATCAAAAAAAGCAAAATCAAGAGCAGAGACATTTGCATCACGGGCCGACCCGCTACGCAACACATTGGTATTGGTAAAAGTGATACTTGACCTTCTGCTCAATGCCTGGTCAAGTACAAAAATGTTGTAATTGGAAAGTGGTGATGTTTCAATTTTTGTTTCTTCCCCTGTTGTTTTATCCCTGATGATGGCATGCATGGGCGCCGTAACTGCATTGAAAATACCTATGCCGAGTTTTTTATTGTTCCTTCCGGAAAATTTTACAGCATTATATAGTTGCGTAACGGAATGGTTTTTGATTATCTCAAGATTGGGATCAGCGCTTACCATATCCTTAACATTATAAAAACCCGATGGCGTAGCGCCAACTCTTCTTGAATAAAAAAGTCCGGCTTTGTTAAATAACTCTGTTCCTTCCGTAAAAAACGGGCGGTTCTCCTGGAACTGTACTTCAAACGGTGAAAGATTAAGAATAACATTATCAGAAATCACCTGGCCAAAATCAGGAATCAGCGTGGCATCGATAGTAAAGCTTTCATTCACTCCGTACTTCAGATCCATCCCGCCACGTTTCAACCAGTCAGTTTGATTAACCCCTTTTAGAGGAGCTATACGAAAACCTCCGGACACATAAGGTGAAAAACTTAATCTTAATGGAGGTTGAATATTTTGCAAACCATCGTATTCTCCAAACTGATTCACAAATCCATTTAAATTAGGGTCAACCGGATTCCAGAAAGAACTTTCATTATTTCTTCTGATAAAGCGGAGAAACTGCAAGCCCCAGTCCTGTAAATCTTTTTTTGCAAAACGAAGGGAAATATATGGGATCTTCATTTCAGCAATCCAGCCATTATTTACCAGCGATGTTTTACTTTCCCAGACAGCATCCCATGTTTTATTGCCATAAGTGTCAAAATCAAGATGATCATTCGGAGACATCCTGGCATCCGATTGCACATTCTTTGTGGTAACAAGAAACTGAAAACCATTTTGCTTGTCCATATACGGATCAAAAAACACAGAAAAATAATCCACATTGGCCCGGGACTCGCCATCTCTTTCGGTTAATTGTTTTTTTATCAATGATGGATCATCATACATCATGGCGCCGATGTACACGGCATCATCATCATATAAAATTCTTACTTCCGTTTTTACACTTGCGGGCTGCCCGGCTTGAGGAGACTTTTGAATAAAATCAACAGCAACAGGAGCCAATTGCCAGACAGAATCATCCAGATGGCCATCAATGCGGGGAGCCTGAATTGTTTTAACAGCTTGTAATTTTTTGCTTTGGGAAAATCCGGTGCAGCAAACAATCAAAAAGGGTAACAAGAATAAATGCTTTGCCGTCATGCAGTCAGTTAGAAAACAAATATAAAGATTTATTACTGACCCTGATAGATCAACTGAAACTGTGTGTATTTTACTTTAGCAGGTTAAAAATCTCCCGTCAGTTCATCTTTTTTTTCAACGTACTGACCTGCTGATGAAGATTGGTAACAATATTGGCAAGTTGATTAATATCCCAACGCTGTTGTGATCCTGCCCTGCTGATGACAACGGAGGCCTGCCACATTTCCAAAACATCATCCGTATTAATATTATAGGTCTGGTATGCAGGATTGTCACTTATCAAGGTCAGCTTATTTTTTATTCTGTTATTTTTTTCAATCCTTTTATAAACGATGCCATCTGATTTGGAAACTAATATATAAGTGTTATTAGTTTTAATGTCTTCCAGGTTCTCAACTTTTTCACCCACAATGATGGAACCGCTGGGTGTAGGTAACATAGAGTCACCTAAAATTTCAAATGCCCTGTAATTCCCGCCGGATAACATGGGTAGGGTAAACGTATTCAGCTCATCAATATATTCAGGGTCGGCATAGCCATTCAGATAACCTGCTGCAGCTTTTACCGGAACAAACGGAATATCGGGCCGGCCACCTGTCAGTTTCAGGGCTCTTCTTTTTGCCAGGTAATTACCTTTATTATCACTCAGATCTTTCCGGAGAATATCATCCATCGTCAGTTTGAAAATATCACAAACAGTTTCCAGCACATCCAGATGTGGTTTGGCTCTTTCTTCTTCATAAGCGCCAAGCAAAGATCGTTTGATACGAAGTTTGTCAGCAAACTCCTGTTGTGTCCAACCACGGAGTTTGCGCAGGTATTTAAGATTTTGATTTGCTGTTGACATATGCAAACTAATTGATTTAGCTGCAAAATACTAAATATTTTGGTTAAACAAAAAATCATTTTTTCTTTCGATAATCCGGTTTGGCAGGATGGAAAAAAGAGAACATTTTTGCTCTCGAATCTGAGTGTATGTCAAAATCAAAGAAAACAAGTAATAAGACGGGAACGAGAGTGAAAGAAAAACCGGTGATCCTGATAACAAACGATGATGGAGTAAATGCTCCCGGCATCCGTAATCTTGTAGAAGCTGTAAAAGACCTGGGAAAAATTGTGGTAGTAGCGCCGGATAAACCTCAGTCAGGAATGGGACATGCTATTACCATCGGTTCACCATTGCGTCTTCATGCTGTTCATGTTTTTGAAGGGATTGAAACTTACCAGTGCACCGGAACTCCGGTGGATTGTGTAAAGCTTGCCGTTGATAAAGTGCTTCACAGAAAACCAGACCTGTGTCTCAGCGGCATTAATCATGGCGCCAATCATAGCATCAATGTTATTTATTCCGGCACTATGTCAGCCGCAGTAGAAGCGGCAATAGAAAGTATTCCATCGGTTGGTTTTTCTTTGCTTGATTTTAGTATTGAAGCCAATTTTAACGGGGCAAAAAAATATGCCCGGATCATCGTTGAAAAATTATTGAAAAGCAAACAGGATAAGCACATGATCCTGAATGTAAATATTCCCGCAGTAGCAGAAGAAGAAATTAAAGGCATCAGGATCTGCCGCCAGGCGTATGCAAAATATGAAGAAGATTTTATTGAAAGACTGGACCCGCATGGCAGAAAATATTTCTGGCTCACCGGCGAGTTTGTAAATTTTGATAAAGGAAAAGACACCGATGTGTGGGCACTTGCACACAATTATGTTAGTGTAGTGCCAGTGCAATTTGACATGACCAATTACGTATTAAAGTCTAAATTTGAAAAACTGTGGTAATATCATTTCTGAAAAAAGATAACCTGAAGCTGGGAATTATTCTTGGTTTAATAGGACCAATATTGGGGCTGGTGATCATGTATTTTTTAAAATATTCTTCCATTGGTTTTTTTGAATTTCTTGATATGTTTATCAACAGTAACAGACTGATCACTTCAATCGGCTCTCTTTGTCTGCTTACTAATGCCGTGCTTTTCACTCTTTATCTCAATACCCACCGCGATAACACAGCCAAAGGAATTTTTGCAACTACCCTGATATATGGTATCAGTATTCTTGTGCTGAAGATTTTTAATTAAGCCCCATCCCTGCCTACCGGACAGGCAGGCCCAAAAGAAGTTATTGAAAGCTATTCATTGAATACACAATTCCTCTCCGCTCATGTTTCTTATCTTTAAGCAGTTTAATTCTATTTGTAAATTTAAAAACTCCCCTTTAGGGGCCGGGGTCTATGAAATATTATGTTATTGCCGGGGAAGCCAGTGGTGATTTGCATGGCAGCAATCTTATTAAGGAATTAAAAAAGGTTGATTCTGCTGCTGTCATCCGTTGCTGGGGTGGTGATAAAATGCAGGCAGCAGGCGGCGATCTGGTCATGCATTACCGTGATCTTGCTTTCATGGGTTTCTGGGAAGTGATAAAAAATATTTTTACCATCCTTCGAAATCTGAAGTTCTGTAAAAATGATATTGAACAATTTAATCCCGATACTTTAATCCTGATTGATTATCCCGGCTTCAATCTCCGAATTGCCAAATGGGCAAAGAAAAAAAGATTCAAAATCATTTATTATATTTCCCCGCAGGTATGGGCATGGAAAGAAAACCGGGTGAAGATGATGAAAGAGTGTATTGATAAAATGCTGGTGATTCTTCCTTTTGAAAAAGATTATTTTAAAAACAAATGGAACTGGAACGTGGAGTATGTGGGACATCCGTTGGTGGAAGTAGCAGAAAGCTTCAAGCTTCAAGCTGCGAGCTACGGGCTAAACAAGAAACCTGTTATCGCTTTATTGCCTGGCAGCAGAAAACAGGAGATATTGAAAAAATTACCGGTGATGCTGGAAGTAGCAAAAGAATTTCCATCTTATCAATTCATTGTAGCAAAAGCACCCGGCGCCGATGAAAGTTTTTATAATGAACTGCTGAAAGATTATTCCAATGTATCAAGTGTATCTGGTCAGACTTATGATCTGTTGATGAAAGCCAAAGCTGCATTGGTAACATCCGGCACGGCCACTTTAGAAGCTGCCTTGTTTGGCGTACCCGAAGTAGTTTGCTATAAAGGCTCCTTTCTCTCCTACCAGATCGGTAAAAGATTAGTGAAAGTAAAGTTCATTTCATTAGTAAATCTAATCATGGATAGATTGGTGGTAAAGGAATTAATTCAACAAGACCTGAATAGGGAAAATCTGAAAAAAGAATTATCACTTATTCTTACCGATGAAACAAAAATCAATTCGATTAAAAAAGATTATGCTGCATTGAAACAATTATTAATTGAAGGTGGTAATGCTTCCGCAAAAGCTGCCAACTCAATTGTAAATTTTCTTAAGCGATAAATTATTTCAGCAATTTTATAGCAAGGATGATCAGGCAAAGAATAAACAACAACAGGCTGATGCGGTTGATGCCATGCATATATTTTGTAAAAAGAGATTTCGGACGGTTGGGATCCACCTTTTTTATATAGAGATATTCGGCTATTTGCTTCCACACTCCCATCATTCAATTTTTTTTCTGTTACCGTAAAAATATTTATTAAAATTACTGTGTATATTTTTTCGTCATGATTTTATTTTTTTCGCGACGCAATTGCTTTTTCGTAATATTCAATCCACTTTTCTGCTGTCACTTTTGCAGCCAGTTCGCCAATTAGTTTGTAAGGAATATTTTCTGATTTTTTAAACCGGATGCAGGCTTTGCCCATATCTAATTTACCCACACCAGCTTTTGCATATTCATCAGTAAACCATTTCAGCAGTTTGGGATTGGCATAAACCCCCATATGATAAACGGCGATATAATTTTTTTGTGAAGCAATATTCATAAAAGGTAAGGGAACTTTTGGATTACAATGATAGCCTGCCGGGTATATAGAATGAGGAATTACATAACCAATCATACCATACCCCATACATTCTTTAAACCCTTTTGGTAAATTCTTTTTTATTTCATTCCTGAGTTTTTCAATTGCAGTTCGCCTGTCTTCAGGTAATTCTTTTATATAATCATCAACAGTTGTGGCTTTTGATTGCATAATTAATTAAAAATTTTATCTGGTCTCAGAGTAGCTGTTTGAATCCTTTTTTTTATTTCAATTAAGGGCAGGGGTTTCAGCAATTTTGGGGGGTCAATATTTTCATCTATGTCTTCAAAAAAATTTATTGCTTTCATGGCAATCATCGGATTGGTATTTTGATATTTGGCTGAAAAAAAATCAACCATTTGTTTCATACTGAAATGCTGCAGCAAAAAATAAATATCAATAAAATCTTTAAGCCGTTTACCGCTCTGGATAATAGCATGAAATTTCATAGCGGCAATATCTTCTTTAGTTAAAAAACTAATTCCTTCTTCCGTAACAGGGGGCAATAATAAAGGGTAATTATGTTTGATAAAATCGGTTTTAATATTGTTGATTAAACAAATAATTGAATTTTTTCTTCTGAAGATTTCTGTTACCGTGTACTGGTTATTTAAAATTTGCATTAAATAATTATCATCAAAATCATCCCGGGTAAATAAATCTATATCAATTGAGTTGCGGTGCCCCAATTGTAAGGCCAGCGAAGTACCCCCAACTAAAAAAAAGTTTTTTAATTCACTAATGCTTTGTAGCTCCTGAATTAATTCAAAAGTCGCAGGTGAAATAATAAATGGATTTTTATGCAGCATGTAAAAACTCTGAGGTAAGAAAAAATCTTGAAAACTCTTTATCCCGCTTATCTAACTGGGCACTCCATTCGATGGTCTCCAATATTTGTTCATTAGTATAATAGTTAACCATATTTCTCCATTCATCCAGATTACCCATCTGCAGCACTCTTTCAATGACAATTTTGTAGGATTTATCGTAGTTGAAGGTGTTCAGATCATACTCCCAAAGCAGGGCTGTATTGATAATATGGGGTCTTTGTTTATTCATTTTTTCAGTACTCAAATTTACTCATTTTTGGGAGGATGCACAAGTTGTTTTCATGCTGGCCGGCTATAAATTCCGCTTACGGCATATTATCAAATGGGTAACTATACTTGTCGTTAGTTATCTGTCTTGTTACAGCACTATGCCTTTTTTGAAACCGAAAAATAAGAGCCCAATGCAAATACAAATATTAAACCCGTGCAGATAATTGGCAGCAAAAAAGTATGAATTAAAGTGGCTGTAAAAACAAGGCCAAAAATAATTGTTTCAATTAACAGTAATCCGCTCCAGAGTTTTGGGTCGAGCTGTTTTTTCTTAAAATACCAGTTAATAGCTGCTCCAAATACAAACAGCAAAGCAAAACAAACGCTGAGGCCCATAAAAAGATGATACCAGCTTTTTTCAAAGCCTGCGCCAAGGTCCAGTTTATAGTTTGTAATTAAATCTATCAGTTGCTTTTCAGTTTCATTTGCTGCTGTGGGTTTGGAAATAAAGCTCAGTGAATGAACTGCTGCAGTAAGAATTTGAAAAATTATCAGACCCCATATCCAGAAGGAAAATTTCTTAGTCATGTTGTGTTGGTTTATGTTCCAAAAAATTACATTAAAAATTTAAAATCCGGAAAAATTCCGGCCATGGTCCCATCTCTTCTTTGTATTGCTTGGCCATCACTCTTGTTATTTGAGCGATATGCGTCAGATCATGCACCACCCAGGTAGACAATAAATTTCTCAATGTCACTTCCCCCAACTTGGGGTGCATCCCTTTTTTATCCAGGTCAGATTCGGTTAAATTCAATGACTGCAACCATTTCAAATTTTCATCCCGCACTGCTGCAAATTCATCCAGCAATTGCGCTAATGTTTTGCCTTTGCTTTCTTCAAATTGCGCAAACCTGTTCCAGGGAATGAATGGTTTTGATAAACCAAATTCTAAAATAATTTTTGTTCTTGCAGCCCAGTCTGTTTTTTCCCCATGAATCAAATGACCAATCACATCATATGGAGAAAAAGTTTCAGGCCCTTCATTGTTCATCACCCAGTCGTCATTCAGATTACTAAGTAATTCTTTTAGAACAGCTGGTGTTTTTTCCAGTATCTCGTATGATTTGTTTAATTCAAATTTCATTTCTTTTTCCCTGCCTTACCGGCAGGCAGGTTTGTTAACTTTTTCTTACTTGCTTTTGCAATCTTATTATACTCCAATGCAAGCTTCACCCAAAATTCCAGTTTCTTTTTTGTAGTTAATACATCAGCGTCAACAAATACAAATCCTTTCATAGGCTTGCCGGAAAAATCCATTTGCCTGCATCCTTCTTTTTCCATTACTTCATCGTATATATCGGGGTTTAGCCGAACCATCAACCTGTCTTTCTCCACACCCAATGCCATTTTATCATTTACCATAAAACACAGACCGCCGAACATCGCTTTCTCTTCCACATTTTTTTGTGATTGTGAAATAAGTTCTCTTGTCATATCAGCGAGTTTTTCGTTGTAAGCCATAAAAAAATATTTATGCGTTCAGCATATTTTGCAGCTGCTCATTCTTATTGCGAAGATCAATTCCTCCTTCCAGCAAAGATTTAAGATTGGCCAGATAAAATGTCCAGCCGGTCTTGCAACCAATATGCCAGTTTTGTTTTGATAAATCATCTGTTGGAATTTCATCCTGCATCAGTTCAGCTATATTTTCTCCCTGCTCTTCATAAATTTTAATTGTGCAATTGCCGGCGTCACCGAATTTAAATTTGAAAAAATTTTTTCCATTACAATCCAAAATTTCACCCTGCTCCACCATTTCATCAGGATAACCGTACCAGCGCCAGGAATAGGTATCCCCCTTTTGTATAAACTCATTATTACCACGAAGGGCAGCATCCGGATTTTTATAATCAGATCTGCGGAGAAACCAATATTCAATTCCTTTTTTAGTGGCCCAGCACCAGTATAATTTTTCTCTTGTGGCTTTTATATTGATACGAACCGTAAAACGACTCCAGTCAAAATTTGACATCGTATTAGTTTTAATTATTTTTCTTACCTGTATTTTTCCGGCACGTTATGTAATGCAATCCTGTTTCCTTCCGTATCCAGCATCACGGCCATATCACCATACTCTTCTGATATGGTTGATTTGGGAACTAAAATTTTTCCACCCGCCGCTTCTACTTTGTCAAGAATAATCTGTACATCAGGATTTCCATTCAGATAAATCAACGGGCCTTCAGTAGCAGATGCTTTGTGAAAGCCTCCGCTATTTACTAATGTGCCCCCAACGCCTTCCATTGGATTATCTAAGGGAAACATCCGCATTTTAATTTGCTGAAAATCCATTGCCTGCATTTTAATGTCGAAAATAGTTTCATAAAATTTCTGTGCCCTGTCAATGTCTATGGTTGGTATTTCAAACCAGCTGATTGCATTTTTCATGTTTGTTAGTTTGCCTCCATCCCTGCCTACCGGACAGGCAGGCCCTAAAGGGGGTGAAGAAGTTTAAAATTGTTAATTCATAATTTAAGTTTAATAAATTATAATGGAGTTTTCGTTTCTTTCAATCCTTTCATTTGAAAATATTCAAGCAATTCTTTTGCATCATCACTGCCCTTTTGCGCATGATGCAAAAATGTAAACCCATGCGGACCTCTTGCATTTAAATATTCCGGAAAAGTTTCAAGATATGTTTTTACCAGCTGCGTTTTTCCAAGCATCGTAAGCACAAACATATTCGTTCTTGCACCTGTTCCGATTAAGTGATTGGCAATTTCTTTATTCCCAACATGGCCAGCTCCTTCAATGGCAGTTTCAAAATCGCCGCCGCCCCAATCCCATGTAGCATATAACAATGTTGGAAATTCCACAAGCAATGATTTCACTTTATCAAGATCGCCATGACTGGCAATAACAAATTCTTTTACTTTTTCTGCCGGTAGCGGATCTGTTTTTACTGAAATGGCAGCAGGATTATTTTGCCGGGTTAAAATATTTGGTACAGCAACAAGCCCGCCGGCGCCAATAGCCAGTTGCTGCAAAAATGATTTTCGCTTCATAAACTTATTTTAATAAAGTTCAGTAAAACAAAATTACTGCTATGAACCGCCTGTCATTATTTTAAGTCCGGGTATAAATTATTTCTTTCTACGGTATTCAAAATCGTATTCAGCAGTCCGGTTAAGTCCATTATCTTTTGAAATTTCAGCATTATAAAAAAATCATACGATGGAATTGAACGTCAGTGTAAGTTGGGCAGTAGCATTCAATCTCTTATTTTTGCAACCCATTTGGGGAACTAGCTCAGCTGGCCAGAGCACTAGCATGGCATGTTAGGGGTCAGGGGTTCGACTCCCCTGTTCTCCACCAATAACAAAGACTTGCATAAACAGCGGGCCTTTTATGTTATGAGTTTTTTTGTTTACATACTTTATTCCTCAGCAATTGATCAATATTATGTAGGACATACCGGAAACCTGGAAGGCAGATTATTCCGTCATAATAATTCCGGCAGCAAAGCCACAAAGAAAGCTAAAGATTGGGTTCTGAAATACACTGAGAAATATTCTTCAAAAGCCGAAGCCGTAAACAGAGAATCGGAAATCAAAAAGAAAAAAAGCAGAAAATATATTGAATGGCTGATTAGCTCAGTTGGTTAGAGCATCCCGCAAGCCTGCGGGAGGGTCAGGGGTTCGACTCCCCTGTTCTCCACTTTGAAAGGTTCTGAAAAATCAGAACCTTTTTTTATTGCCTCAAAAAATAAATTGTTATCACTCTCTTTTAAACAGGAAACTAGTATTTCTACAAATTAAAATTTAACCCCCTGAATTTCATACTTAATATCCGGAAAAATTAATGCAGATTCCCTTCTGTTTTGTAGGAAAAACTGGTAAAGGGTATTACCTTTAAGCCACTATCTAAAATCCTGTCTATTAAGAACCTAAATAAACCCAGCCATCCTGCGTAAGCTAATTTTTTTTAAACCTTTAACCGGCGAAAATGGGAATTCAGAAAATTTACACTCCCCAACACTACCTGCTATTTCATTTCTTTCATCCTTCGGTTACAAAAGGTTTTAAAGATTTTATTTTTCGTTTGCCAGGTTGCTAAGCAAAAACGCATTAGCAGCACTGCTTTTTATCCTTGTAAAACCCTGTCACTTATAAGCTATTTATTTCTTACGCTGAATGTTCTATGAATAACCTGCTCTGATTATATCCAACTCCTGTGTCATCCTGGTTACCGATGAAATAATTTATGAACGAAAAGTTTATAAAGAGAAACTTGGCAACCGTACTAAGAAATATTGTTTCTGTTAAACCAGTATATGAAAAAGGGTTTAAAAATTTTCTTGCAAGGGGAAGGGTAATTTTTTTTGCTTTTTTCTTACTAATTTCTTTTTGCTCAAATCTCAATGCACAATGCTTTGTTTATGCTGGTGCAGATAAGTCAGTATGTGCAAGCAATCCGGCTGTATCACTCGCCGGATTAGTTATAGTTGGCGGTATTCCTTCAACAGGAACATGGAGTACTAACGGCACAGGAACTTTTTCTCCGGATGTAAATATATTGAATGCCGTTTATACTCCAAGTGCAGCAGATATTATATCAGGTACCGTAACACTTACACTTACTATTGATGATGTATCATGCGGGGCATTAAATGATCAGATGGTGATTACGATTAATCCTCCGCCTTCTACACCAACAATTACAGCCGGTGGACCAACCACTTTTTGCCAAGGAGGTTCAGTAGTGTTGACCGCCTCTGTGGCAAGCAGTTATTTGTGGAGTACTGGAGCAATTACACAATCAATTACAGTTAGTACTTCTGGTGGTTATTCTGTAACTGTTACTGATGTTAATGGTTGTTCTGCGACGTCTGGAATATCTATCGTTTCAGTGAATCCATTACCAACTGTAACCTGCCCATCTAATTTATCTGTATGTATTAATACAGCCGCCTTTGCACTTACTGGTGGTAATCCTTTAGTTGGTATGTATAGCGGTACAGGAGTAAGTGCTGGTAACTTCAACCCTGCAACAGCAGGAGCAGGGACACATACTATTACTTATACTTACATGGACGGAAATGGTTGTACCAATAGTTGCACATTTACAATTACTGTTTCTGCACTACCGACAATCGCCAATGCAGGCCCTGATCAAACCGATGCTGCAACCTGCGGATTAACTTCTGTAACTCTTGCTGCCAACACTCCAACAGTTGGTATCGGTGCGTGGAGTATTGTAAGTGGAGCTGGTGGTTCCTTTGGTAATGCAGCAAGTCCTACTTCATCATTCAGTGGAACTGCAGGAACAACTTATACTTTG
>JAHEZE010000144.1 GCA_023251235.1 Sphingobacteriales bacterium | reverse complement strand
CAACCTTTTTTTATTTTGTCAATCCATTCAGATTGCTTCGGCTTGCATTACTAAAATTGATGCTAATCTTAATCTGGCAGCCTCGCAAAGACGAAGACTCCGGGACCTTGAAGATTTATCCGATCCATTCACATCTTCGTCTTTGCGAGGCGAAGCACTAAATACTGTAACAAGAATAGTAAAGAGAGCCGAAGCAATTTAAGGAGCAATTATCTTCTTCAATGTTGAAAAAAATTTTATCGCTTCCCAATTTTTATTTACTAAAAAATATTTTCAACACAGAGGCACAGAGTAATAGAGCCAATGGAGTTAAATTTTTTTTTTCTCTGTGAAACTCAAAATCTCTGTCACTCCGTGTTGAAAATTTCTTTGAAAAATCTCTTTTAAAACAATTAACCCATTTCGTAATACTTTTGTCACAAATGAATAAAATATGAAGCTATCTTATTTATCTGAAACATTAATCGGATCTGAAATTGTAAAACTCGGTGGGGAGATCAGGGAAAAAATACGTCAGGGTGAACGCATTTATAATTTCACCGTTGGCGATTTTGATCCTTCTATTTTTCCTATACCAAAAGAACTGGAAGATGGAATAGTAACTGCTTACAGAAATCATTTCACCAACTATCCCGCTGCAGAAGGCAATCTTGATCTGCGTGAAGCCATTGTTTCTTTTATGAAAGAATGGGAAGGCCTTGATTATTCTTTGAGTGAAATATTGGTTGCTTCCGGCGGCCGTCCTTTGATCTACGCTACCTTTCGTGCTATTTGTGATAAAGGTGATAAGGTAATTTATGCCGTTCCTTCCTGGAATAATAATCACTATACACATTTTGTAGAAGGAGAACATATAGTGATTGAAGCCAAAGCAGAAAATAATTTTATGCCAACCTCAGATGAAATCAAACCTTTTATTAAAGAAGCCACTTTGATTTCTTTATGTTCACCGCAAAACCCAACTGGCACTACATTTTCTAAAAAAGAACTGGAAGCTATCTGCGATCTTGTGTTAGAAGAAAATGCGAGACGGGGTGAAAAAGAAAAAAAAGTGTTTATCATGTACGATCAGATGTACTGGCATCTTACTTATGGCAATATCAAACATTACAATCCTGTTTCGTTACGACCGGAGATGCGCAACTATACCATCTTCATTGATGCCATCAGTAAAGTGTTTGCCGCAACAGGAGTAAGAGTAGGCTGGAGTATGGGCCCCGCCTCTATAATTGGTAAAATGAAATCAATACTGGGTCATGTGGGTGCATGGGCGCCGATGGCTGAACAAAAAGCAGTAGCAAAGTTTTTAGGCAGTAAAAAGGAAATAGAAAATTATCTTATTCATTTCAAAAGTGAACTGGAAGAAAGGCTTCACAAAATTTATGCAGGTTTTATGAAATTAAAAAATGAAGGATTGCCTGTAGACGCAATTACTCCTGAAGCGGCAATTTACCTGACAATAAAAGTGGATGCTTCGGGGAAAAAAACTCCAACGGGAAATATTCTTGAAACACAAAGTGATGTTACCGCTTATATACTGAACGAAGCAAGATTAGCTGTAGTTCCCTTCTATGCATTTGGCAGCAGCAGAAGCAATCCCTGGTATCGCCTGAGTGTAGGAACTTGTAAAAAAGAAGAGATAGACGAAATGATTGGCAAACTTAACGAAGCCCTTAAGAAACTTTTATAACTGGTTTTCTTTTTAAAAATTTTTATCTTTTGTCCAAAGAAAAAAGACGGATCATTGAATCCGTCTTTTTAATAAAACTATAGTTGGCATTTCATCCGGGGTATTATTTTGAACTCAGGTCGGATCTTAGTTTTTCAAAATGCTGTTCGCGGTTTACTACATCATCCACCAGTAATTTTAATCTCTTATCCCATGCTTCCTGTCCGTAATCTTTAACGTAAGCATCCATAAATCCGGTCGGAGGCAACTGAAAATAATTTGCTTCCAATTCTTTAAACCCGTTTTTCAGATTTCTTATAGAAACTATGGTGGGGCTGGAGCCAGCCTGCTGTTTTATTAAAACATTATAGCTAAAGGGGCTGTTTAATTTTTCAGAAAGAAGGACATTTCTCCTGAATTCTGTCAGCACCTCTCCCAACTTTCCGTCTTTTACAACAGTAACAGTTAAAAGAAATTTATCTGCTTTTGCATCGCCATGATAACTTAATGTATCTGCCCACCGATAAATTGCATTCGAACTACCGGGTTCTAGTTTGGGAGTAAAATTTTTTTCCAGGTCAAGTCCATGCTCTTTTGCATTTGGTTTTTCTTTGTCCATATCTGCATAAGCAAAAGGGCCTTCTACAATAACATACGATCCATTATTGGCACCGCTTGTTACTTCATACACGTTTCTTTTATCAGTGGTTTTGTGAAATTTATCCAGGTGAAGTTTCCAGCTGGCTTCAAAGGCAGATTTCATTCCGGCTTTGGGTTTCACTTCATTAACGTGGTAGAGGGTATTGCCTTGTCCGAAAACAGTAACAGTTGCTGCGCTGAACAGCATTAAAAAAAATTTTCTCATGTTGGTTTGTTTTGGTGATAAAAAAAATATTTGTCGCTTTCCCGGGTGAATAAAAATGAAAATTAATGGGTAGATTCGATAGGATGAAGATTAAATGTAAGGAATATATTGACAGACACAACTTTTCTTTTCAATTGATATGGTTTCAGCAAATAGTTTTCTCAGAAATTAAATGCAATAATTCAACCCGATTTTTTCTCTTGCTTATATCCTCTTTTGAATTATCTTAGGGGCAGATCTTTTTCTTACCCGTTGAAAAGATTGTGCATACAGGAGTTTCATCCCTGCCTGTCGGCAGGCAGGCTTAATCATTACAATCAGTTTGTATGGCCGAATTAAATTTAAGGGGACCGGTACATCGTTTTGGTGTTACCAGCAGAAAAGATGCCTGGTGGGTGAAGCCTTTATTTACCTTCATTGGCCTTTCTTCTTTCGTAATTTATGTTACATGGGCTGCATTCCAGGGTAAGAATTATCATTATGAATCTTATCTTTCACCGCTTTATTCGCCAGAACTTTTTGGTGATTCTCCTCATAGTTGGTTTGGACCAAAACCAGGCTGGTGGCCCGGGTTTATTCCCTGGTCGCCTGCATTGCTGATATTATGGGCTCCGGGTTTTTTTCGTCTTACCTGTTATTATTATCGTGGTGCTTATTATAAAGCTTTCTGGGCCGATCCTCTTTCTTGCACGGTATCTGAACCCCGCAAAAAATATCTTGGTGAAAATTCTTTTCCTCTCATCATTCAGAATGTTCACCGTTACTTTATGTATATCGCTTTGTTTTTTATTATTTTTCTTTCCATAGATGTGTGGAAAGCATTGTGGTTTGTGAATCCTGTTACCGGTGTAAAATCTTTTGGTATTGGTATTGGTACATTGGTGTTAGCCGTGAATGTAGTATTGTTGGGCGGTTACACTTTCGGATGTCATTCCCTTCGTCATGTTGTCGGCGGATTTATGGATCGGCTTTCCGGCAAACCGGTTCGCATGAATTTATATAAATGTGTAAGCTGCCTGAACCGGAAACATATGCTATGGGCATGGATGAGCTTGTTCTGGGTTGGGTTTACAGATATCTATGTGCGGCTTTGTTCAATGGGTGTGTGGAGTGATTGGAGAATTTTTTAAAAGCAGCCCCTCCAAACCTCCCCTATGGGGAGGCTTCTCAGACGCACATGGCCAGCTTATTGAAATTGTTTTTAATGATTGGAATAGCACTAAAAATGATGTGGAAGATATAAAGTTTGGATTAACACAAAAGAACCGTTCCCTCTCCTTTGGGAGAGGGAGAATGAAGATGAGGTTGCTGAATAGCGAACAGAAACATGAAGAGTGCGACGCCACGATTGTTTATTAGTAATTCAAAAGCCGGGCTTATAAAAAAAAATTAAATGAACTCATACGATACATACAATTACGATGTGCTGGTGATCGGCGCCGGCGGCGCCGGTCTTCGTGCTGCTATTGAAGCTTCTTCTCAAGATGTTACTGTCGGGTTGGTTTGTAAATCACTTTTGGGTAAAGCACATACGGTAATGGCAGAAGGTGGTATTGCGGCTGCAATGGCAAACGTAGATGACCGCGATAGTTGGAAAGTACATTTTTCTGATACCATGCGTGGCGGACAATATGTAAACAACTGGCGAATGGCGGAGCTTCATGCCAAAGAAGCTCCTGATCGGGTAAAGGAACTGGAATCATGGGGAGCTTTGTTTGACAGAACAAAAGATGGAAGAATTCTGCAACGGAATTTCGGTGGACATAAATACCCTCGATTGGTGCATGTTGGCGACCGGACTGGTTTAGAAATGATCCGCACTCTTCAGGATCATGGCATCCACCAGGGAGTGGAAGTTCATATGGAATGTACTATCATCACCCTGCTGAAAGATGGTGATCGTGTTATTGGCGCATTCGGCTATGCAAGAGAAAGAGGAAGGTTTGTTGTCTTTCATGCAAAAGCTGTTGTTCTTGCTACTGGTGGTGTTGGCCGTGCTTTTAAAATCTCCAGTAACAGCTGGGAGTATACCGGCGATGGCCATTCACTGGCTTATCATGCCGGCGCTGAATTGATTGATATGGAATTTTTACAATTCCATCCTACCGGTATGATATGGCCATTAAGTGTTCGGGGTATTTTAGTTACAGAAGCTGTTCGCGGTGAGGGTGGAATTTTATTGAATAAAAATGGGGAACGTTTTATGTTCAACGATATTCCCGATCTGTATAAAAATCAAACGGCAGATAATGAAGAAGAAGGATGGCAATATACACAGGGTGATAAAAATGCAAGACGACCGCCTGAACTGCTTACCCGTGATCATGTTGCCCGTTGCATTATGAGGGAAGTAAAAGCTGGCAGAGGCAGTCCTCATCACGGTGTGTACCTCGACATTTCATGGATCAAAAAAAGGATTTCCAATGCAGAGCAGCATATCATAAAAAAGCTGCCAAGCATGTATCATCAATTTAAAAAACTTGCTGACATTGACATTACCAAAGAGCCGATGGAAATTGGCCCTACTACTCATTATATGATGGGAGGCGTACGGGTAAATGCGGACACACAAATGTCAACTGTTCCGGGACTTTTTGCTGCAGGTGAATGTGGTGCCGGTTTGCATGGCGCTAACAGGTTGGGCGGTAATTCACTTTCTGATCTTTTAGTGTTTGGAAAAAGAGCCGGAGAATATGCAGCGAAATTTGCAAAAGAAAATAATGCAGGTACTATTGATGAAAAACAGATCACCGATTCTGTTAAATGGGCGTTGGAAGGTTTTGAAAGAGAGAAAGGAGATAATCCCTTTGATGTACAACATGCTTTACAGGAGATGATGCAACAGTTGGTAGGAATTGTAAGAACTGAATCAGAAATGCTT
>JAHEZE010000143.1 GCA_023251235.1 Sphingobacteriales bacterium | reverse complement strand
AATATTGTAGTATATATTTTTTGAGCAGCGCCATCAGGATTAGTGCGATGAATCATGGGTCAGGCTGTCACATATTACTATTTTTATTCCAAACACTGCAATACAGGGCAGCAAAATATTCAGACAGATGCATAAAAAAAGCGCAGGCATCCTTTTATATCACTTCCAAAATAATTTACCGGGAATTTTATTAGTACATCCCGGCGGGCCATTCTGGGCAAAAAAAGATTTAGGAGCCTGGTCAATTCCCAAAGGCGAATTTGAGGAAGATGAAAACCCTTTAGATGCAGCAAAAAGAGAAGTGGAAGAAGAATTAGGAATAAAAGTTTCCGGTGAGTTTATTGAGCTAACTCCAGTAAAACAAAAAAGTGGAAAAATTATTTATGCATGGGCTTTACTGCAAAACATTGACCTTACACAAATCACCAGTAATACATTTGAATTAGAGTGGCCTCCAAAATCAGGTAAGAAAAAAATTTTCCCCGAAGTGGATAAAACAGCCTGGTTTGGTATGGAAGAAGCTAAGAAAAAGATTAATCCTGCTCAGGAAGGATTAATTGAAGAACTGGAGAGGATGGTCTTCGATAATTTTCTGTAAAGAGATCTTTATTTAACTGTTGTCTGCTTCGGCAACAGATTAATTACATTTGCCTCATTCATTTAACTCCATGTGGTACCAATTCCTCAATATATTTTTCTTCGTCTTTCATACAACATTTACTTTATTCAACATAGTGGGATGGATTTTCCGAAAGACAAGAAAATGGCATCTGATCACTCTTACACTTACCGCCTTTTCCTGGTTTGTATTGGGCATTTGGTATGGATGGGGATATTGTTTTTGCACAGACTGGCATTGGGATGTGCGGCGTAAACTGGGATATGTGGATGAATCAAGTTCTTATATTCATTTTCTGATACTCAAATTAACAGGGATTAATTTTTCATTTCAACTGGTGGAAAATTGTACGATTATTATTTTTTTGGTGAGTTTTATTTTGAGTATCTGGCTAAATATAAGAGACCGGCGTATTAAAAAAACATAAACTAAGTCAGCCTTTATTTTTTTCCTGTATTTCCTCTTTAAACCTGCGTAGCTGATGCTCCAGATCATGAATTACTTTGTCAAGAGCCAACTCAAAAGTTTCGGCTTTATCGCTGGCAAAAAGCATTGTTCCCGGTACTTCCATTTTTACTTCAATGGAAAAAATCTTCTGAACATCGCTTTTTTCTTTCCGGAGCAGCACATCACAGCGGTTGATACGATCATACTTTTTACCCAGGTGCTCAAACTTGCTGCGCACCAGCTTAACCAGTTTTTTATCCGGCTCAACGTGTGGTGATTCTATTTGTAATTTCATAACAGGGGTTTAAAAAATAATCATTATTGCATGTTCTTTTCAGGCATTATTTATTTTTATTTCCTGTGCAATCCATATTTTATTATTATACCAGTTGCGAATTCTATAACATCTTCGCTGTGTCGCTATATGTTCATCTGTATTCCAAATGGCATCCGGAACCAGAGTAAATATCTTCAGCATCATCTGTCCACTTTTTTAAACAACATTACCATTTAAAAAAGGAAGGCGGAATAATTAAACCCCGCCTTCTGCAATATTAACAGCATCACGGCTTTTTTACTACCATTACTCTGCTATTATCTCATTTAATTCGGAACCGTTGAGGTAATAACAACAGTTTTTATTCTGTCTTTTCGGTCAGCCAGTTTACTATCTTTTATAACAGTTATATCTGGCTTCCTATTACACCGATTGGTTTCGAACTAAACTGAAGCGAAGGTACATTACAATACAACCGGGTAAAAATGACTGGCATCAGTTAGTTAAATGTTTGTTGTCAGATGTTGTTGAATCCTGTAGAAAGAAAGAATCATATTTTTTATCTGAATCTATCCTTTTAAAAAGAGCAGCAAAATATATGTTTGATTTAGATTTTATATACGGATTAAATACGTTTACTTATTGATAGTTGTTGCTGCTACCATTTTCTGTGTTTCTTCTGCAGGCTGGCCTGTTTTTTCATCACCCGGCCGTTTGCCTAATATAATTTCCAGGTCTTCTTTGAATATTACTTCTTTCTGCAAAAGGAGTTCTGCAATTTTTATTAATTGCTCTTTATGTTCAGTTAAAATATTTTTTGCTCTCTGATAGGCTTCGTCTGTCAGTTTTCTCACTTCATCATCAATCATTCTTCCTGTTTCTTCACTGTAAGGTTTTTGAAAGGCGCTTTCCCGCATACCCGTAGAATCATAAAAACTGATATTGCCGATTTTCTTGTTGAAGCCATAATACATGATCATCGTATAAGCTTCTTTTGTTACTTTCTCCAGATCATCTAATGAGCCGGATGATACTTCGCCAAACATGATTTCTTCTGCGGCTCTTCCGCCAAGGGTGGCACATAACCGTTCTGTAAGTTCGGCGGCCGTTCTCAATTGTCTTTCTTCCGGTAAGTACCAGGCAGCGCCTAATGATTTTCCTCTTGGTATTATGGAAACTTTTGCCAGTGGATCAACATGTTTTAACAGCCAGCTTATCACTGCATGGCCGGCTTCATGAAAAGCAATGGTTTTCTTTTCCTGCGGGGAAATGATTTTACTTTTCTTTTCCAATCCTGCGACAATTCTATCAATTGCATCAATAAAATCCTGCTTACCCACTTTTTCTTTTTTGCGTCGGGCAGCTATTAAAGCAGCTTCATTACAAATATTGGCTATATCTGCGCCGGAAAATCCCGGTGTTTGTGAAGCAAGAAAATCAACTTCAATTGTTTCATCCAGCACGAGGGGCCGCATATGCACTTTAAAAATTGCTTTGCGTTCGTGGAGATTGGGTAACTCCAGGTAAATATGCCTGTCAAATCTTCCCGGTCGCAACAAAGCCGGGTCAAGCATATCGGCCCGGTTAGTAGCAGCCAGCACAATCACACCACTGTTTGTTCCAAACCCATCCATCTCCGTCAGCAACTGGTTCAATGTACTTTCCCGCTCATCATTGGCCCCGGTGTAAAATGCGTTTCTTCCTCTCGACCGGCCTACGGCATCTATTTCATCAATAAAAATAATGCATGGCGCTTTTTCTTTCGCCCGTCTGAACAGATCACGAACCCTTGATGCGCCTACACCCACAAACATTTCTACAAACTCCGAACCTGATATGGAAAAAAACGGTACCTGCGCTTCTCCGGCCACAGCTTTTGCCAGTAATGTTTTTCCTGTTCCCGGCGGGCCTACAATGATTACCCCTTTTGGAATTTTAGCGCCAAGTTTGGTATAGGTTACAGGATCTTTCAGGAAATCAACAATTTCTTTTATTTCAACTTTTGCTTCTTCCAGTCCTGCTACATCTTCAAATGTAAACGTACTTTTATTTTCTTTTTCCATCAGGGTGGCCGTTGATTTTCCGAAAGAAAAAATGGATGAACCGCCGGCGGTTCCACCCGTGCCCATTCTTCGAAAAAAATACTGCCACAAGATAATCATCAGGAATACCGGCAATAACCAACTGAGTATATCAATAAACCAGTTTCGCTGTTTTATATAACTCACATTTATCTTTTCATCTTCACTGAAATTTTTCTGTGCTTCATCCAGTTTTCTTTCAAAACTCTCCACTGAGCCGATCCTAAACTGGTAATGAGGGCCGGAACTTACAGCTTTGCCTATCACAGATTTCATTACTTCTTTAAAAGCCGGATCATTGGCAAATTCCTGTTTAATGTACACATTTGCTTTTTCGTTATTCACAATTGCTATCCGTTCTACGGCATGCCTGCTTAATATATTTTTTTCAAACTGCTGCCACGTAATTTCCTTTGCCGAGGGGAAAAAATTATTAAAAACAAAATTAAAAATGATAAATCCGAAAAGGATAATATAAATCAACCACCACCATCGAAACCGTTTGCCGGGTTTGGATTTTTGCGGCGAAGTATTTTTATTTTCCCTTTTCCCGTTTTGCATACATATATTTTAATACCGGGTAATCAGTGCAATGTGATGGTGATCTTTTAAAACATCATTATCGGTAAAATACACTTTTCCGTTTTTCTCCAATACGGTTTCTATAATATCATCTACGGCATCAGCCAGTGTCTTGTGCAAAATTTTGGGTGGATGCAGATATAATTTTGATTCATTTTCTTTGTCAACAAAACCGGGCTTGCGGAAATCCTTTTCCACCAAAAGTTTAAACCCACGACCTTCCTTTGCGGCGTTCCAGACTTCTTCCAATCCTTCCACACCTAACTTTTCGCCAATTTTTTCTTTATAATCTTTTATCAGCATATTAATTTTTTCATCCACAAAGGCCTTGTATTTATCCCAAACATGATTGGGCAAATCAGGATAATCATTGTATGTATAATTGCCTTCAATGGTTGCGGCGATTAGTTTCTTATGCTTTGATACTTTTTCAAACCATGATAATTCCTTTGACACTGCCGTTACCAGCAGCGGTGTGTCATCCACCAGGTATGCGTTCAGCAACTCATCCACTTTTTTGAAAAATTGTTCGTGCCGTATTTCTTCCATCACCGATTTGTCTTTTTCAAAATCTTTTAAGAATGCATATCCCACATATGATGTGCCGCGGCTGGCATGTTCATATAAATATTCATCTGTGTATTCTTTTGGGAAATCAGTACCCTTTACTTCTGTCAACCTGTTCAGTTCACCTTCAAACAACCTGGCCCCTTTTTCTGTCAGGAACAGGAGATAATAGGGGTGTGAATAATTTACCTGGTAAAGCAGGTCTCTTATTTCAAAATTATCCGCTACGATTACTTTTTCTTTCACGGGGAAAGCAAAATGCTCCAGATGTTTTACATGCGGAGAAACAAAAATGCCAATCCCATCTGTATTATGGTTGAAATCAATCGTATCATAGAGCTCATCCATCGCCTTTATCAGCGGATCCGTATCATTTGCATTGTATTTATACTGAAGATTTTCTTTTGCTTTACTAATCGCCCGTTCCACTTCTAACTGATCAGTTCTTCTTTCTGGCGAAAGCCGGTGAGTGGGCACAATAACGGATACACAGATATTCCCTTTTTCCTGTTGTAAATTCAACAGGCTTTGTCCAAGCATCATTTCTTTATTCATTATATTTTTTTTTGATTGTATAGAATTACAGTTATCCTTACATCCACTTACTCAGAAAATCATTGGTTCTTACCCACAGTTCTTTTATTTCCTTCTGAAAATATCCTATTCGTTCATGCAATTTTTTTGCCCCTTGCAAATCCAACTCAACCTTATCACCCGATTGAGGTATCTGGGTTGCTATAACTGTTTCTTCTTTGGTAAAGCCTTTTTTCAGTAAGTTGATTTCATAACGTTTTAAAATGATCTCTTCCCTCAATTCCGACACCTTTTCCATTATTTCTGTTGATGTGTATTTTTCAGTTATCTCCCGCAATCTTTTTTCCATCACATTCAGCTCATCTTAAT
>JAHEZE010000142.1 GCA_023251235.1 Sphingobacteriales bacterium | reverse complement strand
ATATCAACACCAACAAAAAATTTAAAGATGATGGCAAAAAACTATTGCATAATTATATTTCTGTAGAAGAGCTTCGTGCCTGCACTACCTGCAATGCCTGTGTGGAAGAATGCCCTGTTTCTATTTCCCCCTTGGAAATTATTATGGAACTGCGCCGTTCTCTTGTAATGGAGGAGAGTAATGCACCGCAGGAATGGAATGCAATGTTCAGCAATGTAGAAAACAATTTTGCCCCATGGAAATTTGCTCCTGATGAAAGAGGTAAATGGGCAGAGGAAATTAATAATTAAATATTAAGAATTGAAAATTGATTCATTTCCATTTCAAACTCTTGATTGGTCTTCTATATCCAAAGAAGAACATAAAGGCGAAACGGGTATGGCCTGGTGGCAGATATTTATGATGGGTGATATACGGATAAGAAAAGTAGAATACTCACCCGGCTACAAGGCGGACCATTGGTGCAGCAAAGGTCATATCATTCAATGCTTCAAAGGGCAAATGGAAACTGAATTAGATGATGGCCGCATTATGCAACTTTCCGAAGGAATGACTTATTTCGTTGGCGATAATTGTGAAGCCCACAGAACTTCGACAACAAACGGTTGCCATCTTTTTATTGTGGATTAACATTTTTCTTCCTGTTAAACCAGTACCACATTGGAATACCTGTCAGCATCAATATCATTCCAAATCCTGCTTCTCTTGGTTGTGTAATTATTGTATTAATAAACAATCCTGCAGAAATAAGAATGACTATTGCAGGTACTACCGGGTAACCCCAAACTTTATAAGGCCGTGGTGCATCAGGCATTTTTTTCCTTAATATAAAAACTCCGAGTGCCGTAGCACCGTAAAAAAGAAACATTACAAAAATGATCATATCCGTGAGCTGATCAAAAGTGCCTGACAAAACCAGCAAACAGGCCCAAACACATTGAAACAGGAGAGAATTACCGGGTACAGAGTGTTTGTTCAGTACTCCCACTTTTTTAAAAAATAATCCTTCTTTTGCCATGGCATAATAAACACGGCAACTTGTAATGATAGTGGCATGATTGGCACCCAATGTGGTTACCATAATTAAGATTGCAATAAATAATTCACCGTTTCTTCCCCAGAAAATTTTTACTGCTTCAATGGCTGCAATAGTATTACCTGATTTTGTTACCTGCTCCAACGATTCAATCGGAAGTAAAGTGAGGTAAGTAAAATTTACCAACAGATACAATGCAATAACAATAAAGACACCAATAGCAATTCCCCGGGGGATATTTTTATTTGCATTCTTTGCTTCACCACCAATAAAACCAACAGAGGCCCATCCCTGATATGCCCAGAATGCAGCCAGCATCGCAGTAAACATGGCGCTGAAAGTTACCGGTTGATTATTCGTTGTATGCATTTGTATAGCCCTGCTGAAATCTGCTTCATGACTTGTGAGACCAAATCCAATAATGGTAAATAAACCTATAAACACAAGCAATAATATTGCAGTTCCCAACCGTGCACCGGTCTTCAATCCCTTACTGTTTATCCATGTCAACAATAAGATTAAGACTATCGCAGTAAATTTTACATTAAAATCTTTGAATGGGTAAAATACCTGTGCTATATTAAAATCGGAAAAAGATTGCAGCATTGGTGGTAAATGAACAATGCTATTGAACGATTCTGCAAATACATACGCCAATGAGGAAATGGCGGCTGTTTGCATAACGGTAAATGTTGACCAGCCAAACTGAAATGCAAATAACTTATTATAAATTTTTTTATAATACACATAATCACCGCCGGTATCCGCAAGCAAGCCTGCTACTTCAGCATAACTTAATGCGCCAAATAAACTGATGATACCCCCAATTACCCAGGCAATCAAAACCCAGCCTGATGAATGTAAGGCATCGGCCATTGGCGCCACTTTTTTATATACACCCGAGCCGAGGATATTCGCAATTACAAAAACAATTACCAGTTTCAGGCCTAGTGTTTTTTTCAGTCCTCCTTTATTTATTTCCTGCATTTCGTTGGTTTAGTCTTAAAATAATTTACATCGTTTCATCAGCGCTGGGGCCATACATACCGGGTACAGGTACATCAAGCAGTCGCAGGTAAACTGACAATTGCCCACGATGATGAAAGAGATGGCTGAACCCCCAACCTCTAATAGCGACATTTTTAGGTAACTTATAAAAGACCTGCTCACCTCTCTTTACAATCCATATTTTATTAAAATCATCGTCCTTCATTTTTTCCAGGTCATTAATGGCAGCATCAAGTTGTTCATGGAAAAGTTTCATTAATTCTTCCTGTGAATTGGACTGATATTGTTTATAATGAACAAGAAAATCAAATTCATCAATATGAAATATATCAGATATCCAGTGAGGAATAGCCGCAACATGTGTGGCCAATCTTCCCAACGTCATCGATTTCTCATGGGGCTTCCAATCTTTTTTATCCATTGGAACTCTCTCAAGAATTTTTTTTGTTAATAAAGATTCATTTTTTAATTCTGCAATCAACGATTCATTAAGTGGCATAATTTATTTTTTAGGGTGAATAATTTTGTCTTCTAATCCATGAGTTATTTCTTCCGGGTGTTCCAATTGATGAACAGCATCTTTTTTTGAAAATATTTTCCAGAGTTGAATGATGGCCGTTACAGAAAATATTCCGCCAATTACCCAATTTAAAATATGTTGGTTATCATTAAGCTTATCTGCAACAAACTGTCCGCCATAAATAAAAACACAATTTCCAATAAAGGTTCCCAATCCAATACCCACAATATAAGTATTGTAATGATCATTCCTTGGCAATAATACGTTCTTGGTAAAGAGTACGGTACTCCATCCAAACCAGAAAGGAATCTGGACGGGATTCAAGGCACTCATGGTAGCGCCTAACAAGAACCGGTTAAGTGTACTGCTTAAGATAAAATTCTCTTTTACTGAAGGTGTGACGGCAGCATAAAAACTGGAAATGGCCAGTGCAATAACGATTGCGAGAGTAATCCATTCAAGAATCCGGAAAATCTTTTCTTGCTTTCTCACCCAATCCATTGCTACAAGTGAAACCCGTACATAAATGATCTCTACCAATAATGATCCGCAGGCAAAAAGAATTGCCGGGTAAATTCCGTTGGTAGCTGAAATCTGCATGGCAGCTACATTCAGGGTACCTAATGGCAGTGACCCAAGAAAACTTACCAGCATTCCAACAAAAAATATTTTTAAAAGGGGATGCATAGAACGAAAATACGAACTATGAATCAAGAAGAGAGAAGAGGAATACGCTGAAATATCAATTATTAATTTTTCTCAAAGTTCAGTGTAAAAGAAGTCGTGTGACGCTTACGGGGTTGATTACTTATTGCGGTAAGCCCTTCTTTGCAAATACAGAAAGTTCAACGGCTAATTCATCTGATAAAGAAAAGCTATTACCACCTACTCCAAAATCTCTCCTGTTAATTTTAAATTCACCATCAAACAGGTAACCATCGTCTTTAAGGGTAAAACTAAAAGGAAATTTTATTTCCCTGGTTACTCCTTTTATTGTAAGGTTGCCAAACACATAAAGATATTCAGGTTTATTTGTCTTTGTAATTTTTGTGGATTTAAAATTTAATATTGGATATTTTTCTGCATCAAAATACTCAGACTTCCTCAACTGTTTATCTCTTGCTTCAATGTCAGTATCAACAGTTTTAGTATCTACATTTACATCAAAGCTGGCCGTTGAAAGATTACCGGGATCAAAAATTATAGTCCCTTTAAGACCCTCAAATGTGCCGCCTGTGTTAATACCAAAATTTTTAATTACAAATCTCACTTTCGACCCCTTATCCGTTGGTGTATAAGCCTGGGATAATGCAATAAAAGAAAAAAGAGCTAATAAGGTTGCAAATAATAATGCTTTCATATTGGTGCTTTAGATTTTATTTAAGTAATCAATGACCTGACCAGTTTCTAAGAACGGGTTTATTGTACCATTCGTTGCTTTGTAAAAATAGATTTTACGATTTTAACATAGCCGGGTTCATTGCCAGAAGTCGGTAAATAAAATAAAATTATTGCCCGTCCTTATTCCCGTACCTTATTAAAGAAGCTGTAGTGACAATTTATATTCCGGCACATTCATTAACAAAAGTAAAAAGATGGATTAGTCAAACTTTTCAAGCCTTTTAAAATGCCGTTTGGCTTGCCGAAGAAATAACCATCCTTTTTTTAAGGGCCAATAGGGAGTTCCGTTTTTATGATTATAGCTGCTTATCCTGTAAAGTGCTTTCCAATGGCTTAAAATTTCTCTATACGCTTTCCGGATACTCATCCCTGCATCATAAATATGATTGGGTTCCGCGCCACATCCATTGAACTCAAGTATGGAATAATTCTTTCCTTCTTTAAGATCATTAAGTGAGGTGCATTTAATATCATAACGGCCGTAATAAAACTTGTCAGTATAATGGCTCAGATCATCAAACACTTTCAATAACTTTTCGTCGGCAAGATGATGCAGGTTGATAAATCTTGCACCCCGGTTATGATTGCCGGCATATGAAAGATAAAAATGTTTGTCTTTGGGCAAAACCCTCTCCAGCCTGTGTTCATGCCTGTGTTGCATTTCTTCCAGCCTGTATTTGGCACGGGGATGTTGCTGTATTAATTCCCAAAGGGTAGATTTGCCGTCTCCATAAACTTCCAGCAATTCCTTTTGAATTAAGCCACTGATCTTTCCTTTTTTTTCACTTGGATGGCGATAATAAAATACACTTAACTCAACGGGAAGATCGATTAGTTCCTGTACAATGTATTCAACCGGAATTTTTTCATGATATTTTTTTAATTGATCGTCATTATCAATCTTTCTGAATAAAATACCCTTCATTCCTATATCAGGCTTAACGATAAATGGATAGGTAAATCCTTTTTCAAAAACAATCCTTTTTACTTCCTCAAACGGAATGTCATGCAGTATATAAATTGTTTTGGGATAAGAAGAAACGGGCAATTGATCATACATTTCCTTTTTGCTTTCCCCTTCAAATCCTCCAAAAGTGATGGTTGGGTTGGATGAACTGAAGAACCAAAGTGATCTTGCTTTCAAACAATAGAAGAACCAGACAAAACCTATGGGAAAATACAATACATAAAACGGCCAGAGTTCCCAATTGGTGATCTTGTTGAAAAATTTAATGATTTTCATTAACGCTATGCTGCCCGGATAAAATACATCCGGATTGGCAAAAATAGAGTTTGCTATTTACTAATTTATACTTTTTTAAAGTAACTTCATTATTACTAAGTCATCTGTAATGAAAAAATTATTTTTTCTTATTCCCATCTTTTTTATTCTTGCTTCTTTTTCAAAATCCGAAACAGCGTTTTCGGATAATACAGCAGTCTCTTTTCCCATATTGGAAAAACCATCTGCTGTAAAACTGTCTCTTGAGCAGTTATCAGAAATAAAAGTGAA
>JAHEZE010000141.1 GCA_023251235.1 Sphingobacteriales bacterium | reverse complement strand
GGTTTTACTTCCTGACACAATAAAGTTGGTAGCGATTCCATTAAATATATCCACTCTCAGGCTCAAACCGGCGCTTATCGGTTTGTAATTGAAAAAGCCGGTAAAGAAAGAGCAATTGCAAGGTTCAATGATCTGAAAAAGTGGGGTATTGAAATAAAAATGGAAACACAGGACTCCGTCTTATTTAAGCTATTTTTTATCTTACCAGCCCTGCCTTCGGATACAGCCAGAATTCGTGATTCGTTAGGTCTATTATACAGTACAAAGGGTCGCACATATGTAGAACAATAGGGATTAATTGAAGAATCTACTTGATTTCTCAAAAATAAATATTAACATTGTCTCCCATTTGGAAAACCTCCGCATCCTCTCAACCATTTTATACCATTATCTTTTTCTTTATTATTCAACCGGTACCAAGTATTCAATATTACGATCCGTCATCCTGAGAAAATTTTCTGATTAGTAAACAACTGCTGTATGAAAATTGCACAACAATTCAGTGCATTTCTTGAGATGCATCATTTTTTGCAACTTCCATCATTGGGAAAACTGGAGATTGTTTCTTCGGAGCCGGATATTATTAATGCAGAATTTATGAAAAGAGAATTTCGTTTTACGGCAGATGTAAATACGATAACTGATAATTTATTACCTCAATTCATTTCAGAAAAATTGAAAATTGAACGCTGCATAGCCGAGTCCGATCTGATTTATTTTTGTAATTCCCTGAAAGAATTACTGATTCAGGGTTTTGAAGCAGAAATTCCGGGAATAGGATATCTCAATTATGAATCAAATTCACAATTGAAATTTTCCTGCAAAAGCTTGTATAGTGGCGTGACAAATAAATTAAAGAAACGACTGCCGGCTATTGTCTCATCCTCCTTCTGGCTATAAATTTTTCTTATCTAAAAGGATAAATTGCATTTTGCCACATGATAAAACGGGCTGTTTCTGGAAACAGGGCAGCCTTTTTATTTACTTAGTTTTAATTTGATATTGAAGAAAGCAAATGCTTGTTTCTATAAATTAAAAAAAAGCTGTCTTCATTGACAACCTTTTTTTGAGGTCCCGACCCAGATTCAATCGGGGTTTAGGAGTTAAATTGAAAAAGGCTGCCAATATAGGCAACCTCTTTTTGAGGTCCCGAGCGGATTCGAACCGCTGTAGCAGCTTTTGCAGAGCTGAGCCTAGCCACTCGGCCACAGGACCAATATATCTGTCCCGATAATAATCGGGATAATAATTAGATTTGACTCTGAAACGGAAACAAATGTACAGCATTTATCTAAAAGATTATAACTCAACTCATGAACAAGATTGCTGAATCAGAAATGATTTTGAATGCAAGAGGTGCTATATACCATCTTGACCTGAGGCCGGAAGAAATTGCTAAAACAATAATCCTGGTGGGAGATCCTGATCGGGTAAAAGAAGTAAGCAGGCATTTTGATAAAATTGAATTTAAAACCCAACACCGTGAATTCATTTCCCATACCGGTTATCTGGGTAAAAAAAGAATTACGGTGACATCATCCGGCATTGGTACTGATAATATTGACATAACTATTAATGAACTGGATGCACTTGCTAATATTGATTTTACCACAAGGCAGATAAAACCAAAACTTACTTGCCTTAACTTTATTCGTATCGGGACATCCGGAGGATTGCAACAGGATATTCCTATTGACAGTTTTATTGCATCCACACACGGACTTGGTATTGATAACTTATTGAATTTTTACAGGCTGGATCAGAATGAAGAAGAAAAACAATTGATACATTCTTTCGTCACTCATGCACAGATGCATGCCCAGATAGGTTATCCCTATATAGCAGGCGCCGGAGCATCCCTGATAAAACATTTTG
This sequence comes from Sphingobacteriales bacterium, assembly GCA_023251235.1. Taxonomy (GTDB): domain Bacteria; phylum Bacteroidota; class Bacteroidia; order Chitinophagales; family Chitinophagaceae; genus VBAS01. The sequence continues at coordinate 3,640 of JAHEZE010000141.1, read as the reverse complement.
TAAAAGATTTTTACCAGGGAATTACCGTTACTTGCCCCGGTTTTTATGGACCGCAGGGAAGAATTCTCAGGTTAGGCATTAGTAACCCGGAATTGGTTAATCGTCTTACACAATTTCGTTTTGGCCAACATAGAATCACGAATTTTGAAATGGAAACATCGGCCATCTATGGATTAGGAAAATTATTAGGACACAATTGCCTTTCTCTGAATGCGGTTATTGCAAACAGGGTAAGAAAGGAGTATTCAAAAGACGGAAAAGCAGCAGTAGAAAATCTGATTGTAAAAGTTTTAGAAATAATTTCTCAACATGTTTAAGGTTTAATATGGAAATAAATTTTTATAAATATCATGGCGCCGGTAATGATTTTGTGATTGTTGATAACCGGAAAAAAGAATATGATTTTTTAACCGGGGAACAGGTTAAAAAAATCTGTGACCGACATTTTGGAATTGGCGCTGATGGTTTAATGCTGCTGAATGAAAAACCAGGGTATGATTTTGAAATGATCTACTTCAATTCTGATGGACGTCCCGGTAGTTTTTGCGGAAATGGCAGTCGTTGTATCGTAAAGTTTGCCTTACTATCAGGTATAGAAAAAGAAAATTACCTGTTTACTGCTTCAGATGGAATACATGAAGCAAAACTGAATGCCGACGGAACTATTTCGATTAAAATGCAGGATGTGGATACGATCCAACTGCATCATGGCGATTATATCCTGAATACAGGTTCTCCTCACTATATTAAAATTGTAACCGATCTTTTGCATTTCGATGTTGTAAAAAAAGGAAAAGAAATCCGTTGCCATGAAGATTTTGAAAAAGAAGGCATTAATGTAAATTTTGTAGAACCGGATACCGAGCCCGATAAAATAATGGTAAGAACATATGAAAGAGGTGTGGAGAATGAAACCTTGAGTTGCGGCACCGGAGTTACAGCGGCTGCACTGGTTTGTTATCATAATGAAAATGGTTTTAATGAGGTGGAAGTAAAAACAATTGGTGGAAAATTAAACGTAGAATTTGACCGTACTGCCGATGGACATTACAACAATGTCTGGCTATTAGGCCCTGCTGAAAAAGTTTTTGAAGGAGTGATCAACATCTGAAGGCATTTTTAAACCCTGTTTTTTTATCTCTAAAAAGAATCTGGTATGCATCGTTTTAATATCCGGGTCTATGGTTTATTGATCAATGATAAAAAACAAGTGTTGGTTGCAGATGAATTTATCCGCGGTGGTTATTACACCAAATTTCCCGGAGGCGGACTTGAATTTGGGGAAGGAACCAGGGATTGTTTAAAACGGGAACTCAAAGAAGAATTAGGTATCGAAGCAGAAATCGGCGAACATATTTATACAACTGACTATTTTCAGATGTCAGCTTTTAATCCGGAGCATCAGATTATTTCCATTTATTATTTTGCCAGACAACTGGAAGAACTAAAAGTACCTTTACGGCAAAAGCTATTTGATTTTGATGAACAGCAAATGGCCATCTACAACCAAACCGGGGAGACAGAAACTTTCCGCTTAATTGAATGGAAAGATTTTTCAAAAGAAACCGTTACACTTCCAATAGACAAAATAGTTGTGCAATTAGTGAAAGAAAAATTTTGATCAACCGGCAGTGGGTATGTTCATGAATGCATCCTGCTCCTGCCCCATCGCAATTCTTTTCATTTTTACTGATACATCTTTACCCACAAATTTTTCAATTCTTTTTTCTGCAAGAATAATAACCGGGGTAAGAATGATAGCCATGCTGGCTTTATACAGATAGTTAACAACGCCGATTGCCAATATTTGCTGCCAGGAGAAAACACCGCCAAATGCAATAAAAAGAACAATATAACTATCTACGAGTTGAGACACCAATGTAGATCCTGTAGCCCTCAACCAAATCTTTTTATCACCTGTTATTTTTTTTATTTTGTGAAATATGTAAACATCTACAAACTGGCTGACAAGAAAAGCAACCAGGCTTCCGATAATGATTCTCATACCCTGTCCGAAAATTCCATTGAAAGCATCCTGCATGTTAGGAATATTATCCGAAGTATGACTGCCAACCCAGAAATCAGCAGGGGGAACATGAATGGCGGCATAATACATGAGAAAGGCATATAAGATAAGAGCTACCGCTGTAAACGAAATTCTTCTTACTGCCTTGGGACCATAATATTCATTTACAATATCCGTCATCACAAATTCAATCGGCCATAATAAAACTCCGCAGGTGAGGCTGATAGAAATTCCCTGTTGACCAAAAAGCGTAAAATGCGAAGGTGCAAACCCAAATAATTTTTCCAAAGAAAATATTTTGGTGCCGATAGCTTCTGCAATGAGTGCATTGCAACAGAAAAACGCAGCTATGCCAACAAAAAGTGATGTCGGTTTATCTTTTAACAGGTTTTGCATCGTCTTAATAATTATCAACGTTTAATAATAGTAGATAGATCAGCTGAAGTATTAAAAATAAAATATTCATTACAATCAGCCATGCCGGTATGATGAAAAGATTTTTTCTTTTAACCCAAAAGATGATCAGATAACTCAGGTTAACGATAGGGTTGAAAATAAATGATAATACATATCCTGTAATGATGATAGTTGATCCGATGTCTTCATCTTTTATCCAATCATAAATTTTGAGTGAAAAGGAAAGAAGAAAAAGAAGGTTGCAGATAAAGGCCACTCTCGATAAAAATAATAGCCAGCGCATCAACGATTTTCGTGTAAAATAGCATTATTTTGTCAGCCTGAATAAAGCCGTTATATGAATTCATGGTTTAAGAAACTGATCCCGCATCTCACAGCCGTTGTAGTATTCCTGGTAGTAGCGCTTATCTATTGCAAGCCCGTATTGGAAGGCAAAGTACTGAACCAACATGATATCACTCATTGGAAAGGTTCCATTCAGCAATCCGCAGAATATGCAAAAACGCATAATGGCGTTTATCCATTATGGACCAACAGCATCTTTAGTGGAATGCCGGCATTTCAGGTAGGTTATTCGGCTAATAATAAAGTACCCTGGTATGCGCATACCATTTTTACATTGGGTTTACCAAAGCCGGTTCAGTTTTTCTTTCTTGCCTGTATTTGTTTTTATTTTCTATGTGTAGTGCTTGGGATCAGAACCATATTCGGCATTATGGGATCATTGGCTTTTGCCTATGCTACCTATAATGCTGTTATCATTGCTGTCGGCCATGATACAAAAATGTTATCCATTGCTTATATGCCGGCGCTGTTAGGTTCTTTGCTTCTTATCTATGAAAAAAAATACTGGCTGGGTGCAGGATTGACTGCACTCTTTACTTCCGTTTTAATTTCCATGAACCATCCGCAGATTGCTTACTATTTATTTCTCACCATTGTCATCATGAGTTTGTTTTATTTTATCCGATGGATAAAAAACAAAGAATGGGGACATATAATTAAAGTATCTGTATTTACAATAGTGGCTGGTTTTACCGGTGTATTAACAAATGCCGTATCGTTATTATCAACTTATGAATATCAAAAAGAAACTATTCGTGGCGGAAGTACTGCCTTAGCTGACTCTTCGGTTAATGAAAAATCATCAACCGGGTTGAATAAAGATTATGCATTAAGTTATAGTATGAATATAGC
>JAHEZE010000011.1 GCA_023251235.1 Sphingobacteriales bacterium | reverse complement strand
CAAGCGTAGTCAATAATCCGTCGGCAATGGTTTTTACAAAAGGAGCTTTTTCAATCTTGCCACTTTTTATAGAAAGTACAGCATCGGCGGCCCCTTCCGGCTCGCCTGCATAAACGGTTGCTGCCGGTGAAAAGTAATGAGCACTCAATAATGTGCCACTAAGCAAACCGCCGCCGCCAACAGGAGCAAGAATGAAATCCAAAGAAGGAACTCCTTCAATCAATTCTTTTGCACAGGTGGCTTGCCCGGTTATTACACGGTAGTCATTGTAAGGATGAATAAATTCAGCTCCGGTTCTTTCCACAATTTCATTCAGCATTTTTTCTCTTGCCTGCTGGTTAGGTTCACAAAAAAATATTTCAGCGCCGTAGCCTTTTACTGCATCCACTTTTACTTTGGGAGAATTATCAGGCATTACTATATAGGCTTTGGTTCCTACCTCTCTAGCTGAATACGCAATAGCCTGTGCATGATTACCGGATGAATGCGTGGCGATCCCCCTTTGCTGCTTTTCTTTTGATAAAGAAAGAACTGCATTCATTCCGCCACGGATTTTGAATGCCCCGATCTTTTGAAAATTTTCACATTTGAAAAAGATTTCGCTCCCCGTGAGTTTATTAATTGTTTGACAGGTAAGAATGGGTGTTTTATGAATAAATGGTTTTATTCTTTCATGTGCTTTGATTATATCTTCAGCAGTAATTTCCATTTTGACAAAAACTATGAAAGAATTTTAAATTTATTTACCAATATATGCCCATTTCATGCATACAGGCTTTCCAACTTGTATTCTTTTGCCTGTGTCAGTTAATAAACCCGTTTTATTATTTCTTTTGAATATCACAATTTGATCGCTGTTCTGATTAGCAGCCATTAAATATTTTTCAGTCCAGGGTACCAGGCTGAAATAACGTGGAGCCACACCCAATGTAGATTGATGACCGGCAGGAACAAGCATTCCGGACTTTTCAATTTTAAAAATGGCAAGTGTATTGGATTCGCCACGATTGGAGGCGTATAAAAATCTTCCATCGCCGGAAATATGTATATCTGCACTACCGGCAAAGCCTTTGAAGTCTTTCGGAGTGGATGAAATACTTTGAATCAACCGGAGTTTTCCGTTTTCAAATTTGTAAACTGAAACACTGCCGGTTAGTTCTTCAATAACATAAGCATACCTGCCACTGCTGTCAAAAACAATTTGCCGGGGCCCAGCTCCGGGCTTTGCGTCAGCGTATTGAATGTCTGCTTTGCCTATGGCGCCGGTATTCTGATTAAAAGGATATACCATCACTTTATCAACACCAAGATCTGCCACCAGCAAGTATTTATTATCCCTGGAAAATACTGAACAATGCGCATGAGCACTTTGCTGTCTTTCTTTATTAACGCTGCTGCCAACATGTTGAATTGTTGCTACTGCTGAATCCAATCCGCCATCTTTTCTTACAGGTAATATGGAAAAATTTCCACTGGTATAATTGCTGACTGCTATCCATTTTCCTGTTCGGTCAAGGCTAATATAACAGGGATGATCCCCACCCGTGGATTGTTTATTGATAAAACTCAATACCCCGGTGTTTTTATTAAATGAAAATGCTGATACAGTGCCCCCCTTACCATTATCGGCAATCTCATTAACTGCGTAAACAAAATCCCGCCCTTTCATAGTTAGATAAGAAGGGTCTTGCGTTTTGATCATTGTTACGGAATCAACTTTAGCAGTGCTGTTGTTGACTTTGTAAACATAAATGCCTTCACTCTTGCCGGACGTGTAAGTGCCAACGATCATGTAGCAGTTTTTAAACTGTGCATGCAGATTACTTACGAATAATGAAAACAAAGAGGCGATAATAAGTTTCATAAAAAAATTATAATGAAGCTGAATATTGAGCCAGGGTGATGGATGGTTTCCCAAGATCGTTCCAGGTATTTTCACTTTCAAATTTTTCAGGATATTTATTTAAAGCCTCAATAATGTTAGCGGCATAATTCATTCGCTGATGAAATTTTCCCAGCAGTTTTATTGGTGTAAGAGGAGCTTTAAAAACTTTTATTTTCTTTTTTGTATTGGATACAAAAATCTTAGCGGCTTCATCAAATGTAAATGGTTCTAATCCCTGAACATTATATTCCTGGTTATTTTCTCCTGCTTTTTTTAATGCCCACGCCACCTGCATACCATAATCTTTTGCAGCAATGAACCACATCGGCGCTTCTGATTTGCCTGCCAGCATCAGCCTGCTTCCCTGCATCATTTGTTTATCCAATGTTTCCATAAACGTAGAGGGATGAAAAATGGAATAGGGGATACCTGAACTTTTTATTCTATCTACTGCAGCATGTTTTATGTCAAAGGCCCACCAGTTAAATCCATTCATTCCATGGTAGTTTTTAATAAGGGATGATATGTAGCAAATTCTTTTTACGGCTGCTGTTTGTGCTGCAGCAATAATATTATTAATTCCTTCCCGTTCAGAATGAAATCCGGATTTGCCCAGGGACTGATTAATAGAAAGATTCAAATAAATTATTTCCTGGTCTTTCATTGCCTGTTCAAGGCTTGATTTATCAAATACATCACCTTTTATTGAGCTGGTATTGGGGAAAAATTTTTTCAGTTTTTCTGTATCTCGTCCGAACAAGGTAAGATCGAAACCGGCTCTGAGTAATTCAAGCGCCACCGGTTGCCCCAGCATTCCGCTTGCACCAATAAAGAGAACATTTTTCATTTTTCAGAAATTATTTTAAGTGATTCACTAATAAGATGGAAGGTTTCTTTTTCGCTTAACTGTTGTGGAATGAACTTTTCACCAATCACTTTTTCGTAAAGTTCAATATATCTTTTGCTGATTGTATCAATCCATTCATCAGTCATTTCCGGAACTGACTGGCCTTCTTTACCCATAAAGTTATTTGCAATCAACCATTCCCGCACAAATTCTTTGCTTAATTGTTTTTGTCGTTCTCCTTTCTGTTGTCTTTCTTCAAAACCATCTGCATAAAAATATCTGGATGAATCGGGAGTATGTATTTCATCCATTAAAAAAATTTGATTATTAATCTTACCAAATTCATATTTAGTATCAGCCAGAATTAACCCCTGCTTTCCCGCTATCTCTTTTCCCCGGGCAAAAAGAGCCAATGCATATTTACTCAGCACCTCCCATTCATATTCGGTTGCAAGTCCTTTTTGTATTATTTCTTTTGGAGAAATATCTTCATCATGACCGGCATCGGCCTTTGTGGATGGAGTAATAATGGGAGAGGAGAAAAGATCATTTTCTTTCAAGCCATTCATCATCGAGGCTCCACACAATTCTCTTTTTCCTGAATGATAGGTTCTCCAGGCATGTCCTACAAGATTACCTCTTACCACCATTTCAATTTTAAAAGGGGTACATCTTTTACCAATTGAAACATTAGGAGCAGGAACATCCAATAACCAATTGGGGCAAATGTCTTTTGTAGCATTAAGCATGTAAGCGGCAATCTGGTTCAGCACCTGTCCTTTAAATGGAATAGGTCTGGGAAGAATTACATCAAAAGCAGAGATTCTATCTGAAGCAATCATAACCAGCAATTGCTGGTCAATAGTATAAACATCTCTTACTTTTCCTTTGTAAAAATTTGTTTGTCCAGGAAAATGAAAATTTGCCATGCCCGAAAGTAAAAATGTAAAAAAAGCTACCCAATTGTAACCCTGTCAAGATTTCAACAAATTATCCCTGCCCGACAACAGTTAAAATGAAAATACAAAAATGTGGTCAGACGGGCTTATGTCTTAAAAATTAGATTTTTAGATACAAATTACAATTCTTATTTTTCCATTACATTTTATAACCAAAATTACCTTTTATGAGTAAAAGCCTGCGATTAACAACTGCCTTTTTCGTTGCGGCTTTGTTTTCAATTGCTGCGATTGCGCAATCCGTTACAATTAGCGGAACAGTCCGTAATTCGACTTCAAAAGAAGGTGTCCCTGCTGTTTCCGTTGTTATTAAAGGAACCTCGCAGGGTACATATACAGATGATAAAGGGAAATATTCAATTTCTACAACAGCCAAAACGCCATTGACACTTGTTTTTAGTTCGGTAGGATATGAAGCGAAAGAAGTGAATGTTACTAAAACTACCGAAAATCTGGATCTTGATTTTATTGCAATCTCCACGTTTGGTCAGGATGTAGTAGTGGCTGCCAACCGCACCCCTCAGAGAATTCTTGAGTCGCCCGTAACTGTTGAACGATTAAGTTCATCAGCCCTTCGCAATGCCGCTGTTCCCAATTATTATGAAGCCCTGAACAATTTAAAGGGAGTAGATATGCATACGGCCAGTTTAACTTTCCGCACCATAACTACCCGTGGATTTGTAAGCAGTGGTAACAACAGACTTAATCAACTAATAGATGGAATGGATAACCAGGCTCCGGGGCTTAATTTCTCTGTTGGCAACATAATTGGTTTAACAGAATTGGATGTTGATAATATAGAATTACTTTCAGGAGCTTCTTCTGCTTTATATGGTTCTGGAGGTATGAATGGAACTTTGCTGATTAACAGCAAAAATCCTTTTAAATACCAGGGTTTAAGTTTTAATGTGAAACAGGGCATCATGCACGTCGATGGTAAACAAAGAAACGCTGCACCTTATTATGACTGGACAATGCGGTGGGCAAAAAGTTTTAAAAACAAACTCGCATTTAAATTCACATGGCAGTTGCTTAAGGCCGAAGACTGGCAGGCAAATGACTACAGTAATGTAAGCCGAACCGGTGTTTTAAGTAAAGTTATTCCCGGAAATCGTACTACAGATCCTAATTATGATGGTATAAATGTTTATGGGGATGAAACCAGTGCTGATATAAGATCTGTAACACAATTAATTCAGGAAAATTTCAGGGCTGGTATTTCTAATGCAACAGGAGGAACCAACGGACAAGGTGGTCTTATTCCAAATATTGTAAACACTTTAAATAGCCTTCCAATTCCTAATAATGCTACTCCTGCTCAAGCTGCTGGAATACTTTCAAGTGTTTTTGCAGGCCCCCTCGCGGGTTTATTGCCAACTGTTAATCAGTTATTGCCTTTTTACTGGGGGTTAAAACAGAATTGGGTTCCCTCTCAGGCAGTTTCAAGAACTGGTTATAATGAAAGAGATCTTGTGGATTATGGCACGTTGAATTTTAAATTTACTGCTGGTCTTCATTACAAGATAACACCGGGAATAGAAGCATCGTGGACTACTTATTGGGGAACCGGTACTACCGTTTACACAGGAGCTGACAGATATTCATTACGTAATTTTAAAATGGCTCAACATAAATTAGAAATTCGTCATAAATATTGGTTCCTGAGAGGATACACAACACAGGAAAATGCAGGAGAGGCATACCAGGCAACTGCACTGGGCCGGCTGATGCAGGAAGCATTCAGTCCAAGCGCCACAGTTTGGTATCCCACGTATATTGGAAATTTTATTGGATATAAGTGGAATAATTATGCAGCCGGTAATACACCCAGTGATGCAAATGCTTTTGCTTTTGCCCGTACTGCTGCAGACGTAAACAGACCTTTACCAGGCACAGCGGCTTATAATGCTTCAAAAGAAAAAATCAGATCAACTGCAATCGGTCGTGGTGGTGCTAAATTCCTTGATAAATCTCATTTATGGTCTGGCGAAGGACAGTTGAACCTTTCCGATGCTTTGCATTTTTCTGATAAACTTGAAATGATAACCGGCGTGCAATGGAAACAGTGGGTTTTGAATTCTCAGGGTACCATTTTTGCTGATACAGCCGGCACTATAAATATTAGTGAAACGGGAGGATATATTCAATTAAAGAAAAAACTTCTTAATGATGTACTAACTCTTACCGGCGCTATGCGTTATGATAAACAAACAAATTTTGACGGTCATTGGACACCGAGGTTTACCGCAGTTATCAAGGTGGCAAAAGACAATAATATTCGTCTTTCCTACCAGACTGCCTATCGTTTTCCAACCAACCAGGATCAGTATATAAATCTGTTTACCGGATCTGTTTATTTGATTGGGACATTACCTTCTTTTATTAATAAATATGGATTAACTACAAACACTTACACGGCTGAATCAGTGACAGCAGCCAGGGCACAATTAAATCCTGGTTTGTTAGTTCCATCAACTTTCACTACCGTTAAACCCGAAAATGTTTCTTCCGGTGAAATAGGATATAAAGGCTTAATAGCAAAAAAACTTTTGATTGATGGTTATGTTTATTACAGCCGTTATAAAGATTTTTTTGCAAGGATAGCTGTTGTAAAGGCGGCATCAGCAGTTGCAGCATTAAATCCATTTACATCAACAAACTATTCTTATATACAGAACAGTACTACTGAGGTTAAAGCCCTTGGCTGGGGTCTTGGTGCAGAATACCAGTTGCCAAAAGGTTTTATGCTGGGTGGTAATGTCTTTTCTGATGAGCTGCAGGACCTTGCTCCAGGCTTTATTTCTTTTTTCAATGCTCCTTATTACAGATGGAATTTAAGTTTGAGAAATGATAACGTTTATAAGAACATTGGTTTCAATGTTATTGTAAAATATCAGGATGCGAACTATTATGAAGGCACATTTGTAACCGGCATGTTACCTCAATTCACCTGGGTTGATGCACAGGTTTCTTATAAAATACCAAAGTCAAAAAGTGTACTTAAAATTGGCGGTTCAAATGTTGCTAACGAATATAGAAGAACAGGGTATGGCAGCCCATACGTAGGTGGTGTATATTATGTAAGCTATGGGTACAATGTTTTTTAATTAATAATTCCCCCTTAAATATTTACGGCTTCTTTTATAAGAAGCCGTTTTTTTATCCGTGAATTATCAATTGAGTCTGCAGGTCGATTCACCAATCCTTATTCCATTATGGTAAATGCTGAACATATAAATACCTTTCTGAAAGACATCTGGCTGTATAGTAAATATTAATCTTTTAGCTTCTGCTTTATTGTATTCAAATTTCATTTTACGGGTAAAGGCTTTTTTGCCCTCCGTTTTTGTGTCAAAACTGCCGGAGTCCCATACTTCGGTGTTTAATGTTTTGCCAGACGGATCTGTAATAACAATTACAACTTCTGCATTGGGAAAATCTAAAACATTATTTTGTACAACAAAAGAAGCTATAAATTTATCGGCTTTTTTATACAAAGGCGTTTCTATTTCTTTTTGCTCCGGTCTGATATTAAATGCCGAAAATCTTATTTCAGAGGCTATAAAAATTGATGCATCATTTATCTTTTGAGCCATCTCTTTGTTTTCAACCGTTAATTGCTGAATACTCTGTTGAAGTGAATTCATTTCTCCGTTTAACTGAGCCAGTATCCCGTCCAATTTCTTTCTTTCATTTGCCAGTGATGTGTTTTCATTTCGGAATTCTTCGATCCTTTGTTCTAATTCCCGGATTTTATTCCTTGCTTCTGTTAAATCCGATTGGGTTATATTTTTCTTTTTAAGAATATCTCCAATGTCAGTTCTTAGTTTATTTATATCCTTTATTCTTTGTCCCAGTTCACCTTTAAGTGTGTTGTTTACAGAATCAATACCGGATTTTTCGGTACTGAGCAGATTCAGCGATTGCGTAAATATTCTTTTCAGGGAGTCGGAAACAGCTTCAGCTACTGCTGTTGAGTCTTTTATAAAAACCTCTCTTTTACGGCTGGCATAATTACTCTTATCATATAAATGATAAACCCATGTGGTTATTAAACCAACAGAAAGCAAGGCAAGTAAAAGTGATCTGCTGTCCCTCATCGGTGTCAAGCTAATTAATAATTCAAGACGGGAAAGGCCAAATTTAATAATGTGGAAAACTGTAAACTAAAAGGCCGCATCGTTGAAACAATGCGGCCCTAATAGATTCGTTTGTCTGAATATTAACTGAATAAACCTCCCTTCTTCAGATTTCTGGTACCCTCACCAATTTTGAAACCATTTTGATATACCTGAATCTTATAATCACCAGTTTGGAATTTTGTTTGATAAATCGGTAATTGCACATTTTTCCTTGTACCCTGTTCGTAGTTTACCGAAACTTTTGAAGTATAGATTTTATCTCCATCTTGTCTGGTTGTAAGTGTGCCCCCGCCGGTAGAATCACTTGAAATTACTTTGCCATCTGGCGCCATAACCATAATATACATATCAGTCGGTCCACTCTTAGCTATCCTGTTTTCTACATCGAAAGAAACTAAAAGCTTATCCACTCTTTTTGCAGTAGAAGTTAATTTTTCCCTGCCGCTTTTCTTTTCATTTACTGCTGTAATCTGAATATTGGTGGCAGTAAAAGTAGACCCAACATCAACGGTTTCTTCCAGTGATTTCTTTTCTGTTTGAGTAGTAGCGAGGTTTGTCTCAAGGGTTTTCTTTTCTGTTGAAAGCTGAGTATTGGCAGTTGTCAGTTGTTGATTTTCGCCGGTTAGTCTTGTCACTTCAGCTTCCAGAGTTGTGATTTTGTCATTTAATTCTGCAATCTTGGATTTTGCCAGGTTCAATTCCTCCTTCGTAGCATTTTGTTTATTTAAAATGCTGCCGATCTCGCTTTTAAGTTTTCCTATTTCGCTTTGTTTCCCGGTAAGCTTTCCCTGAAGATCGTTATTGGCTACGGTAACCGAATCATAATTTTGTAAAGCAAAATCATAGAGAAGCTGGATTGAATCCCTCTGACTCATATTTTTTACAACCTGCTCAGTTAATTGCTGTTTTTCCTCCCCGGTTTTATTTTTATTCCAGAGTAAATATGCCCAGGTGCCTAACAAGGCAATTGCCAAAAGTCCAATAATGATGTTTTTGTTATTATTGCTTTTGGGAGCCGGACTTTCCGGAGTAGCTGATGGATAATTTGTGTTTGTCATTTTTTGTGATTTTAAAATCTGGTTTTAGGTTTACATATAATTTTTGCAAAGATAATTTGTCAGAAATAAGAAAATATTAATTAAAGAATCAGTAAGCCCCTTTAATGAAAAATCATGCCAAAAATAGAAGTTCAGCTGATTTTTTTGTCAATAAGTATTCACGGTATAACTCCCCAAAGCCTGTAATTTAGCGTCTTATGTCTTACGAAAAGATTATTTCTGATTTGAGAGAAAAAAAATTCAAGCCCATTTACTGGCTGGAGGGTGAGGAAGAATATTTTATTGATAAAGTGGTTGACTTTGCTGAACACCATATTTTAAATGAAAGTGAAGCAGCATTTAATCTTACCGTTTTTTATGGAAAAGATGCCAATTGGCCTGATGTAATAAATGCCTGCCGACGATACCCCATGTTTGCAGAACGGCAGGTTGTCTTATTGAAAGAAGCGCAACAAATGCGGGAAATTGAAAAACTGGAACCCTATATTGAAAACCCACTTCTCTCCACAATATTGATAATATCATATAAAGACAAAAAGGTTGATGGAAGAACAAAATTTTCCAAACTATTGAAAGAAAAAGGAGTGATGTTAACTACAAAAAAATTTTATGAGAACCAGTTACCTCAATGGACAGAAGACATCGTTCAGTCAAAAGGATATGAGATCACCAAAAAAGCGCTGATGTTGATGGTCGATCATATTGGTAACGACCTTTGCAGGCTTGAGAATGAAATAGACAAGATTTTAATTAACATCGGGCACCGGAAAACAATACAGGAAGAGGATATTGAAGAGTTCATTGGAATCAGCAAGGAGTTTAATGTTTTTGAATTTCAAAATGCATTAGCTCTAAAGGATTTTTCCAGATGTATACGCATCATTCAATATTTTGAAGCCAATCCTAAATCTGCGCCTATTCAGCTGGTGCTTCCTTCATTTTATTCTTTTTTCAGTAAATTATATATGATCTATGGTTTGCAGAGCAGAGATGAGAAAACAGTAGCGGCAGCAATTGGAGTGAACCCGTTTTTTGTAAAAGATTACCTGAAGGCAATAAAGATTTATAGTTTCCCCGAAGTGGAAAAAGTTATTTTGCTACTGCACCAATACAACTTGAGATCTGTTGGAGTAAACGATCCGGGTACAGAAGATGCATCTTTGCTGAAAGAAATGGTCTATAAAATAATTGCCGCTGCTTAAACTTATTATCATTAAACCCTTTTCTTTTCAACCGCAGGATCAAAACTTCACATCCCGGATATTAAATTTACTTTATGAAAAAGATACTATCTGTTCTAAGTCTGTTTTTAATAATTCTTTTTTACGGTTGCTTCGAAATAGTTCAGGAATCTGAAATTCACGAGGACGGAAGCGGGGTTTTTTCTAATACAACTGATTTTAGTTCCATGCTGGGAATACTTAGTATAATGGGAGGGGAGGAAACCAAGAAGATGGATAAAGTGGCAAAAGATACCACTATCTCTCTTAGTAATTTTAAAGACAGTATTGCTGATTTGAATGATAAAGAAAAACTACTTCTGGATAATGCCACTTTAAACATTGTCCTTAATATACATGATGAAAAGTTTTTTCTGACTTTTAATTTTCCCTATTCTCAATCTTCGGATATCAACCTGATTAAAAACATTCTGAAGAAAACAAAACAAAAAGCGATTGCGCAGCAGTTAGAATCACTGATACCAGGAGATGACGCCGCTGGCAACCCGATGGCAATGGGTAAAGAAAATGAAAATTATATTCCGGAGATCGACGAATATTTTGATATCATTACTGAAAACGGAAAGCTTGGAAAAAAATTAAATAAAGAAAGATATATTGATGCCGAAAATGACAAGAGCTTAATAAGTCTCCGGGAAATGAGTCAAATGGGAACCCCAATGACCATGAAAGTAGTTTTCAATTTACCTAAACCGGCAACAAAAGCAGAAGGTAAAGGCGTAAAACTTTCAAGTGATAAAAAGAAGGTTATCATCGAAGCTACTATTGACGACTTTTTTGATGACCCGTCAAAATTTGAATACCAGATAGAGTATTAAAAGAATGCCTTGGAATCTCCGGAGTTTTTATAAAACATTCAAACTTTCTATTTTATCTCCGTCTATCTGTTTTACTAATTCGGGTAAAGAATCAAACTTAACCTCCGGTCGGAGGTATTTTTTTACATAAACTCTTATTACTTGTCCATAAATTTCCTCATTAAAATCAAAAATATTTACTTCAATAACTCTTTTCTTTCCATCCACAGTCGGACGGAAACCAATACTCATCATTCCTTTATATCGTGAATGGGGAATAGTGAATGGTGAATGGTTTTTTATGCTCTTTTCATTGACCACTGACAATTGAATATTGACTTCAACATACACCGCATAGATGCCATCACCCGGTATTATTTTTTCTGCGTTTTCAATTTTCAGATTTGCTGTCGGATATCCCAATTCCCGGCCCAGTTTATTGCCATGTACCACCCTTCCTTCAAAAGAAAATTCATACCCAAGAAGCTTATTTGAAGTATCCATATCACCATGAAGAATCGCTTCCCGGATATTCGTGGAGCTGATGGCGATTTCATCCAGAAGTTGTTTGGAGATTTCCTTTAATTTAAACCTGTATACCGGAGCTAATTTCTCCAATAACCTGTAATCACCTATTCTTTCCCGCCCAAATCGATGATCATATCCAATAATAATCGTATGGGGATGAAATTTTTCAATCAGAAAATTCTTCAGATATTCTTCAGCAGACTGGTTGGCAAAAGCATCAGTGAAGGGGACCACCACCAGGTGATCAATCCCGAGTTTATCCAGTAAAACTATTTTTTCTTCCAGAGTATTAATAAGCCGTATACCCAATATGGTAGAAGAAACAATTTTTCGGGGATGTGGATGAAAAGTGATAATTACCGATTCACCGTCTGTTTTCTTTGATTCGGCTTTCAGCCGGTCAATGATCTGCCGATGCCCCATATGGACACCATCGAAAGTTCCGATTGTTACGATTGCTTTCCGGAAAAGCGGCAGATTTTCTATATCATAATATACCTGCATAAAAGAGCAGCAAAACTAATAGATAATTACCTATTGAGTGTTGGTTGTCGAATGCTATTTTTGCTCCTTAATTTCAATTATGAATTTGTACTCCAAAAGAGGTGTATCCGCACAAAAAGAAGAAGTACATACAGCGACCATCGGCCTTGACAAAGGTCTTTACCCCAAAGCATTTTGCAAAACTTATCCGGATATACTTTGCGGTGATGACGAATGGGTGAATATTATGCATGCAGACGGAGCCGGCACCAAATCCATTCTGGCTTACTTATACTGGAAAGAAACCGGTGATGTCACTGTTTGGAAGGGAATAGCTCAGGATGCTATTGTTATGAATCTGGATGACCTGCTTTGTGTTGGTATTTATGATAATATTCTTTTTTCTTCTACCATTGACAGAAATAAGCATCTAATTCCTGTTGAAGTACTGGAAGCCATCATCACCGGTACACAGGAATTTTTTAACAAGATGAAAGGCTTTGGAGTAAACATCAGTTATATGGGCGGCGAAACTGCCGATGTGGGAGATGTGGTAAGAACAATAGCAGTGAATGGAACAATGACAGCCAGGTGGCCAAAAGCAAAACTCATCACCAATGAAAAGATAAAAGCGGGAGATGTAATTGTCGGGTTGGCAGGGTTTGGCCAGGCTATTTATGAAGCAGAATATAATAGCGGCATTGCCAGTAATGGTCTTACTTCTGCCCGGCACGATATGCTGCATAAAACCTATGGGGCAAGATTTCATGAATCCTATGATACTTCTTTGGATGAACATGTAGTTTATATCGGGCCCCATCATATAACGGATGAAATATTAATTGACAACAGGCAATTGGCAATCGGTAAACTTTTATTGAGCCCAACTAGAACATTTGTGCCTGTGATGAAAGAGTTGCTGAAAAATCATTTTGATGAAATTCATGGATTAATTCATTGCAGTGGCGGCGGACAAACAAAATGCATGAAATATGTACCAGAGAATGTCCGCATTGTAAAAGATAATTTATTTGCCCCCCCCATCATTTTTAAACTGATACAGGAAGCAAGCAAAGCCGACGATCGGGAAATGTACCAGGTATTTAATATGGGTACAAGGATGGAAATTTATACAAATGAAAAAGATGCTGACAAAATTATCAGCACATCAAAAAAATTTAGTGTTCCTGCGCAGGTGATCGGCAGGGTAGAGGAGAGTGGGAAGAAAGAGTTGGTGATTAAAAATGAAAAAGAAGATTTAATTTTTGATTTTATATCTGCTTAATCCATTATTTTGCAACAAACCCGATAGAATGTCAGATTATATAATTGAACTAAAGCATGCCAATATTTACCAGAGCGGCAGTCCCATTTTGCAGGATGTAAATCTTACAGTGAGCAGGGGAGAGTTTGTTTACCTGGTTGGAAAAACCGGAACAGGAAAATCCACTCTTTTAAAAACGCTTTACGGAGAGTTACCCCTAACTGAAGGAGAAGGTATGGTTGCAGGCTTCAATCTAAGGGAACTTGACTGGAAGAAAGTACCATATCTGCGTCGTACTCTTGGCGTGGTTTTTCAGGAATTTCAGTTGCTGACAGACAGAAATGTAAATGAAAATCTCAGGTTTGTTCTTACTGCAACAGGTTGGAAGGATAAAAAATTAATGGATGAAAAGATTATGGATGTGCTGGATAAAGTTGGATTGAAATCAAAGGGATTTAAAATGCCTTTTGAATTAAGCGGCGGCGAACAGCAAAGAGTTGATATAGCAAGAGCTTTGCTGAATTCTCCAAAACTTATTCTTGCTGATGAGCCTACCGGAAATCTTGATCCTGAAACATCGGACGAGATCATGACTCTTCTATTCCATATTTCAAAAGATTATGGAACTACAATAGTGATGGCCTCACATGATTATATTGTTGTGCAAAAATTTCCTGCCCGGATGATAAGAACAGAAAGAGGAAGAGTGCTGGATAATGCTAGTATATCCATTGAATAAGCTTTTCAGCATTTGCTTTATTATCAAAAATGGCTGGCAGTAACTTTTTTCGTAAGGTAATCTCTTCTTCAGCAAATGGCTGGTGAGTGAGCTGCATAATAATGGAAGCCATTGCATTTGCATTCACTCCTACATGACAGGCTGCTTCCAATCCGCTACCGGCAACAGCAGCTTCATTAACAACGCAGTGCCGGCCATTAAAAAGAGCATTGATGAGTTTCAGCTTCACCCCAGTATTATTGAATGAGGGCAATACATTTATATGTGCATTTCTGATCAGATTTTTTATTTCATCATCAGTTGGATTGGCAACAAGAGAAATATTATTGCTTCTGGTCAAAATAGCTGTTAGCCTTTTTGAAGGATTCTTCCCGGCGATTATTAAAGGAATATTGATTTTTGAAAAAATATTTTTTACTAACCAGGTAGCTGCCTTTTCATTTTCTGTCACAGATAAATTTCCATGATAAAGGTTGTAATTTCCAATTCCTTCCTTACCTGAAACCTCGTAAGGAGGAATAAAGACAGGCAGAAATTTTACAGATTTTTGTTTAAATTTTTCTGAATAATAATCAGCATCGGTTTGTGAAACTGTAAAAACAGGTATTTCCTTTGGTATTTTTTTTTCAAACTTCTTTAATAAGATACTTTCAATCCGATAGTAGATTTTCTTCATCCATTTTTTTTCATATTGATAGAGATAACGGTAATAAACTGACTCCGTATTATGCAAACGAAGGAAGACTTTCTTTCCATGCTGGATAAGCTTTGTTGCAAATGCGGTACAGTGCATCCCTTCCATCAGAACGGGGTAATCGTCTTTGAGCAGATTTTCCAGCAATTCAGGTACAGCTCTTGAACTGACTATATAGGGAGTTGTAATAGATAATCCTTTCCACCCTGTTTTTCTTTTATAATAGTACACTTCTTCACAATATTTTTTCAATTCAACCTGTTCAGCCCTCCCATATAAAAAGCAATGCAGATGCACTTTTATTCCCAGTTCATGCAAAGCTTTGGTCTTATAAAAAGGATCAATCACCCCTCCGTAATCAGCCGGCCAAGGCACATCATGACAAATAATATGTAATCTTCTTTCACTACTCATTAAATAAATTCCGGTAAAAGCTTATTAATTTTCTTTCCTCCTTTTGCCAATTCAACTCTTCTCTTGCTTTTAAACAATTTTCTTTCAGACGCTTGTAAAGCATTTGGTCATTCAATAATTTGTTGATGGCTCCTGCTATTTCAGCCGGGTCAGTATCATCAATCAAGATGGCAATTTCATATTGCTGATTTATTTTCTGATATTCCGGGTAATTCATCGTTACCTGGGGAATGCCGGCATGTATGTAATCAAAAAATTTATTCGCCAGAGACAGGTATTGGTTGAGTCCTTTTCTACCAAATAGATTCACCGCCAGGTAAGCCTGAGTTATCTTGCTTTTCAATTCAGAAGGAGAGAGCATGCCGAAGAATTTTACTTTGTCTGTAATATTATTCTTTTCAACTACTCTTTTCATTTCAGCCATATAATTGCCATTCCCGTAAATCCACAATTCAGCATCAACTGATTTCATGGATTCGGCAAGTTTATCCAGGTCCCTGCCTTTATTAACGGCTCCCTGGTAAAGAATTATTTTTTCATTTCCCAAAGAAATTTTTAGCTCATTCAAAACAGGAACATTCCGGATCACTTCATAAACAACCCCATGTTCCTTTGAAAATTCGTCAGCAATACTCTGGCAAACAGTATATCCGTTTTTAAACCGGGGTATCATCTTCTTTTCAATCCAATGCCATAGCTGGTAAATAGTCGGGCGGCTTACCACTTCATATAATTGAGAAAAATATTCATGAGCATCATATACTCTTTTTATTCCCTTTAGTTTTGATACCACCCAACAGGGGATTATGGTATCAAGGTCGATAGCACAAATACAATCTGCTCTGGTAAAAAGTAGAAAAAGAAAAAGACGGATATTATACTCAAAATAAAAAAATTTCCCTCTCTTAAACCAGCAGTTCAATCTCTTTTGAACATAGTTTGTATCAATCAGAGAAGGAGAAGTAGAAAATTTTCTTCCAACCAATTCTACAAGATATCCCGCTGAAACCAATGAAGTACAAATGCGCTGCATCCGCTGGTCGTATGTAAGATCATTGGTAACAGTGAAGATAATTTTTTTCAAAGTTTTTTAATTTATTCACAGGAGGCATAAATTTTTTCGATTATTTCCACTGTTTTCATTCCATCTTCAATACCGGTAAATGAATGACCCGGATCTTTTATAGCTAAAATCAAATTGTCATATACCTTATCATGATTACTCATGGTGCCTTCATAGATGCCATAGTTATTTACCGGATTTCCTTTTTCAAGCATTATTGGCTCCATCGCTTCAATTTGCTGATAGTCCAGAACATTTAGATATTGTCCACCAATTTTTACAGTTCCTTTTTCTGCCAGTAAAGTTATTGAACCTTCCATATTCTTTTCGTAAGCGCTGATCGAAAAGTTGAACGTACCAATGGCGCCATTGCTGAATTCTGCAAGCACAAAGCAATTGTCTTCAGTTTCTATAATATCTTTCAGTTGAAAATTTCTTTTAATTGCTTTCACTGAATTAATATTTCCCACCAGCCAATAAGCCAGATCAATAAAATGACTGAACTGGGTAAATAAAATTCCACCATCCATTTTTTTTGTTCCTTTCCAGCCATCGGCAAAGTATTCTTTGGGTCTGTTCCAGAAACCGTTGATCTGCACGGACAGAATTTTTCCTAATTTTCCTTCATCAATCATTTTTTTAACAGCAATAACCGGCGGGTTATACCGGTTTTGTTTCACTACAAAAATTTTTTTATCAACGGATTCAGCAACTTCTTTCATCTGTATGGCTTCTGTACTGCAAAGGCACATTGGTTTTTCACATAGTACATGGTGCCCCGACAATAATGCTTTGATGCTATGCTCAGCATGAAGTCCATTTGGTGTGCATATTACTAATACATCAAGTTTTTTTTCTTTAAAAATTAATTCATCTAAAGAATAATATGGGTTTGAAGCAAACGGGGCCGCCAACAAATCAGCCTTTTCAGGAATAATATCACAAACCGCAACTAATTTGCCGACTCTCGCAATATTCTCCGCATGGCGGGGTGCTATTTTTCCACAGCCGATAATGGCAAAGTTTAATTGATTGTTCATCTCTTATCAGCTTCAAATATAAATTAAAAAGCCCCGACTATTGAGTGGGGGCTTTTTAAATGAAATTCTTTTGATTATTTATTGATTCATATCCATATTGTTCATGTTTTCTCTTTCACCTTTCAAATTCTTACGTTTAAAAAGATTAGGATCAAACTTACCAAACCTCCAGTTGAAATTAAGCCGAAGTACCTGGGGATCCCTTCTACGGAAAACATCCTGTACAAAATAAAGCGACTCAGAATGTACATATGTACGACGGGTTCTGAAGATGTCGTTTATGTTTAATGAAATGGATGCCGCTTTGGTTTTCAAAAACTCATATTTAAATGCTGCGTCTACAAAATAGTTTGGCCTCACATATCCTTGTGCCGATGTTGGCGAGCCAAAGCCCATTCCCATAAATCCTCCACCAATTCTGCTGCCGCTGCCGCCGGGCGGAAGAATAGTTTTAGATTGGTATTCCCCGGATAATTGTATAGTAAAATTCTTCGGTAGCTTGAAAGTATTATTCAATTTTCCATACCAGCTTAAAAACTGATCCTGTTTGGGCTGCGTGGGGTCATCAATTTTTATTTTGGAAGTATAAAGGTTAAGATTGGAAGTCAGTTCCCATATCTTGGTTATTTTATTCTTCATGGTAGCTTCAAGACCGGTTACATAGCTTGAATTAGCATTGATATAAGTGTTCAGAACATATTCTTTACCATTAACGGGGCTGATATATTTTTCCTGGAAGCGTGTAATAAGGTCATTGGTATTCTTGAAATAAACAGTGGCAAGAATATTGTCTTTACTCTCAAAAACCTTCTGATAAGAAAATTCTGCCGAATTGGTAAACTCCGGTTTTAACCCGGGGTTGCCTTTACTCAGATTCAGGAAATCAGATGAATCTGTATATGGTGAAAGCTGGAAGAAATTCGGACGGCCTATTCTTCTTGAAAAATTTAATTGCAGATCCTGGTCATTCTTCATTTTATAGCTTAGAAAAACACTTGGAAAAAAACTTACCGGAAAATCATTTTTAAACTTCTCATTTGTTTTTATCAGGGTAGCATCATTACCGGAGCTTTCAACCCGCAAGCCCAACTGGTAACCAAAATTTTTAAACTGGTTAGTGAACGTGGTGTAACCGGCAATTACATGATCGTTGCTTTCATAGTCAATCTGCGAAGACGGCTGCAGTGTTAACTGCCCTGTAGGAGAAACGATATAGAATGCATTTGTGCTTTTTGAATGATTAAACGAGCCCCGGATACCCATTTCCAATTTGGATTTTTCAGTTAATGGGTTTACGAAATCACTTTGAATCACGAGGCTTTTACCTGTACCCGTACCATTTTGCTGTTGGGTAAATCTGTTATTAAGTGTATTGGAAGGATAATTGAAAAAATCAGTAACAATATAATTAGAATTATCGTTCTTTCTTGAGTTGAATGTAGCATCAGCTGTTAACTCTCTTCCGGGCCTGGGAAAATTATGTTTAAAACTTAGTTGGGATCCAAGTCTCCTGAACAATCCATCGGAATTGGAACCTCTTTCTGTGTAGGAAGATCTTTTAACATTGTAAAGTGAATCAACAAGAAGTTCGCTTAGTGATTCAGAATTAAATTTCCCACGCACCAGACTTACGTTTGCTGAAATAGTATTCCTGTTATTCACAAAGTAGTCAAAGCCGGCCCTTCCAAACCCAAAATTGTGATTAGAGGTGCTATTATCATCCTGGTAAAGAATTGTATTGGGGTTATCCAGAATATTATACCGATCTGTATTGCCTGTTCCTATTGATTTTCCATGATTGATATTAAGGCTGGAAAACAGGTTTATCTTACTTTGTCTTAAGTTAATATCTCCCCCAAATCCAACTTTAGCTCTCGAATCAATATTAGTACGGATACTTCCGTTATAGCCAACCTTTTTATTCTTTTTTAATATAACATTTAAAATACCCGCGGTGCCACCTGATGCATCAAATTTTGCCGAAGGGTTTGTGATGATTTCAACAGATTCAATTGCATCTGCCGGAATCTGGTTCAGTTCCATTGTGGTAGGTCTTCCATCAATAAATATCTGCGGAGCATTATTGCGGAGGGTAACATTGCCATCAATATCAACTGAGATAGAAGGAATATTTTTCATTACATCCACAGCAGTACCACCTGTGGATACAAGGTCTTTTTCAACATTAAAAACTTTCCTGTCAATGCCTAACTGAAAAAGCGATTTGGAAGAATTCACCGTCACAGTACTTAAGACTTTTTCATCAAATTCTATTTTAATATTTCCAAGATCTTTATCTACTGCATTCAACATGGCAGACATATCAAAATTATTCGCACTACCCATTTTAATATTAAAGCTTACCGGCTGTTCATAACTTTTAAATCCAATGGCGGTTATTTTCAACTTTAATTGTCCAAACAAAGGAAGATTCTCTATGCTGAATTCGCCATTTGCTTTGGTAATCATTCCACCAATGATAACGTCTTTTCTTTTTTTACTTACTGTATCGAATTTATTCTGGACTAATTGTATTGAAGCAGCATCTATCCCTTTCCCGCTTAGTGTTTCGATAACTTTTCCGTACATATGACCATTCATTTGCGGAGCAGCTCCTGAACGGCCTGCATCCATCGCCATTGGATTTTGGGAAAAAGCACCCAGGTTTATTAATAATAATGCCATTACTGATAATAGTTTGCTCATTGTGTGAATTTTAGAATTAGACGGGCAAAGGTCTTATAACCTTCTGTAAGTACCACCTTTTAATGATAAAAGGTTACTGATAATCATAAATGGGAAAGGCGCATTAAACCAAGCTGATTTTAATGAAATCAGGTAGTCCAAACTGTAATTAAAACCTGAACCAGGCCAATGATCAAACCTATAACCCCGCCAATGATTTCAACAAATCGAAATTCTTTGCTCATAATCTGGTATAGAATTGATTCTAGCTTTTCGGTAGAAAATGCAGCCACCTTCTCAGTCACAATTTTTTCCAGGTCCAGTTCTGATCTCAAGTTGCCGGTATAATTCTTCATTATCTGCGGAAACAGGATTTCTAATTCCTGCATAAAGATTCTTTTCATTGATTTAATGGTACGGTCGCCAATAAACATACTGATAAAAGGCATTTCATCTTTCAATTTAACCCGCAAAAAATTTTCGATATGCCCTTCAATCAAGGGCATCAGCTTTTTCAGATTTTCCGGACTGGTAATTTTCTGTTGAATATCTTCATACGATAATAATTCATCACTCACCAATTTGCCCAGTTTTTCAGCAAAAACTTTTTGTCTTTTTGGAAAAATTCCATGCAGGGTGAATCCTAAAATACGTTTGGGTTGTCTGGGATGAAAAAGCATTTTAATTGCTATCCAATTAGTGACCCAGCCAATAAATGCAGAAATAACAGGGATTAAAAAAAGCCAGTAATTCATTACTAAAAAAGGTCTGCAAAGAAACAGAAAGGTGCTCCGTATTCAAAATCTCATTTTGGGGTCAGTTCTGTTTTATTTAATTTTGTTGTCCGAATTCAAAATGGTAGCCATAGCTCAGCTGGTTAGAGCATCAGATTGTGGTTCTGAGGGTCGTGGGTTCGAACCCCATTGGTTACCCGTTTTATTAAAGCTTCCGGTAAATGGAAGCTTTTTTTATAGCACCATTCATCAAAAACCAATGTTAAAAGCTTTTGCTGACAAGAAAAGAAGTGATTTTACGTTATTTTTACCGAAATGATAAAGCTGATAAAATATATGACAAGTATTAAAAGACTTCCCATCCTTATCCTGTTGTTGGTAGCAGGTGTTTTTTTAGCCAGTTCAATGAGCAATCCGGTCAAAAACCCTCCTGGCAAATATGAGAAAATCCTGCGTAATATAACAGATATGCTAAAAGAGGCACATTACAGTCCTCAAGCAATTGATGATGAATTTTCAAAAAAAATCTATTTCCGTTTTTTTGAAAATATAGATCTTAATAAAAATATTTTTTTGCAAAGCGATATTGAGTCACTGAAAAAATATGAAACAAAGATTGATGATGAAATGAAAGGTGCCCAGGTGGAGTTTTTTATTGCTGCGGGCCATTTGTTTGACAAGAGAATGGAAGAAGCTGCTTTATTATACAAAGAAATTCTCGCAAAGCCATTTGATTTCACTATTGAAGAATCTATAATAACCAGTCCTGAAAAATTAAAATTTCCTTCCAATGAAGCTGAAAGAAAAGATAGCTGGAGAAAATTTTTAAAATACCAGGCTTTGGAACGATATGTTGATTTACTTGAAATACGTGAGAAGAATAAAGAAAGAAGTGACTTTAAGGTTAAAAGTGATGCTGAACTTGAAAAAGATGCCCGGGAAAAAGTAACTCAGGTGATGGAAAGAATTTTTGAAAGATATAGATATAAGTTTAATGAAGAAGATAAGTTCAATGTTTTTGTGAAAACAATTACCAATGCAATGGATCCTCATACGGAGTTTTTTCCTCCGGTAGATAAAAGATATTTTGATGAACAAATGAGTGGCCGTTTTTTTGGTATTGGTGCCTCGCTGGTATATGATGAAGGAAATATAAAAATAAGTACGTTGCTGGCAGGCAGTCCGGCTTGGAAGAGCGGAGAATTACAGGTGGGCGATATCATCATGAAAGTAGGGCAGGGCAAGGAAGACCCTTTAGAATTAACTGGCTATGTGGTGGAAGATGCAGTAAAGCTTATTCGCGGAAAAAAAGGAACTGAAGTAAAGCTTACTCTAAAAAAGCAGGATGGCGCCATCAAAACAATCTCTTTGATTCGGGATGAAATAATCCAGGATGAAACATTTGCCCGGAGTGCTATTATTAATAACGGAACCGGTAAACTTGGATATATCTACCTGCCGGAATTTTATGCTGATTTTGATCGGCCAAATGGCAGCCGTTGTTTTATTGATGTAGCAAAAGAAATTGAAAAATTGAAAGAAAACAAAGTAGATGGAATTATCATGGATCTTCGTAATAATGGGGGTGGGTCTTTATATGATGTAGTGCAAATGGTAGGCTTGTTTATTGATAAAGGACCGATAGTACAGGTTAAGGATAGAGATGGTAAACCCAATATTTTAGAGGACAAAAATAAATCGGTAGCATATGATGGGCCATTAGCGGTAATGGTAAATGAGTTCAGCGCTTCTGCCTCCGAAATTTTTGCAGCAGCTATTCAGGATTATGGACGTGGGGTGATAATTGGAAGCACTTCCACTTATGGCAAAGGAACCGTACAACGTAATATCGGACTGGATCCTGAAGCAGGCTTTTTAAGTTCCAATTCTGATCTGGGAACTATAAAACTTACTCTCCAGAAATTTTACAGAGTCAATGGCGGTTCTACACAGCTGAAAGGTGTAAGTTCGGACATTGTTCTTCCTGATAATTATGAATATTTAAAACTACGTGAAAAGGATGATCCTGATGCCTTGCCATGGGATGAAGTGAGCAAGGCACCGATTATATCATGGAATTCAGGTTATGATATTGCAACAATTCAAAAACTAAGTAATTCACGTCTTCAAAATAGCGATGCTTTTAAACTTATTAAAGAGAATACAGACTGGTTGGCAAAACAAAATGATAAAGAATATTCACTGAACCTGGAAAAATATCAGAAAGACCAAAAAGCAATTAGTGCAACTTTTCGGCAGATTGAAGCTCTAAAAAAACTTCAGGAAGAAATTGATATTACCTCATTACCTCAGGACGCCGATCGGTTCAGTTATGATAAAGGCAAACAAGACAGATTTAATCAATGGATTAAAAATCTGAAAAGGGATATCTACATTGATCAGGCTTCCCGCGTAGAAAATGACATGATCATCCAACGGAATATTGCTATGGGTAAAAAGCCGGCAGAAGAAACTAAAAAACCTTTTTAAAAAAAACCCACTGAGTTACAAAGAAAAATTCAACACCAGTTTTAATCTTCTTAGTATTCTGCGTGGCTTTGTGAGATCTTTATCACAAGTATCTTTCCTTAATTATATTGATGTGGTGATTGCAATGTCCTGCGCAAATGAAACCAATTGCAAGAACATAAATTGGATGGTTATTTGAAATCCCTGACGATTCCAACTGTTCTTCATCAAAAGAATTAAAAAGAATTTCTGTCGACTTTCTTACCGCTTCAAATTCAATTATCAGGTCAACCCATTTTCTTTTATCTGCCTTTGCATTGGCAGCAAAAAGATTTTCATTAAAGCCTGGAAGGGGGGTATTATCTTTTCTCGCAAAACGTAAAGCACGATAACAGAATACTCTTTCTGTATCTATTAAATGCTGAAGCAGTTCCCTGATGGTCCATTTGCCTTCTGCATACCGGTAATCATGTTTTTCAATTGGTATTGATTTCATAAATGAAAGAAAAGCTGATGTATTACTTTTTAATGCATTCATCAGATCCTCTTCTTTTACCTGGTTAATATAATTGTGATAGAATTCAGGAACTCTGGTAAGATCGGGGCGTGGCATAAGCTTAGTTTAAAGTTTAGGCGTGGAAGTTACAATTATTTTTAGGAGCTGACCAGGGAACAGTAAGATAAACGGAGCGTCGCAACAAATGCTGATAGTAGTGCAAAAGCCGGCAACATAAAAAATCTCTGCTAATTGCAGAGGTTAAATATTATTTATTAACGAATCAGAAAGGTTTCAAGTTATTGCCAGTTCCTCGTTCTCCTTTTAGGGTAGCCGCAAGTTTTATAGCTTCATACGCATTCACCACTCCGCCGGATTTACATAGGTCTGACATGTTAACTACTTTTTCAGTTCCGGGTATATTTACCTTGTATAAGGGGGCCACAGCAGATTTTTCAATAGCATATTTTACCTGCTCTGCGCTCAGTGTTGGATAATAAGACAAAATAAGAGCGGCCATACCTGCTACTACCGGAGAAGCCATACTGGTACCCTGGGCATTGCCATATGCATTGCCCCCTGTTATTGTGGAATAGATTTTCATTCCTGGCGCAAATACATCAACATCATCCTTTCCATAATTAGAAAAATAAGCTGGGAGGGAATGATAAATGGTACCATCGGACATATATTGGTCAATAGATAGATCGCCACTGGCACCAACGGATATCCAGTTGGTCACAATTTTCCCATTATTTAATTTTTTCTCGGGAAAATGTATGATGGAATCCGCATTAAAGGCTTCATTACCGGCAGCCGAAACTAATAAAACACTTTTTGACTGTGCATATTGAATAGCTTCATCCACCCACTTCTTTTCTGGTGAAAAATATTTACCAAAGCTCATATTGATAACCTGTGCACCATTATCCACGGCGTACCGAATTGCCAGTGCAATATCTTTATCATGTTCATCTCCATCGGGAACTGCGCGAATCATCATAATCTTTACATTATCAGCAATACCATCAATACCTATTTTATTGTTTCTTTTCGCCCCAATGATTCCTGTAACATGCGTGCCGTGAAAGGCTGCTTTATCATCAACAAATACATTATTATTACCATAATACCGGTCGGAGATATCATTGTAATTGTCTTTCACTATTTCATCCCGGAAATTTTTCGGGGCTTTTTCTTTTGCATCCGCTTTACGTTGTTCCTGGTCAAGATAATCTCTAAATCCTTCATTAAATTCTTTATTAGAGGTTTCAAGGCCTCCGGTAGCCTCCATCATTTCTAACAAAGCTTCTTTTGCTCTTTTCAATCTATCTTCTGCTGGTGTAAATTTTTCAAGTTCTTTTCCGGTGTACACTGTCTTGCCCAGAGCTTTTTGAAGTATGCTATCAGTTTTTGTCATATTCTGATATGCCATTTTCATAAGAGCCAGGTCTAATCCGCCTTCGCCGTCATCTTTAAATAATTCATCTTTGGCTTTCTTCCACATTTCATATAAGGGAAGTTCGTCTTTTGATAAAGAATCCGGATTAATACTTTTTCCTTCATACCTGCTTTTGTATTGGTGATACACTCTGTCTCTTTCCAATGATTCCACAGTTACATTGCGTCCATCTTTACCCCCAAGAAAATTCCATCCATAAATATCATCCACATATCCGTTTTTATCATCATCAATTCCATTGCCGGGTATTTCTTTTGGATTGTGCCACAAAATTTCTTTCAGGTCTTCATGCAGTGTATCCACTCCGCCGTCGATGACTGCGACAATAACCAGTTTACTTTTTTTATTTTTTACAAACTGGTATGCTTTATCCAGGCTTATTCCAAATATGCCTGTCTCTTTCTGGTCTTTTAGGTACCAGCCATTAGGCAATGGTTCTTTTATATCAGTTTGTGCAATGACATTCAGAAATAAACTAAACGCAATTGTAAGCAGTAAAAAGAATTTGGGGATCTTATTCACTTAAATCAATTTAGTAATTGCAAAATTGCATACTCTGTAAAAATAACTGAAACCTTCCATAAAATATTATCTGAGTATGACAATAATACTATGGGTTTGTTATTCTTTTAAAAAGAAGTTTAGATAAATCCCTGCTTATTATTCAGAAGATTTTAACAGTTCTTATCATTATTAATTACCCGGGAAAAAAATAGAAATATCGACCGGCCATAGAGTTAAAAAGCCATCAGGTGATCAGATGTCGAATTTAATTCCTTGTGCTAAAGGCAGATTATTGCTGTAATTGATGGTATTGGTCTGACGGCGCATATAATTTTTCCATGCATCGCTGCCGCTTTCCCGGCCACCGCCGGTTTCTTTTTCTCCACCAAATGCCCCGCCAATTTCAGCGCCACTGGTCCCAATATTGACATTTGCGATTCCACAATCACTGCCAGCAACGGAAAGGAAAAGTTCGGCTTCTCTCAGGTTATTCGTAATGATAGCAGAAGACAAACCTTGGGGTACTCCGTTTTGAATGGCAATAGCATCATCCATCGCTTTATATTTTAATAAATAAAGAATTGGTGCAAAAGTTTCTTTTTGTACAATGTCGAAGTCTGGTTTTACTTCTGCAACACAAGGCTTAACATAACAACCACTTTCGTATCCATCACCTTTTAAAACACCTCCTTCAACAATAAATTTTCCTCCTTCGCTTTTACATTGTTCGATTGCAGACTCATACATTGCTACTGCATCTTTATCAATAAGCGGTCCAACATGATTATTTTCATCAAGAGGATTCCCGATTCTTAATTGCTTATAAGCTGCTACCAGTTTTTCTTTTACTTTATTATATACTTCTTCCTGAATAATAAGTCTCCTTGTACTGGTACATCGCTGGCCTGCCGTGCCAACAGCTCCGAATATAGATCCACGGATGGCAATATCAATATCTGCATCTTTTGAAATGATAATAGCGTTGTTTCCTCCTAACTCAAGCAAAGCCCTTCCTAACCTGGCGCCGACGGCGGCTCCTACTGCTTTACCCATTCTTGTGGATCCTGTTGCAGACAATAAAGAAACACGATGGTCATTTGCCATCCATTCACCCACATCACGGCCTCCTGATACAAGACAACAAACTCCATCAGGTACATTATTTTTTGCAAATACTTCTGCAATGATATGCTGGCAGGCTATGCCAGATATTGGAGTTTTCTCGGAAGGTTTCCATATGCAGACATCACCACATACCAATGCAAGCATACAGTTCCAACTCCAAACTGCTACTGGAAAATTAAATGCAGAAATAATTCCAACAATACCAAGCGGGTGCCACTGCTCATACATTCTGTGCCCGGGTCTTTCGCTGTGCATATTTAAACCATATAATTGTCTTGAAAGACCAACTGAAAAATCACAGATGTCAATCATTTCCTGAACCTCACCATATCCTTCCTGTAAGCTTTTTCCCATTTCATAAGAAACCAGTTTGCCAAGAGGTTCTTTATAATGTCGTAATGCTTCACCGATTTGTCTCACAATTTCACCACGCCTGGGAGCAGGATTTAATCTCCAATGTCCAAAAGCTTCTTCCGCTTTTTTTAACACCGCTTCGTATGCTTCATCATCAGCTGCAGTAACTGAGCCAATCAACTTTCCATCTACAGGAGAAAAGGAATTTATTTTTTCTTTTTTGCTTTGGATCCAATGAAGTCCGGTAGAACATCCGTCATTCTCAACTTTTATTTTAAGTATTTTCAGAAAATCCTGCATAATCATAAATTGAGGCCGCAAGATACGAACAAAGAAACGCAGACAGTCATTCAGTACTGCTCGTTTTCATTGGGGAAGTCTTTATTTTTTACATCACTGATATAATGCTGAACTGCTTTGGTTGTTTGCTCGTGCAAATTCAGATACTGCCGGAGAAATCTTGGTTTGAATTCTGTATTAATACCTAACATATCATGCATCACCAATACCTGGCCATCGCAATACATACCTGCCCCGATACCAATGGTTGGGATCGTTAAATTTTCTGAAACCTCTTTTGCCAATGAGGCTGGTATTTTTTCAAGCACAATGGTAAAGCATCCGGCTTTTTGCAGCAATTTGGCATCACGACGAAGTTTGTTTGCTTCTTCATCCTCCTTTGCTCTTACATTGTATGTCCCGAATTTATAAATGGATTGAGGAGTTAATCCTAAGTGGCCCATTACCGGGATGCCCGCGGAAACAATTTTTTTAACGGATTCAATTACCTCTTCACCACCTTCAAGTTTGATAGCATGGGCGCCGGTTTCTTTCATAATACGTATAGCAGAAGCCAGGGCTATGTCAGAATTGGATTGATAAGAACCAAAAGGAAGATCTACCACAACAAGACAACGATTTATGCCACGGATTACTGACGAGGCATGATAGATCATCTGTTCCATAGTAATGGGCAGTGTGGTTTCATGTCCAGCCATTACATTCGAAGCTGAATCACCAACCAGTATTACATCGATTCCGGCTGAATCAAAAATTTTTGCAAAAGAGAAATCATAAGCAGTCAACATAGCAATTTTTTCTCCCGCTACCTTCATTTTTTGGAGTGTATTGGTTGTTATCTTTTTTACTTCCTTGTTTACTGACATTTGATTGCAATTGAAACCTAAAAGTATATAAAATCAAACTTCTATCTCTTTTAGTCTTACTTCTTCATAAAGTGTATGTATCAGACCATCTGCAAGACCGATCTTTGGAACAAATATCTCCTCAGCATCTGCCCAGCGCATTGTATTTAAATAAATTAAAAGTGCAGGAACTATTACATCCGCTCTGTCCTCCCGAAGATGAAATAAAGAGATGCGTTGCGAAACAGAAAGATTACTGAACTCTTTATAATATTCTTTCAATAAATCAAGTGGCAGAGGTTTTCCTTCTTTTCGTTTTGAAAGCGAAAATATTTTATTGATGTTGCCACCAGAGCCGATGGCGGTTACATGATGGTATCCTTTGGTTTTTTCTTTGATAAATTCTTTCATTTCATCCCACAGTGCTTCGCCAACCTGATTTTTTATTAACCTGATAGTTCCGATATTGAATGATTCTTTGAAAACCAGTTTTCCATCACTGAAAAAAGTAAGTTCCGTGCTGCCGCCGCCCACGTCTATATAAAGGTAAGATTCCTCCTTTGTAAGATTTTCTGCCACATGGTTTTCATAAATAAGCGATGCTTCTTCCTGACCGGAAACAATTTTAATTTCAATACCGGTTTCCGTTTTTATTCTTTTAATGATTTCATTAGAATTAGCCGCCTCCCTCATAGCAGAAGTAGCACAGGCTTTAATATACTTCACTTCGTAGACCTCCAGGAGAAGTTTATAGCTTTTCAGTGTTTTAATCATCTTCTCAATCTTCCCCGGAGAAATTTCTCCTTTATCAAATACGTCAAAGCCAAGCCGGAGAGGAACTCTTACAAGGGCTGCTTTAATAAATTCCATTTTGCCCTGTGTACCGGGTTTTACATCGGAGATAAGAAGTCTTGCTGCGTTACTACCAATATCAATTGCTGCCAGTCTCAACAGTTATTTGTGTTTTTTTATAGAGATATTTATATGTTTCCACCTGTGAGCGAACTTTTTTTCTTCCGCTCGTGATATATTCATTGCTCAATACATTATTTAATCTTCTTGCCTTCACATTATCGTTGAGCTGAATATTCAGAATATCTTTTAATTCATCAATTATCTGCTGATTGGTGATCAAGCAGGATGCTTCTACCCGGTGATCGAGGTTCCGCACCATCCAATCGGCTGAAGATATATAAACCTTTTCTTTACCATTGTTATGAAACACCCACACCCTTGCATGCTCAAGGTATTCATCAACAATACTGATCGCATTAACAGGTTTTTTATACTTTTTACTTTGAGAACGCATGCAGAAAACGCCCCTGATGACCAGGTGAAGCTCTACTCCTGTTTTAGCCGCTTCATTAAGTTTCATAATTAATGACTCATCTGAAAGTGAGTTCATTTTTAAGATCATAGAAGCCGGTTTCCCGGCTTTTGCGTTTTTAATTTCAGTATCAATCAGGTTAAATAATTTTCTCCGGATAATGGCAGGACTCGGCACAATCATTGAACATTCTTTAAGATACTGGGTTCCCAACCCTGGTTGCTCAATAAAATTAAAAATCCTGTTTATATCGGACATAATATGTTTATCGCTTGTAAGCAAACAGTGATCGGCATAAATTCTAGACGTCTTTTCATTCAGGTTTCCGGTACTTACAAAACCATACTGAAGGGTTTTATCCTGAAGCTTCTTTTTAATAATGCAGATTTTTGCATGCACTTTCATATCGGGAATGCCAATAAATACTTTAGCGCCTTCTTCCTCCAGTCTTTCTTTCCACTCTAAATTAGCTTCTTCATCAAACCGTGCTCTTAATTCAAGCATTACAACAACCTGCTTGCCATTCCGCACGGCATTAATCAATGCATTAATAATTTTTGATTGTGAAGCCAGCCTGTAACCAGTTATTTTAATAGTGGTAACATCAGGGTCAATGGCAGCTTCCCGAAGTAAATCGATCACCGGATCAAAAGACTGATAAGGGAAATGAAGCATGATATCTTTTTCCATGACCACATCAGTAACTCTTTTACCATCCACTAAAGCAGGATGTGTAAAGGGCTTTCTCCGCTGACTTTTTACTTTGAAAATCTGTTCAGGAAAATCCATAAAATCTCTGAAATTATGTATCCTTCCTCCGGGAATCAGGTTATCACGTTTTGAAAGATTCAAACGGCGGATAAGATACTCCAGCATACCGGGATCCATTTCACGATCATATACAAAGCGAACCGGTTTCCCCTTCCTTCGGTTTTTCAATGCTTTTTCAAGTTTCTGGATGATCGAAGTATGAATATCATTATCAATATCAAATTCTGCATCACGGGTTACTTTAAAAATGTGCGAAGCATATTGATCGTAACCAAAAAAAGAAAATATATCAGGCAGGTTGAACCGGATGATATCTTCTATTAAAATAATATGGTTCTCATCCGGGCGGGGAGTGGGAAGTAAAACAAAGCGACTCAAAACTGCAGGAATTTCGATCAATGCATATTTCTTTTTTAAAGCACTGTCTTTTTTCCACATCACTACAGCCAGGTAAATTGATTTATCTCTTAATGAAGGAAAATTCGGAATACTTTCAATCATCAGGGGAATTACGTTGGTACTCACTTCATCTTCATAAATATTCCGCACAAAGGATTGTTGTTCCTTATTGAGTTCATTTTCTTTAATAATAAATATTTTTTCATTTTTTAATTCATTTATTATTCCCTCCCAGATGCGGTTAAATTCGCTTTGATGATTCAATACCGTCATCTGTATATCATCAATGATTTCCTGTGGATTACTTTCAAGATGCATATTAGCCTTTTCACCAAACCCGATCATCCTTTTTAAAGCAGCTACTCTTACCCTGAAAAATTCATCCAGATTGTTGGAAAAAATACCAAGAAAACGGATTCGTTCGCGAAGCGGTACTGTTGGATCGGCAGCTTCCTGTAATACCCGGGCATTAAAAGAAAGCCAGCTTACATCCCTGAATATGGTTTTATGTTTACCCGAAGCCATATAGTCTTAAATATTGGTCTGTTACAGATAAAATTAAGGAACAGAACGAAAGAAAGATATAAATTTTTGGACTTAAGGGAAATCAGCTCCCTGAAAGCTTTTTTAATATTGCTGAAGTTGAATAACCTTCCAAAATTGGATTCAGCACAACCCTTCCTCCTGATGCAATAACCTCTTTGGCACCGGCAATCTCCTCTATCTTATAATCTCCGCCTTTTACAAGCACATCTGGCTTTATAGATTTAATTAGTTCAAGTGGAGTTTCTTCTTCAAAAATAATTATTGCCTCTACAAAGACCAAAGATGCCAGTATAATTGCCCTGGAATATTCATCAACCACCGGGCGGTTATTCCCTTTTAATTTTTTTACTGATTTATCAGAGTTAATTCCGACAATCAGTATATCCGCTTCTTTTGCAGCCTGTGAAAGTGAATAAATATGACCCCTGTGTAAAATATCAAAACAACCATTGGTAAATGCAATGGTTTTACCCAGCAACCGCCATTGCCGTATCCTACTTTGAAGTTCCTTGAGCAAAAAAATTTTCGATTCGATAATTTCAGGATGTTTCAACTTGATTTTTATTTACTTTATTTACCCTCGAAATTAAAATAAAACAAATGAGTCCGCCAACGATAATAATAAAAGTCTGTGCACTCCACATGAGCCAGCCGGAGGCATTTCCTGTAGTATCTGGATTTAATCCATAAAGACCCATCAATTGAGCAATAAGCAGGGGATAAGCTCCAATCCCATTTGGAGTCAAAATTATTCCAACAGTTCCAATAGCCAGTGCCGAGATTCCCCCTAAAATTCCCAGATGCTGGGTCTCTTTGATAGCAAACAAACCTGCAGTAGAAGCTAATAAATACATACTCCATATCAAAACACTGTGAAATAAAAACAAGCCCTTATGCTGTAGGTAACGGATACTTGATAGTCCATGCATAATATTTTTTATAAACAATTTTACTTTAGCCACCACATCAATGTGTCCAAATTTTTTTAGAATAAAATAGAAAAGTAAAATAATAATGAGCGAAATGCCGGTTCCTATCAGAAGTTTTGTCTGGGAAAGGTTACCAGTTTTATCATGAAAGAATTTTGTCAGCAAATTTTTTAAAAACTGCCCGAAAATATTTCCCTGCAAAAATATGGCTAGCAGGAAAACAAAAACAAGAAAAACCACATCCACTGCTCTTTCAATAAGGATAGTTCCAATCAGTTTATCCACTTTGGCTTTTTCGTATCTGGCAAGTAAGGTACATTTAAATACTTCTCCAAGCCTTGGTACAGCAGCATTAACCAGGTATCCAATCATCACAGCGGCAAAAGCATTAAAGTTGGATGGTTGATAACCTAATGGCTCCATTAAAAGTTTCCATCTCATCGCCCGGCTGTAATGTGCCAGCAAAAGCATAAATATTACCGGGATAATTACCCATTTACGGCCATTGGCAACTGCATCCTTTATCTGTTCCCAATTTTCATAATTAATATTTTTAACTGAAAGCCAAACAAAAAAAATACCTAAAATAAAAAAGAAAAGATATTTTAAAAATGCGGGGAAATTGATCTTCATAAAATAAGCATATATAATTGCTTTAAAAGTTTATTTCCTTCTTTCGTGAGGCAAAATTACAGTATTGAAGTGAATGGAAATTGTAAGATTTAATTAATAATCATATTGTCAATCAGCCGCACTTTATTAATAAAAGCAGCTGCCAGGGCAATCAATTTTTGTTTGCCATCCCAGTTTTCCACTTCTTGCAACGTACCCGCATCAGCTACTTCAACGTAATCAATTTTGAAACTATTTTGATACAGCATTTTCATTGCATCATTTTTTATCTGCATGATGTTTCCCCGCTGAAGATTGTCTTTAATAAATTTTAATGCCCTTGAAATCAACACGGCTTTATTTCTTTCTTCTTCATTTAAACGAAGGTTCCGGCTACTCATTGCCAGTCCATCATGCTCACGTAAAGTTGGGCAGATGATACAACCTGTTTTTTCATTTAAACCTGTAAGTTCAATTAACTTCTTTATTACCATACATTGCTGGTAATCCTTCTGCCCAAGATAAAGTTTATCTGGAAATATTATTTCCAACAGCCGGTGAACTACCTGACAAACTCCCTGAAAATGTCCAGGCCTGTATTTCCCTTCCAAAATTGTTTCAAGATGACCGATAGCATAATGCCTGAGGTTTTCTGTACCATCCGGATAAATTCCATTTACAGATGGCATAAAAAGCAGATCACATCCTCCGGTTTCTAACAAATAGATATCCTGTTCAATCGTTACGGGATATTTTTTAAAATCATCCGAATCATTGAATTGAGTTGGATTTACAAAAATGCTGCAAACAGCAATATCATTTTCTTTCTTTGCCTTTTCGAGCAATGACAAATGCCCGGGGTGCAGTGCTCCCATTGTTGGCACCAACCCAATATTTAATCCTTCAGCTCTCTTTTTTTCCAGAAAAGACCGAAGATGCTCTGGTTTTTTTAATAAAATCATTTCAGTTCAAATTAACTGTACAAGGCCTTTTTCGAGTTCAATATCGGAATAAAATGTTTACTTTTGCGCCCATCCCAAAATTTTACTTCTGAAATTAACTGGTTAAGGGAATAAACTCAAACAAGCACAAGATGTCAGCAAAGAAAAGAATTCTGTTTATTGCCAATGAAATATCACCATACCTGGAACTTACTGAGTTTTCAGAAATTGTGAACAGGCTGGCAATAAAAACAAATGATTCGGGTTTTGAAGTTCGCTGTATTATGCCCCGTTTTGGAGTCATAAACGAACGTCGTCATCGCTTACATGAAGTGGTTAGGTTATCCGGAATAAATATTTCCGTGGACAGTGATGATATGCCATTGCAGATTAAAGTAGCTTCTCTTCCCAATGCAAGGTTGCAGATTTATTTCCTGGATAATGAGGATCTTTTCAAAAGGAAATTCGTTTTTTATGATGAGCATGAAAAGTGGTATGCTGATAATGACCTTCGTACCGTATTTTTTTGCAAAGGGGCTTTGGAAACCGTAAAAAAATTCGGATGGCCACCTGATATTATCCATTGCAGTGGCTGGATGTCAGGATTGATTCCTGCTTACCTGAAAACAGTTTATAAAAAGGAGCCGGTTTTTTCCCAAAGCAAAATAATTTTTACTATTGGCCAGAATACATTTAAAGAAAAATTGGGAAACCAATTTTTAAAAAAAGCTTTAATACATGCGAGTATTAAAGATAAGGATCTGGAAGTGTTTAAAGAGACTACAAATACTGCTCTTTTCAGAGGGGGGGCCACTTACGCCGATGCAATAACTTTTGGAACAGATAAGATTGAAAAAAAGCTGGCAGAGGAATTCACCAAGATACGTGGCAAAAAAACATTATTGTATAATCCTGAATCTGATTTAACAGACTATTTACAATTGTATAGCGACCTTGCAACGCGGTAAAATAAAACCAATATCAAAACTGATTTGTCCCTTAAAACATTATTTGTGAAGAAAATAAAACCTGCTGCTTTATTTCTTTTTTTGGTTCTTTTCCTGGCTTTTTCTTCCTGCAAAAAAATTAGTGAAACAACTAACCTGGGTGATGATATCATTCCCGGGGTGGATGGGGTTACTACTTTTGATACTTCCCTCACTGTTGAAGCCTACAACGGTCTATTTACAGCTACTGATGATTCATTACTGATCGGCAACACCGAGAATCATTTAATCGGAAATATTTTCAATGATCCGATTTTTGGAAAAACCAATGCAAAACTTTTCCTGGAACTCAAACCTTCTTCTTACAAATGGACTTTTTCAGGCATCACCAATACAGACAGCCTGTATTTTGATTCAGTGGTTTTTGTTCTTGGATGGAAGGGAACTTATGGAGACAGTCTGGCAACACAACGTTTCAAGGTTTATGAAATGGATCAATCCAATGTTTTCAGGGCAGATACTCTTTACCAGGTTCGCCAGCAAAACTTTACTTATTCCAACCTATTGGGCTCCAAAGATTTTTTCCCTTATTCATTAAAAGATTCAGTAAAAGTTTTACAGGATACGACGGCGAATCAATTACGGATTAAACTGAATGATAACTTTGGAATAAGGTTATTAAAAGGCCCGGGGTATGATTCAACCAATGCATATGCTTCTGATTCAGCTTTTAAAACTTATTTCAAAGGATTTGCCATTGAAGCAGATCCTTTGTTCGGAAATGCATTAATGGCATTTGGTTTAGCCAATGATCCTAATACCAAGCTGGCAATATATTACCGGTATACTAAAGGCGGAAAACAAGATACGACTGTATCGTATTTCACTTTTACCGGGGCATCAGCTCATCACAACTTTATCGAAAGGAATTATTCCGGAACTCCATTATTGTCGGCACAAGGGGGGACAACGCCTGATAACTTCGTTTATTTAATTAATGCTCCCGGCAGCTATGCCGCTTTAAAAATACCCGGCCTTCAAAATCTCAGTAACAGAATTGTACACCGTGCTGAACTGACCATGGAAGAAGTGTATGATGTTTCTGATAAAAACTTCTTTCCACCACAGGCATTATTTCTTGATTTGTATGATTCATCTATATCAAAATTTAAGGCCATTCCCTATGATTTCGAAATTGATAATACAGGAGTACGCCAGCAACAATTCGGTATGTATGGGAAAAATGGAGTAGATGGTGCAGGCAATATCATCCGGACCTGGAAATTTAATATCACCCGTTATATTCAGAATATTTTTACTCAGAAAGAACCCCTTCATAATTTCAGACTGCTTACTCATCATTTTATTTATGATGAAATGAAAACGGGTAATGCTTCCAATACCGGAAACTATATTTCAGTACCCCTCCAGATCAATTCAAATTTAGGTGTTGGCCGTGTAAGATTGGGGGGCGGTAATCATGCTACACAAAAAATGAAATTGCGAATCGTTTATTCGAAAATTTAGTGGATAAATGTATTCAATTGAATTGTGCCGGGTGTTATCTTTACACCCGAATAAGCCCCAAAATCTTAAGGGGCTTTTGAATTTCCTTTAGCTCAATTGCGGACAAAGCGCTGAAGAGTGCGACGCAACAAAGCTTAATAGAGAACCAAACGCCGGGATAATAAATAAAAATTATAAATATTAAATCTGAAATTGAATGCCATATTTGTTTACTTCTGAAAGCGTATCCGAGGGGCACCCGGACAAAATAGCCGATCAGATAAGTGATGCTTTGATCGACAATTTTCTTGCTTTTGATCCAAATTCTAAAGTTGCCTGTGAGACACTTGTAACTACTGGCCAAGTAGTATTGGCAGGAGAAGTGAAATCCAAAGCTTACCTGGATGTACAGGAGATTGCCCGTGAAGTTATTCGCAGGATAGGATATACTAAAAGCGAATACATGTTTGAAGCAAACAGTTGCGGAGTATTCTCTGCTATTCATGAACAATCACCTGACATCAATCAGGGTGTGGACAGAAAAAAGAAAGAAGAACAGGGCGCCGGTGACCAGGGAATGATGTTTGGGTATGCTTGTAATGAAACAGACAATTATATGCCCTTAGCACTGGATCTTGCTCATAAACTGCTAATTGAGTTAGCTGCTTTGCGCAGAGAGAATAAACAGATTAAATACCTGAGGCCGGATGCTAAAAGCCAGGTTACACTGGAATATGACGATAATAATACCCCGATCCGTATTGATGCAATTGTAGTTTCCACACAACATGATGATAACATAAGCCAGGAGAAAATCAGAAAAGATATTATCAACATTCTCATTCCAAGGGTGAAAGGGAAATGTAAAAAATCTGTTCAGAAACAGTTTAATGATAAGATCAAGTATCATATCAACCCAACCGGAAAATTTGTAATTGGTGGGCCGCATGGTGATACCGGCTTAACCGGTAGAAAAATCATTGTTGATACCTATGGCGGTAAAGGAGCTCATGGTGGTGGCGCATTTAGTGGAAAGGACCCAAGTAAGGTCGATAGAAGCGCAGCCTATGCAACACGACATATTGCAAAGAACCTGGTAGCTGCAGGAGTGTGTGATGAAGTGCTGGTACAAGTATCCTATGCAATCGGTATAGCTCAACCGACCAGCATTAATGTAAATACATACGGATCAGCAAAAGTAAAAATGACTGATGCTGAGATTGGAGATAAGGTGAGTAAGATTTTTGATATGCGTCCCTACTTTATTGAAAGCCGATTGAAACTTCGCAATCCTATTTACAGCGAAACAGCCGCATACGGACATATGGGTCGCAGCCCGCAAATTGTTGAAAAAACATTTGTTTCTCCTGATGGCAGAGTGGCAAAAAGAAAAGTAGAATTGTTTACCTGGGAAAAGCTGGATTATGTAGGAAAAGTGAAAAAAGCTTTTGGAATAAAAACCCTCTAAATCCTCTTAAAGGGGAATTACGAAGACTCTGTGAGTTTGGAAAAACTTGCAGGGTTTTTAGTTTATAATACATTTGACAAGTGAAAAATTTCAGACACCAAAATCGTCCCAGGAAAAATTCTTTGGTAATTGGCCGTCAAGCCGTGATGAAGGCTTTGCAAACCGGGCAGGCACTGGACAGAATTTATCTTGATACAAAAGTAATCGGCAGCCAGGTAAATGAAATTAAAAAAATGGCACTGCAAAATGCTATTCCTGTTAATTATGTTCCGGTAGCCAAACTCAATGCTTTTAATATTACCAATCATGAAGGCTGTGTAGCACAGATAGCTAAAGTACAGTACATAAATCTGCAGGATATCATATCCTTTGTAATAGAAAAAGGAGAGACCCCGCTTTTCCTCATACTGGATGGAATAACTGATATCAGGAATATCGGTGGCATAGCCCGTACTGCTTATTGCATGGGAGTGCAAGCCATTATTATTCCGGATAAAGGAATTGGAGCATTAAATGAAGATGCGATTCTGACATCAGCCGGCGCTTTGGAAAAAATACCCGTTTGCAGAGTAAGTAGTTTATTAAAAACAATTGATGAATTGCATCTGAATGGTATAAAAGTTTATGCCAGTGAAATGAAGGCCGCAAAAAGTATTATTGAAGTTGATTTTACTGAGCCTTGCGCTTTAGTTATTGGCAGTGAAGAAAAAGGGATTTATCCCGCTCTGTTAAAGGCTTGTGATGAAAAAATAAAAATCCCCATGAGTGGGGATTTTGAAAGCTTGAATGTTTCAGTGGCAACGGGGATTATTTTATTTGAAGCAATGAAACAACGTCAGAGTCTTTAATTAAGAGTAAGATTCAATAATTCCTCCTGGAAATCTTTGAAGACTTGTTTTAATCCACTATCAGCATCCGTACCATAATTAATAAAGAAGATATGTGACACTTTCTTATTGGTAAAATAAAACATGTTGGCAGTGTAGCCAAGATCCCGGCCACTGTGTCCATAGCCGGCATTAATTCCACGACTGA
The DNA here is from genome assembly GCA_023251235.1 of Sphingobacteriales bacterium. Taxonomy (GTDB): domain Bacteria; phylum Bacteroidota; class Bacteroidia; order Chitinophagales; family Chitinophagaceae; genus VBAS01. Next base: position 10,184 of record JAHEZE010000011.1, on the reverse strand, counting down.
TAAATTTTTTCATAATTCCATATCCATATTGGTTTGGATCATCGGACTTGCCATAGGTTTCCATAATAGCCATTGACGAAGGCTTCAAAAATGTTCTTTGAACCAATAATGCATTTAGAAATTTTTGCAAATCAAAAAGATTACTGTAAATGCCGCCATAACCATTTCCGCTTCCTGTAACGAGGTTGGAAACATTGATAATTGTATTATTGTTATAAAGATCAAAATATCCCTGTGCTACACTATTGGGTAATTTATCATGTGGTTGGTAAAAAGTGTTTGCCAGGTTCAATGGATTCAAAACATATTGTTTCAATAAATCAGCATGATTTTTACCTGTCGCTGCTTCAATAACCATTGTTACAAGAATTGTGTTGGTATTGGAATAAATTGCTGTATCCGATGGTTTGAATAAAGGAGTTTTATTGTAAATAAACTCAAGCAATTCTTCTGCTCTCCATTTTTTATTGGGATTATTTAATACAGCCAGGTAAAAAGGATCTTCTTCAATCACATCAGGAATTCCTGTTTCATGATTCATACATTGGCCAAGAGTAACTAAGTTTCCATTGGGAAGTTTATTGATAACTCCGGAAGGCAACCATTTTGAAATTTTCGTATTAATATCCTTATAGCCAATTCCTGTAGTTACTGAATCTTCCATTAATTTAAAAACCAGTGTGCCAATAAAAAGTTTTGTGATGCTCGCAACTTTCGAAACAGTTCCTGGAACAAAATCAATATTATTAGTAAGATCTGCTTTCCCTGTAGCACCAACCCATGTTCCATTTTTGTCTGTTACAAGTAAAGAAATTCCCGGCAATCCTTTTTTATTATATTTCTCTATTAAATTTCTGAAAGCAATATTTTTTGGATGGATACTGCTTGAGTCTGACCATGGGATTGCCACTCCAACTACTTTCGTTTTGCCAATCTGTGGTTTGTTGCAGGAAAGAAAAATGAAAACAGTAAAAAAGCTTATATAGATAAAGGGTTTCATAAATTATTTATTTTTTCTGATTAATGATTTACTGATACCAATCATAAAACTGCTATATGGCAGAATAGGAACATAAGATTTTACAAATGGCATTTGTATTCTCTGCTGATAACTTGCAAAAAGCTTGAATGGCTTTTGTGTAGAAGATCTAAAAATATATCCTGCACCCAACGAATAAATTGCCATTGCCTGCACTCTTCCAACACCAATATTTTTTTCATAAGTGCCGTTTGAAGCGAGTTTGAATTTTGCTGTGGCAGGAATAGAATGAAGATAGCCTGCGCCAATTGATGTAGCAAGGGATAACTTGCTTGAAAATTTATACCTGTACCCAAAATTTGTATAAACAGGAATACCATGCTGTACAAAGCGATGAAAGAAATAACCTGCTTTAAATTCCTGGTACCAATCATGCTTACGTTTCACTTTCCAGTTAAACCCAATTCCTGCTTCAACACCGGGATGCAGATCTTTATAAAGTAAAGCACTGAATTTATCAAAAGGCATTGCAGTCTGGACATTCATAATGGCAATGCTGAATTGTTTTTGTCTTTTGGATTTTTGCGCCTCCATTTGAATGGCAAGAAGAAGCAAAACCGAAAAAGTGATGAATTTTCTCATGATTTCTTTTTTACGAGTTTAAGAAAAAATTGATAATTTTTTTTATGACTTTACAAGCCCGTTCCTAAGTTTATCAAGGTTCTTGACTAATTTCTTCTTACTACTTTCTTTATCCAGATAAGTTACACCTTTTACATTAATTGTTCCCATCCTGCTAAGCGAAAGTGTATTTACTTTGGCATATACATTTGAACAAATATTGTAGCTATACCAGACTCCCATATTTTCCCAAACGGGTTTATAGACTTTATCCTTAAATCTTTTTTGTAATGGGTAACCAGCCAAAGCATATTTATGTCTTGCAAAAATTCCGGGTTTTGTCATTACCCATCCGCCTGTTCCATACACAGTTGCTGTTGGCAAAATATTGGCAAGACCAATCACTAAGGAATCTCCATTCATCCTTGTTGGTGGTATTCCATTATGTTCAGGTTTTTGGTAAGTGGCCCCGCTGTAGCATGATCCAATTGCAACTTTTGTATTTACATCACAATAATCTGAAAGAAAACGAAGGTATTTTGTATAGGAGGTGTCATGAATAGTTTTATAACTAAATTGGTCATTCCCCAGGGAAAATGAAGAGTAGCCATTTGCATAATGTCCATGTGAATCGAACCAGAGACTTCCTATTAAAGCATTTTTTTTATTCAGATAATCAAGTATTTTTTCACTTGCTTCTTTAGAAGACCGGGAAACAACTACAATAAATTTATTTCTACGACTCATGCCCCTTATCCTTGCTCTCCAAATTACCAACCGGCTAAAAAGATCCAGTGTTTTTGGTTTATTAACTACATAAAAATTAATCCGGTGTTTGGGTGATTCTGAAATAGTAATAGTTGCTGCTGCATTATAATTGTCCTGCTTCACCTCTAACTGTGCACTAGTAAAATTTGACAAACAGAACATAATGCAAGAAATTAAGATCGCTGGTTTCATGATTTTTCTTTTTTGAGGTTTAAAATGATTACAGAACAAAAATGAAACAGCACATGAGTCATTCAAAATGGCTTTTCCCTACAATGATTGTATTAATAGTAATTTTTAAGTTTAATCCTGAAATCTATTTACGTATAGTCTCATAAATTCATTTGAGCTGCTATGGCGAGTTCAAATTTTTGAAAAATCAATAATCAAAATTTGAGTTTTACGGATTTTCCGTAATTTTTACATCAAATGGAGACCAACGAGATCCAACAGCAACTTTTTAACTATCTGAAAGAAAGCCTGCCCCCACATTTATCATTGGTGGATGAGCTTTGCGATTTGCTTGAAATAAGTGCAGATAGTGCATACAGGCGAATAAGAGGGGAAAAGCCCATCAGCCTTATTGAATTGAAACGTATTTGCCAACATTATCATCTTTCTATTGACCAATTGCTTCACCTGGAAAATGAAACTGTTTTATTTGAAGCACCGGGAATGAATGGAACCCCAAAGGAATTTGTTGATTATTTGAAAGAGGTTTTTATGCAATTCAAATATTTCAATTCATTTAAGTCAAGGGAGATGCATTATTTGTGCAAGGATTCTACCATCTGGAATTTTTACCTTTTCCCCGAATTAGCTGCATTCAAAACTTTCTTTTGGTCTAAAACAATTAATAACGAAGCTAGTCTTAGTAACAAGACATTTTCATTTGAAGAATTCCCTTTCAATGATTGTTATTTACTTGGGCAAAAGATACTGGAAGAATATAATCAAATACCGTGTGTTGAATTATGGAATCTTGAAAGTATGTACAGCACTATCAACCAGATTGCTTATTACAGAGATGCCGGGAATTTTAAAACACAGGAAGATTTTGATTCTGTCATTCGTTCTTTTCAAAAAATGATTGACCATTTACAATTGCAGGCAGAAAAAGGATTTAAGTTTATGCCGGGTGCAACTGAAGTTTCTTATAAAGCTCCAATTCAATTTTATGTTAACGAACTGATACTTGGAAATAACACTATGGTGGCAAATCTTGATGGGAAAAAAATGGCGATGGTAACTTATGGTGTTTTTCATTATTTATTTACCAAGGACTCCCGGTTCTCAAACAAAGTAATTAGTTCTTTTGATACACTGCTTAGCCGCTCTACATTAATCAGCAAAACAGGTGAGAAAGACAGAAATCGTTTTTTTAATGCATTAAGGGAAAAGATAAATGGCTTAAAAAAATAACTTACCTGTCAAGTAGTAACTTTACTCCCTAATGAATACTTCTGAAATAAAACTGATTGAATGCCCCCGTGATGCCATGCAGGGATGGAAGAATTTAATTTCAACGGAAAATAAAATTGCTTATATCAACTCTTTACTGAAAGTTGGATTTGATACAATTGACTATGGAAGTTTTGTTTCTGAAAAAGCTATTCCTCAAATGGCAGACACCAGGGATGTAACCAGGAAGCTGGATCTGGCAACAACCAACACAAAATTATTGGCGATTGTCGCCAATCTGCGCGGGGCCATTGATGCCTGTATGTATGATGAGATAACTTATCTTGGTTTTCCATTTTCGGTTTCAGAAACTTTTCAACTCCGGAATACAAATTCTACAATCAGTGAATCTTTAAACAGAGTAGAAGAAATTCAAACTCTTTGTACTAAGGCCGGGAAGAAACTGGTAATTTATATTTCAATGGGCTTTGGCAATCCTTATGGAGACGTGTATGATGAAGAAATTGTATTTAATTACGTGGAAAGTTTATTGGAGTTTGACATAGAAATTATTTCACTTGCCGATACCGTTGGCATAGCAACACCGGAACAGGTAAATGATATTACAAGGTATTTGATTGAAACATTACCCGGAACGGAGATAGGAGTTCATTTGCATTCTTCACCGGAAAACTGGAAAAATAAACTGGAAGCCGCTCTAAAAGCCGGTTGCACCCGATTTGATGGAGCTTTAAAAGGTATTGGTGGTTGTCCTATGGCCAATGATGAACTTATTGGAAATATGAATACAGGGTGGATGATCAATTATTTTGAGGAAAATAATATTTCAACCAAACTTAATAAAGAGGCATTGAATGAAAGCCTCCGGATTGCAGAAGAAATATTTGTTTAATGGAAATCCTTTTTACAAAAAACTTTAACGGAGATCATATCTTATCCTGTAAAAGAGAGGATGGATCAGTTAGCTGGAAACATGTCAGTTCATTTTTTATTATTCATGATCTTTGTCATTTTGTAGTGGAGACATTAATGCCATTAAAAAATGCTTTTTATGGCATGGTAGCAGCCGGAACTGATATCAGTGAATTTGATTTGCCGAAAGCTCAGCGCAACTTTCAGCTTACTGAAGAAGCTCTTTTTGCTGAACAATTGGTGAATATGCTTACTATTGAATTTGCACAGGGCAAAATGGAAAATTTTATTGAAATCTTTACATCAATTAATGATGTGGAAGGCAGTAAAGCATTACCTATTGATGAGTTGAAGATGGAAAAAATCAGAAATTTAGCTAATCAACTTATTCAGAAATGGAATTTATTGCAAGAAGGTAAAACAATGACCTTGTCATATAAATAACAGTTATGCAATTTCAACTACCTATACAAATCAAATCGCCGGAAAGAAAACTTAACTACAGGGATAAGATTCTATTAGTCGGATCATGTTTTACTGAACATATTGGTAATACATTAAGTGAAATGAAATTTTCGGTGATGCAAAATCCAAATGGAATTCTCTTTGATCCTTCAAGTGTATGTAAAAGTCTTATTTCCTATATTCAAAACAAACAATATAAAGAAGCCGATCTTTTTCTTTTGAATGAAGTCTGGAATAGTTGGCAGCATCACAGCCGTTTTTCAAATATTAATAAGGATGAGTGTTTAAAAAATATCAATCAATCACAGAAAGCAGCCCATGAGTTTTTAAAAGAATCTGACTGGATAATAATTACACTGGGTTCATCATTTTCGTATCGATTGATATCAGAGTTTTCAAGAGTTCCCCCCGTTGAGGGAGATTTAGAGGGGGCCGGCGTTGCTAATTGTCATCGTGCACCTGCACAGTGGTTTAATAAACATCTGTCGGGTAGTGATGAAATTATTTCAGCACTTGATAATTGTTACCGTCAATTGATCCAATTTAATCCTAAGCTCAATATCATTTTCACTATTAGTCCGGTTCGGCATATCAGAGACGGTGTGATTGAGAATAATCGCAGTAAGGCGAGATTGATTGAGGCAGTGCATTACATGGTAAGTCAATCCGACCGGCTTCATTATTTTCCTGCATATGAGTTAGTGATTGATGTGTTAAGGGATTATCGTTTTTATGACATTGATCTTGTACACCCCAATTATATGGCCACAGAATTTGTGTTGGATAAATTTTCTGAACACTTTATTAATGAAGAGTCCAATAAGATAATGGAAGAAGTGAAAAAAATTGTCATTGCAAGAAAACATAAAGCCTTTCAACCAACAACAATAGCTCATAAAGATTTTTTACAAATACATGCGGCAAAAACAAGAGAGCTGATGAAGCAATATTCTTTTCTGGATCTAAGAAGTGAACTGGACTATTTTACTTCAGCCGCAGAAATTTTATAAATTGTTTTCTCATAATATTCTTCCCCCGGTCGCAGAATAGTATCAGGGAAGTGAGGAATATTAATTGAATTCGGATGCTTTTGTGTTTCAAAACACAATCCTGAATAAGGACCGAAATATTTTTTATTATTTCTTTCTATAAAAGGTATCCATCTGCCAGTATAAAAATGAACTGAAGGCTCTGTGGTAAAGACCTGCAGACGAAGTTTTGTAATATCACCAATACATTCAGCACAGAGACTTAATTCATTTTCTTTTTTATCAATTACAAAAGTCTGATCATAACCATCATCAGGGTTCCACAATGCATCAACTGCACGGAAATTTCTGAAGTCAAGCGATGTACCGGCAACAGATACAAGATTGCCATCAGTAACCAGGTTAGCATCCTGCCCAAGATAATAGCCAGCATTTATTTTCAGAAGATGCTTATCAATAGTTCCAAACTCATTCAGATTAAAATAATCATGATGGGTGAGATTAATTGCTGTGGTTTTATCCGTAGTTGCTCTTGTTACTATTATCAATTCATTTTCCTCATTCAATTCAAAACTAATAGTGACAGTGAGATTACCAGGAAAGCCCTCTTCTCCATCTTTACTGATATATTTAAAGGTGACCGCATTGATTGCATTAGCAGATGGAACAATTTCCCATACTTTTTTATCGAATCCTTCAAGACCACCATGCAATTGATCTTCGCCCATATTCTTAGAAACTAAAAAAAAATCAGAACCCATATAAAAGCTGGCGTTTTTAATACGGTTGGCGTACCGTCCTACAATGCATCCGAAATAAGGATATACGGCAAGATAATCTTGAGAAAAATAATCACGGATATCTTCAAAGCCAAGCGCAATATTTAGTCCATTTATTTTGTAAGATGTAATGATGGCACCGTAATTGGAAATACAAACTTCTATGTTACTTGCATTGCGTAGTGTGAACAAATAAATATCTTCACCTGCAGAATTTTTAAGACAGTATTTTTTTTCTATACTCATAAAGTTTCAAATTAATATAAATCAGTCAATGAAAGTTAATCTTGTTCAGGAATTCCGAATCAGATTTCATCAGGAACCTCAACAAATCTTTTTTTGCCCCGGCCGTGTGAACCTGATAGGAGAGCATATTGATTATAATGGTGGCTGCGTAATGCCCTGTGCCATTTCAATGGGAACCTATCTTGCTGTTTCGAAAAACACGGATAAGCGGCTACGTTTTCAATGCATGAATTTCCCGGAAGCTGCAGATTTGCACCTCCAGGAATCTTATTCTAAAGCCGGCAGCCAGTGGTTCAATTATCCATTGGGAGTAATCAATGAACTAATACAAAACGGGCATTCAGTATCAGGATTGAACATGTTATTCTATGGTGACTTGCCGATTGGATCAGGTTTATCTTCATCAGCCGCTATTGAAGTATTGACTGCATTTGCAGTGTCTAACCTTTTTGGACTGAATATTTCTTTAAAAGACATTTCACTGCTTTGTAAAAAAGTAGAAAATGAATTTATTGGAGTGAATTGCGGGATCATGGATCAGTTTGCAGTTGCCTTTGGTAAAAAAGACAATGCTATCCTGCTGAATTGTGATACACTGGTCTATGAATATCTTCCTTTTGAAACCAGAGACTATGTACTTACCATTATCAACAGCAATAAGCCAAGGAACCTGGTTGAGTCAAAATATAATGAACGATTTACCGAATGCGGTAAAGCATTAAAAGCTTTAAAAAAAGAATTGCCCGTACAACATTTATGTGCGATAAATTTTCATGAATATTCAGCTCACCGTCATTTGATAAATGACCCTGTGCTGGAAAGAAGAGCGTTACATGTGATTGCAGAAAATTTAAGGGTAGGAGAAGCGGTGGATGCTTTAAAAGCCAGAGACCTTTTTACTTTCGGCAAACTGATGTACGCCTCACATCAATCACTGAAAGAATTTTATGAAGTATCCGGAAAAGAGCTGGATACGATTGTTGATTTTTGTAAATCTTTTGATAGCTGTATCGGTGCCCGCATGACCGGCGCAGGGTTTGGTGGCTGTGCCATTGCTTTGGTGAAGAAAAACCGCTATGATTATTTTATAGCTGAACTAAGTTTGTATTATGAAAAACAAATTGGCTATAAACCAGATGTATTTGCATCGGAAGCGGGGGATGGGGTGAGACTACTTGATCAAACAGAAAACTGATATTCCCTTTTCAAAAATCCCTCCAGCTTTTTCAATAATACCAGTTGGTTCTTTGCCCTGTCAAAATTCTGTTCTTTGTATTCTATCCGGTAATAAATATCATTGTTAAGGTAGTCTGTCATGTAACGCAAAGCCTGCATATAAATCATGATTAGCCCGGAATAATGGATATTCTTTTTCTCAGCAACAGTGAATTCATCTTTTATAGCTTCCTTATAACCATTCATCAATGCTTTATAGAAATCAGGATGAATGTCGATAGATGAAAAATCAACCGAGCTTTCAGATTGGGTACAGGCCATAGAACGAATCATATCACCAAGGTCTGAAAAGAAATAACCAGGTTGAATAGTATCAAAATCAACGGGGCAAATTACTTTGTTTGTTTTCTGATCAAAAAGAATATTACTCAGTTTTGCATCATGATGCATGACTCTCAGCCTATACTCAGGGTTTGTAGTAATGCCTGTATAAAAATCAACCGGGCTTTTTTGGATTTTAAGATATTCAATCTCGTTTGCAGCTTTCTCTTTTCTTTCAACCGATCCTTTTTTCAATGCCTCAAGAAACTGTTCATATCGAAATGCAAGATCATGGAATTTCGGAATAATAGTTTTCAATTCAGAGATATTAAAACCGGATAATGCTTTTGTAAAATTGCCAAAGGAAATAGCGGCCAAATAAGCTTCTTCAGGAACTTTAGGAATTTCCGGTGTAAACGTGCCTTCAATAAAACAAGTTGCCCGCCAGCAATTCATTGCCTCATCCCTAAAGTAGTTGTCATGATCAATCGTTTTTACAGGGGCGGGAATTGAGTAGTCAGTATGATTTTTTAAATAATCGTAAATTTTTAGATAATTGTTGACAATATCCTCTGGCTGTTTAAAAACATAGTGGTTTAATTTTTGAAGAATGATTGTTTTGAACTTATCAGAAATTTTAAATGTCGAGTTAATTAATCCATTACTGATCAGATTGATTTCAAATGGAGACTCAAAACCAAAACTACGGGTAGCTTTCAAAAGATTGGTATCAGTGATATTTAGCATTTTGATAAAGCAAAATACTCAGAAATTACTTGCAAATCAGCATCTGAAAGACATAAAACGATTGGAGAAAATAAAATATTGAGATTAATGAATGCGGTCCCCTCTTATTTCTAAATTCCCGATTATTCCGGCTTCATATGCCAGCCACTCTTTCCAACGGATACGGACTTTTTCTTTTTCAATATAGCTTTCCGCTAACTCAATAAAAAGGGTATAATGACCCGCCTCACTTTCCATAAAACGCCGGTAAAAATTACTTAAATATTTATCTTGCAATCCTTCACTTAGTCTTTTGAATCGTTCACAGCTTCTTGCCTCTATCAATGCCATCGTTAATAATTGATCTAATAACCTGTCTTTAATGCTGCCGCCTTTTATTTGAAACTCAATAAGCTTATTTACGTATTCATCTTTTCGTTGCTTACCCAGTTTAAGGTTTCGTTTTTTCAATTCTGCCAGTACTAATCGGAAATGCCCCCATTCTTCTGTTACAATAGGAGATAGTTCAGTTACCAGTTTTTCTTTATCACTGTAACATTGAATAAGGGATATACAGGATGTTGCAGCTTTCTGTTCGCAGTATGCATGGTCGGTAAGAATTTCTTCTAAAGATTTTTCTATCAGGTTTACCCAACGGGGATCAGTAGGCAATTGAAGTCCAAGGATATTACGGGTATCTTCTGAAAGTATTTCCTGAGCCATTGTCGATTTTTTTGCCTTGGCAAAACTAAATCAAAAAGGCCTCTTTTCTTTGTTTTT